>NZ_JAGHQW010000269.1 GCF_017744115.1 Salinisphaera sp. G21_0 | reverse complement strand
GCTGCAGTGCGGTATCCGGCTGCGGGAGACGCCTGTCGTTGGCGCGGAGATCCTCATGGTCATGGGCCAGAGCATTCCCAAGTGTCCGCAGCACCTCCCGGATGGGGGCCGACATTCTGGCCGATCTTGCCAGCAACCCGGTAACGACCTTGCCAATGGCCCCGGCATTGTAACCCTGGAAGCGATCATCCGCTGCCGCCTCGCCTCCGAATCCGGTGGCCCTGACCATGTCATAACGGGCTGCGCTGTAGAGCGCATAAAGGTTCTGGAACTGGTTGGCCAGATTCCTGGTGACCGACACTTCGGTGGCGCGCTGGCCCGGGGTAGCGCCGGGTTGGTGGTCATCCTGATCGTTATCATAGCCAAGGTACTGCCCCGCGGTACTGGTCATGTTCAGGAAGCTGTCCCGGAACTGCCTCTCCAGGGTCTCCAGCAGGTTGACGCAGCACACCTGTCGTTTTTCCGGCCAGGTCATTGAGTCTGACTCCTCTGCGGGTATGTCTGCCATCATCTCCTGGTTCTGCTGCTTTATGGCCTCGGCCTGGCGGGCAT
>NZ_JAGHQW010000268.1 GCF_017744115.1 Salinisphaera sp. G21_0 | reverse complement strand
CCAGGGATGTTAAAAAATCCTCGGCTTCCCTGGATGCCTTCAGGCAAGAGGCAAATAAGCTTAAAGGCCAATTAGAGGAACTGGAAAACCAGAATAAGCTCCTTTCGTCTTTTAAAAAGCAGGCCAATGCCACCCACGATGCCAGTCGTGCATTCCGTGAGGCTGAAGATAAGGTCGCCAGGCTTGGCCGGGAAATGGGCAAGACCGACAAGCCCACCAAGGCCATGCAAACGGCCATGGCAAAAGCCCGCAAAGACGTAAAAAAGGCCAATACCGAATATAACCGCCAGCGTGAGGCACTGGCCAAGCTTCGGGGTTCAATGTCCTCTGCTGGATTATCGACCAAAAACCTGAAGCAGCAGCAGGCCAAGCTCGAACAGCAGCTAAACGACACCCGGACCGCCTTCAAACGGGCGGATGAAAGCGCCAGACAGACAGCCAGATCCCTGCGTAACAGCAACCTGAAAAAGACGGCCAGGGATGCCGAATCAGCAAGCACATCGGTTGGCAAGCTAACCCGGCGTTTTCTCGGGTTGGCGGCGGCCACCACAGG
>NZ_JAGHQW010000267.1 GCF_017744115.1 Salinisphaera sp. G21_0 | reverse complement strand
GTTGATTATTCCGTTGAGACTTTTACCTATTTCACTGGAGCGGAATATATAGATTTTACCCGGCGTAAGGTGGAAATGCAGATTAGCGCTCCTTTGGTGACGACTTTTATCGGAGCATCTCCCGTACCCGGCGAGCCAGAAGAAGAAACGAGCCGTATTCAGGAAACGCAGATAGCCGACACCAGCCGTTACTATGGCATCCAGCCAATGAGCGCCAACATTACCGCAGGCGACCTGACGCTAAAGGCCGAGAGCGTTTATGCGCCTCTGGTGCCGAGCGCCAAGGTAGAAAGCCCCTTGCTGGATCAATACGGTGGCTATACCGGCAAGACGATGGTGGCGACTTCGGCCAGCAACCGATCCATCAGCTGTCGCTTTGTTCATATCAGCGGCAACCAGAGCCGTACTTACCTCCAGCGGGGCGTTTTGCCCGGAACCCTGACCCTGTCGCTGGACGGTGGCACCTTCGAGGATAACGGCGCAGGCAGTCTGCTCCATAAAAGCGGCACCAATAATTACAGCAAATTGACCGTGGATTATGATCTCGGGGAGATTAA
>NZ_JAGHQW010000266.1 GCF_017744115.1 Salinisphaera sp. G21_0 | reverse complement strand
GTCCAGTTATTTATAACAAAACCGGTATCCGTGACGGTAAACTCTGGTTTTGGGAGTACAACCGGTTCACCATCGAGTGGCATGACAGTAAGCTTTTGATTCCTGAATTGATACTCTGTTTGTTTAAACTCGAACAGTATGGCCGTGATAAAGTGCCACAGGCGTTCCCGGCCCAACATGACGTGATCACCATCAACAACCACGCCTCTTGCATCATCAGTTGACACCCGGTTTGAAAAACAGAGATCCGGGATATTTCCGTGTTCCGGTAGATAATGGTTTATCAGGAGCATTCCTTCCAACAACCGTTGTTGAGTCGCTAATTCCGGAACGGTTTCAGGCTTAGCCTGGTAGTCAAGACAGGCATCCATGAATTGCTGCATTTTCTGTGGCCTGAGTATCCGGTGCAGTCGGTACCACTGTGAGATTGCGGGCACAGTTCTGAATAGCTCGTCCATTCTGTCAGCGTATTTTGCGCGGTTATCTTCGGACTGTCGCCAGAGAATCTCCAGCATCATACGTTTGGATAGCGTGAATTCCCATCGTAGGCCAAGCTGTT
>NZ_JAGHQW010000265.1 GCF_017744115.1 Salinisphaera sp. G21_0 | reverse complement strand
GATGCCATCGCTGAGGCCGGATTTCAGGCGACAGTGATCGCTGCAAACAACTCACGACTCATACTGGCCATTGAGGACAGCACCACGCTCAGTTACAAACACTCTGCCAGATCAGAGTTGGGTGATAACGGCGGGCCGAAAAACAGTATATCCAAAGGTCTCTGGGCGCACTCAGTCATGTTACTGGATGCGGACTCTGAGAGAACCTTTGGTTTGATCGATCAACAACGCTGGATAAGAGACGACGAGGAAAGAGGCAAAAAACATCAGCGCAAGCAACGTCCATACGAAGAAAAAGAAAGTTTTAAATGGCAGAGGTCTGCGGAGAATATTGAACACAGGTTGGGTGATCAGATAGCGAAGGTTATCAGTGTCTGCGACCGGGAGGCAGATATTTATGAATACATCCAGCACCGGCTTACTAATGCCAGACGATTGTTGTCAGGGCAACACAGAACCGCATATTGATTGACGATGACCGGCTACTGTTTGATGCTCTGGCTGAAGAGTCCGTCATCGGCAGTTATACGGTTAATGTTCCTCAGCGCGGTGGAAGAAAAGC
>NZ_JAGHQW010000264.1 GCF_017744115.1 Salinisphaera sp. G21_0 | reverse complement strand
ATCCGGGCCCATCCCATCCATAAAGCGCAGGCGTGTTACTGACAACAGCAGGAGTATTGTGTGTTCTGCAACTTCGCTACCTGCTAATCCGGAGCCAATGGAGACCGAACCGGCCATGCCTGCTGACCCGGCTTCCAGGCTTCCGGGAGTGATCAGTTCCCTATCAAGAAATCTACCAACCCTCAGCGACAACAGGCTATTAACTGGCAATGAACATACCTCAGCGATGGTGCAGGTCATGCCTGAACCAATGAAGGATGTACCGCTCACTACAGAAATTAGTGAAACATCAATTTCAGAATTTTCTGTAAGCCAGCAAAATGAACTGCGAACACATTTAAATAATCAAGAAATTCAAGCAATATTAACGAATGCCGGGACTCTTCTGAAAAACCTCAAAGACAGGAAAATTCAGTTAGCGCGAGACAGGGGAAAGCCACCCGCACATTCCCTCTTTTCCAAGTTAAAAAACTTCAGCATTGTTAAAGATTCTCAGACTTTCAAAGGCTATTTTGCCAAGGCCAACACGTTCTTTTTAGCTGTAAATCCCCAGCAGATTACAAATA
>NZ_JAGHQW010000263.1 GCF_017744115.1 Salinisphaera sp. G21_0 | reverse complement strand
GACCCTGCCCTGCTTGAAAGAGGGCTGGCAGGAGGGCAAAGACGAGGACGTTAAGGGCAAACCGCTCGACCGGGCACTGGTCACCAATATTTCCTCCATGTGTAATGTCAAAGGCTTACCGAAAGATAAGGACGTGAAGGCCTTCCTGACGCTGCCCTGCTTGAAAGAGGGCTGGCAGGAGGGCAAAGACGAGGACGTTAAGGGCAAACCGCTCGATCGGGCACTGGTCACCAATATTTCCTCCATGTGTTCCTCTAAAGGCTTACCGGAAAAGACGAAAGTGCAAGCCTTTATTCAATGGCTAGCCTCGGATGAAAAGAAGAGTCTTCTGAAACTTTCTTGCCGCATATTTGCACGCTTTGGAGTACCCTCAGGAGAAAAACTGACTGATAATGAGAACAAACTCCGCCAATGTCTTAAACAGCAAGGTTATTCTACGGGCATTGGAGGCGACAGCAGTGATGAAGAAGATGAACTTTTAGAATCAAGTCAAATGAAAGCACTGGCTCTGTACTTCTCTCCTGCATCCGCAAAATGGAACATGACCATTGCCGAATTCCAACAATAT
>NZ_JAGHQW010000262.1 GCF_017744115.1 Salinisphaera sp. G21_0 | reverse complement strand
TCCCCAAAACAGCCCAAGCGGTGAGGCTTCCACAGGCTTTGCCTGCTGACTACTTTGCCTCCGGGTAATGCTAACAGGCCGACTGGTAGAATAGCCCGCAGTAAAGCCCTGCTGGCGACTAAGCGCACCCTGCCATTGGCTTCCATAAGGGCGAACCAATCCGGGAGGTGGCGCATAATAAACCAGCGGCTTGCCATCAAAAGAAAAGTCAGCAATAGCCGACGATGATATGGCATAGGGAGCGCCGGTCAACCTGAACTCGGGGCTGTCGGTGGGAACCTCATAACTCATAGAGTGGGTTCTGCTTTGATGGGACCGTGTGCCAGAGGCCGATAAAAAGGAATCGCCCGGAGGGTGATATCCCCTTCAATGGTGCGAGTATGGTTGGTGCCGGTATCAATCCACCAGGTTGGTTCGGTAGCTGGCAAGTTGCCGCCTGCTTCAACCCGGTAAACATGGCCATTGGGTACGGTGGGATGAATTAAATCTCCCTGAACCACAGAAGCTGTAGCCGTGAAAGGAACACCGTATTCGTCCATCGCCAGCACAAAAGTATCACCGCCTTCGGT
>NZ_JAGHQW010000261.1 GCF_017744115.1 Salinisphaera sp. G21_0 | reverse complement strand
ACTTTCAAAGGCTATTTTGCCAAGGCTAACACGTTCTTTTTAGCTGTAAATACCCAGCAGATTACAAATACCAGCTGCCTTACGAGCATGCTCAACTCGAAGACTCAGATAAAGGAGTTTGCAGAAGCACCCGGGGAAAACATTCAGTCGGTTGCTGATAACCCATGCTTGAAACAAATAGCCTCCATGTGTCATCGCAAAGGATTACCGAAAGATAAGGACGTGAAGGCCTTCCTGACCCTGCCCTGCTTGAAAGAGGGCTGGCAGGAGGGCAAAGACGATATCGTTAAGGGCAAACCGCTCGACCGGGCACTGGTCACCAATATTTCCGCCATGTGTTGCTCTAAAGGCTTACCGAAAGGTCAGGACGTGAAGGCCTTCCTGACCCTGCCCTGCTTGAAAGTGGGCTGGCAGGAGGGCAAAGACGAGGACGTTAAGGGCAAACCACTCGACCGGGCACTGGTCACCAATATTTCCTCCATGTGTCATGGCAAAGGCTTACCGAAAGATCAGGACGTGAAGGCCTTCCTGACCCTGCCCTGCTTGAAAGAGGGCTGGCAGGAGGGCAAAGACG
>NZ_JAGHQW010000260.1 GCF_017744115.1 Salinisphaera sp. G21_0 | reverse complement strand
TAAACAAACAGAGTATCAATTCAGGAATCAAAAGCTTACTGTCATGCCACCCGATGGTGAACCGGTTGTACTCCAAAAACCGGATTTTACCCTCACGGATACCGGCCTTGTTATAAAGAACTGGACACTGGAACAGTTGACCGCCTTTTTCAAGGCAACTGAATTCACAGAACAATGGTATGAAAAGCCTCAGGACAAGCGGCCTCTCTATGCGATAAGGCTTGAGACTAAACTACCCCAAATGAAAGCAAGAACCAAAGAGACCAGGAAAGCCAAGCCTGAAAAAGTAACATTTCTGCTGTCACCTTCTATGATCATCAATATCATCAAATACAACAAACCATTAAAGCCAGTGGTCTGGTCATCTCTGGAACACTATGCCAGCAACGGCCAGTTAACCACAAGTTTATGTAAGGCGCTCAGCCCGGTTATCCGAAATGATAATGATGGTGTTGTTCCTGAACTCGTTAAAACTGCAGTAGCTGAAAAGTTGGTACAGATTGAGGCAACAAAAACACCCGTAGTAACAGCCATCGCTCTGCAACAACCTCCTGCAAGCACGACACTCCCTTGGG
>NZ_JAGHQW010000025.1 GCF_017744115.1 Salinisphaera sp. G21_0 | reverse complement strand
TCTTGTTAAAGAACTGATTAAATCATGGTGATTTAATCGCTGATTCAGCAGTCAGTGCCGATCAGCAAGGCCGCCTATCTTACCGTGGCGACTTTCGTTGTCAAGCATTCGTTTTTCAGAAGAAGAAGGAAGCTTTCCAACTCACTAACGTTGCTCTCAAGCCCTGTCAGCGGAGGCGCATCTTACCGCGCCAGTTTGATTTGTCAACCGGCTGTTTTTCAATCAATCCAAACACCCCATCTTCAAACCGCACTTCCCGGTCAGCGATGATGATTCATTCTGCTGATCCGTGGGTGACCTTGGGGTCAGTCCGTAGAAGTGGTGCGAATAATAGAGAAATTTTGATGTTAATCAATAATTGATGATCACTTTACGTACAATCACCTACAAAACTGATTTATAGATTATGGATACCATTATGAGCCGTTAAAACGAGTGCTCACTTAAGTGCACAATGAAATACCACTATCAACAGTGCTGAGCTGCTTTACACCTGGTACGGGCTTTGCCTTACAAAGCCTTATTGGTTGGAACTTCTATTCATATTCATTATCTATGAGTTACTAAAACCAGTAATTAAGGGGAAAACAAATGCACTCAGGTCAGTACTCATCTACCACGCCCTCCTCCAGCAGGGCAACCTCTACTGAAACATCAATAGCAACTAGTCAGAATACACTCCCACCAAAAACCATATCCTCTTTTTACTACCGTGGCGTTAAGATTACGGCCGAAATGCCTGAAATATTCACGAAAGTAGAATGTTGCATTAAAAAGAATCACCTACCTGGAGAACTATACTATTGCACCTCTAAAGAAGTTCACTTGCTGTGTCGTCATTGCCTGAAGCACGAGCAACCAGACCCATATTCTAAACAACCAGGCACCCCGGATAATGCACCTGTATACCGTTGCCCTATCGATAACTCCGTGACCTATCGGGACCAATTTCAAACCCGTGAAATCAATTCCACATATTTATATCGATGCCCTTCAAACACCACCAATGAAAATGAAAATACTCTTTGTGAATGGCACGGGCCTTATAGCGATCTCCTGAAGCACATTGGCGTATGTGGAAATTTTTCTTTGAAAAACAAGGTAACCATGCTTCAACACGCGTGTTCGGAGGCTACTGAAAGCCACTCAGCGCTTGATAAACGCTTAGAAAAGCTGATAGAACGAGTAGGACAGATGGAGCCATTACTGCTCAAAGAGTCAGAATCCCTCATTGATGTAAAAATAGAATCACTGGATAAAAAAATTGATTCACTGAACCAACAACTGCAAACACTTACCCGGAATTTTAACCTCTCTCCTCAACATCCAGGACTGCCCCCCCGTGCCTCGCTGACATCAGGACTCCAGCAACGTATCACTGACCTTGAAAACCAACTGGCCGATGCATTTCATTTGATAGATCAACTTCTCAAAGCCCAATCCATACAAGGAAATCCGTTACCCACAGACGGCATCCTGCTTTGGAAAATTGATCAATTCAATGCCAAACGAAAGGATGCTATAAATGGTAAAAAGAATGACATATTTTCCCCTGTATTCTTTACAAACATTTATGGATATAAATTATGTGCAAGGCTCTACCCGAATGGTGACGGCATGGGAAAAGGAACACATATCAGCTTATTTTTGGTGGTGATGAAAGGTGACTACGATGAGACCCTGCGTTGGCCATTCCGACACAAAGTCCATTTTACCATTCTTGGTCCGACTCGCGACGAAGACGTGCATGACGCTTTCCGCCCCGACCCGAATTCGTCATCTTTTCAAAGACCTAGAAAGAATTGCAACATCGCTTCTGGCTGCCCTACTCTACTGACAATATCTACATCGAATCTGGATAAATACGTAAGGAATGACACTATGTTCATAAAGATCCGGATAGATTCCAGTGAGCCCTGATACCTTGCAAGCGGCTGCGACAGGGTTACTTAAATATTTATTATTGGCCATAGAAAAGCTCCCATTGTTGTAAATGGGAGCCTCGCAAAGCTAATTTAATAAGTTCAGAAACACAATCTCATTTAATAAAAGTATGCATTTATCATCCGGACTCTTCAACTGTACCTGTCTCGCGAAGTAATCTCCCGAGCAGCTGTTTATTTTCATCCGATAAATCACAAACTAACTCACTTTGATATTTACAGATCGTTTTATGCAATTCCTTGTGTGACAACAGCAGCTGCCGTAATGATGCCTGCCGGTGTTCGAAAAGCCAGTCGTATAATTGAATATCTGAATAGTTGATTGACTGATTCTCTTGAGGATCTACATTCTGATTACTAAGGTGGGTGCGAATAAGTCCACCCTCACCTTCAGTAACCCTTGGTCTTTTTGGCTTTGGAAAAAGGGACTTGTTCGCCGTTTCCCTGGTATCAACATAAGTCTCTTCCTCCCTGTCGCGCTTACGCTTGGCACTTTCAATATAATGCCGGTCAGGCGCTAACTTGAGCTTGATAAAATCTGAGGGTGGAGCGTTGAAAGCAGCATGCATGCGAGCCATGAAAGCGTCGGAACAATAGTGCATATAATGATCTTCCGGCTGGTAGATGAACGGACGAAGACTCATCTTTTCGGGGTGCTCACCCCTGGCTTGTGCCAGCAACGCTTCAAGCTTCATTTTATTCTGGTCATTCAGGTTGCTGGCAATCACTTCGACCGTGTTATCGATCAGATAAAAAGCCTCTCGAAAACCTTTCAGCAGTTTACCGATGTCCTCTGCCCGGGTTTCTATCAATGTATCTGAAATTGCCCCCTTCAGAACGCCAATATTTCCGGGGAAGTGGTATTTATAGGCGGCTTTCAAGACGTTGTTGCATAATGTCAGCTTTCGTTGCAACCCGCTATGTTCTTCACCCTTTTTATTGTTTTCAAAAGTATTGAAACACACCCAAAGCAATGACTGGCCCTCGTCGTCAATACCGTTCAGGGCCAACCCTGATTTTATCCAGTAGAGAAGCGTTTCGGTATCGCTATAGTAATGGTAAGGAATCATCATGTTGACAAAATTCGATGCCTCACTGGTGCATTGGCTTATATCCAACCCATAGTGAGCAAGCAGTGCCAGTTTTTCGCTGTGGAGTTTGCGGTCTTTGATAACTGCACTAAGGGGGCAGTATTCGGAACGGTTATCACCATCGCCAATAGTGGCTCCGGCCCGTAAAAGAAGAAGTGGCGTACCAATCCATGAGTAATATGAACACATGGTTTCAATCAGGGCTGTTTTATCATTGTCATTTTGTGCATTAAGTATATTCGGATTTTCCCTGACTGCATCCAGCAATATGACCATAAGCTCCGTGGTAGCACCAGCATTGGAGACATTATGCAATGGCGTATTACCCAGACGATCGGGCTTCAGCGAAGCCCCGTGTTTCAAAAGCCATTTAACGACGTTATCTGGATGCTCTGGGTAACCAGACCAATAAAGACTGTTCCTGCGATAAATACAGCTTGCATGACAAAACCGGTGCAACAGGGTTTCCCCGGCTTGGTTGATGGGCTGATCGATATCAACCCCCTCCTGACTAAAGTACCATTCCAGTTTGTCCAGAATTTTGTGGTCTCGCACGCCCAGTGGTGAATGCCAAAAGACCGTATCATGGGATCCATATGCAGATGCCCGGGATATAAAACTGGCGTCTTTGGCGTGAAGATCGATGGACCTGTTCTGTAACAGTTTATCTAATTCCCGAATGTCAGCATTGAGACGAAACAGCATATCGCACTGGCAATCCGTGGAGCGGACCAATTGTGTTGCGGGGGTTTTGCACACGACCAACTGACGACCATTGAATCCCCCTGCATCATCAGGCTGTATTGACAGGTGGTGGCAAACCATCGCAGGTAATTCAATAACCGACTTGAAAGCCGTGAGAGCCTCTGGCGTAACGGTATTCATAATACATCCTCCCGGGTGCGTTTTTTGTAAATTTCAATCCAATAAATCCATTTAAAAAAAGCGCGGGCCGATCACTGGACATAACCAACGAGTCAGTCTGGTATAATTTGAGAGATAATCAAGTATTCATTTTTCAGAAGAAGAAAGACGCTTTCCAACTCACTGACGTTGCCCGAAACCCTGCCAGCGGAGGCGCATTTACCGCGCCGACTTGATTTATCAACCGGTTGTTTTTCTTTCGATCAATCAACCATTGCTACAGACATTAAAAGACGGTGGCCTTCAGTTCACATGAAATATTGAAAACGCTGCATTTGATAAGGCACCACTTTCGCCTCAGTCATCGTCATTAGCGCGGCTTCTACTTCGCTTTGCTCTTCTAAAGCAGTATCGTCCACAAAGCCATTTTTGCTGAGCGGTGACAGGTATATGAGATCCCCCCCGGAAAGCTCCAGACTTTCGAGGGTAATCAACGTTTGTTTCAGATTTTCTCTTCTTAACTCCCATGGTGCCGCTCCGGTCAGCAGCGTCAGACCAATATTGACCCCAGCCCGCCTGGCACTGTTAATCATGGTTATACATTTATCAAGGTCTCCTGATTTCCCCAGGTTGGCTCTTAGCTCAGCCCAACCGGTTTCCAGACCAATCACCAAATGACGCAAACCGCTCTCACGCAACGCATTCCACTGCGCTGTTGTCCGTTTCGCACTGAAATCAGGATCAGCGAATGTACCAATCTCCCTTTTAAAAGTGCCAAGCTTTTCCTTGATTAAGGTCAAACAACACATCAGCCGCCTCTGGGACAGAGCCATTGCATTCGCTGAGCCAAGGAATACACCGGGAGATGAATGCACCTTTGCACCATACAGCTTTTTTACATCAGCAAGATGTTGGGCAAACGCCTGTTCATTAAGAACCTTGTAGGGCTTATCTTTATAGAAGGCACAGAACGTACACCGTCTGTTCGGGCACCCTGTTGCTGGCATAATAACAATATCGCCATAACGGTCAGGTGGGAGAATGGTGACTTCTTCGGGATAGACTTCACGATAGAGGTCAGCAATATCATTATAATCTTTATCGGTTAACTGCTGGCTTGCCCGGATGACTTTATTATCAGCAACAATATTTTTGATCCATCCCTGATACGCCTCAAGCACTCTGTCCATCTCACTAGCTGGCAGTCGCCTCGCCCCTGCACCCAACACTATTGAGCCATCCATGCAACGGCGATAGAACGATGCTCCATCCCTGAAAGAACACCAATACCCCTGACTGTTGATACGTGCTGACCGAAAGTGATTACTGTCTTCTATTTTACAGCCATCCTTCAGATGACGAATATCAATACCCATACAACACACCAGACAGGATTTCTGTTATCATTAAATTTGCTTGAGCCATTGGCAATCAAGGGCTGAAAAGAAAGACATTATAAAGGACAAGCATTTGCGAACATTTACAGTATTGGTATTTTATGTACTGTTTTCCGGGCAGCTTTCCAGCCAACAGGTGGCACACAGCGCTATGTGTAAAGAAGTTGTGTTGACCGGTTATCCTGACCTTCCGCCGGTAAGCTGGGGCGACTACCAGAGCACTCATGGCGCGGCCTCCGATTTGCTGACTGAAATTCTTGAAGAGGAAGGTATCCGTGTCATTAATGATTACTTTGGCGGAGCCAATCGGGTCACCCACAAACTTCGCCAGGGTATCATCCATATTAATCCGGCCATGACCTATCAGCAGAAATACCTGAATGAGGTCTACCATATCTACCCTCCTATTTACACGCAAAGCTATATGGTCGTAACCCGAAGAGATGATCAGCGTGATATCCGGCACTGGTCAGATATGAAGGATCTTAAAGGAGTTGCCCCTCGAAATGTCCGGTTCAGCAAAGCGTTTGAGAAGTACGCAGATGATCACCTTAATATTGTGAAAACCTTCCATGCACAGCAGGGCCTGAAAATGCTGAACGTTGGTCGTGTTGATTACGCCATCTACCCGCAGATTCAGGGTGATCTTTTTGTCTCCCTGCTTGACCTGGAAGGCAAGCTGGAAAAAATGCCCGTTGAGCTTTCCCCCTTTGATCTTTACATTGCGGTATCCAAAGCGCTTGGATGCACTCTACCCGTCAACAAAATTTCAGAGACATTGATCAATCGACAGGAATCAGGTTATGCAGACAAAGTATTAAACGACAGTCTTTACAAATGGATGGGGTTCAGCCTCGAAAAACGAAAGAACAGTATGAGATAGCCCAGTGATATCTCTCGAATTTAACCACCCTTTTCAGAAAATATCTCTAAATATTATCACTGCACTTCCCTTTATTATATTTAATTGATCTGAATCATTACGTATCTCATCTTTGATTTTTTAAAGTCTTTACATAATCACCATTTCGATAAATAGTAGTACGAGAAAGAGTCATCCATGAGTGTAGCTGAAGCTTCTCCAATGCCGGAGGTGAAACCGGGCGATTCCAAGTTGATGAATCGCTTCCTGAACGCCGTTGAAAAGGCAGGTAACAAACTGCCGGACCCGACACTGCTATTCCTTTATGGCATGGTCATTGTCTGGGTTTTGTCTGCCTTGATGTCCCAGTTGAGCCTGGATATGGTGCATCCGGCCACCGGTGAAACTGTCGCGGTTAAAAACCTGCTGACCGGCTCTGCTCTTGCGGCCTTTCTTGCCAGTATGGTTAAGAATTTTGCTGGCTTTGCCCCAATGGGTATCGTACTGGTTGCCATGCTGGGTATCGGCGTGGCGGAGAAATCCGGTTTCATCAATACCGGTCTCAAGAAAATGCTGGGTGTCACCCCGGTCAAACTGTTAACCCCAATGCTGATCCTGGTTGCCATTGTCAGCCATACTGCAGCTGATGCCGGTTACGTTCTGGTTATTCCTCTGGGTGGTATTATCTTCCATGCGGCGGGCCGTCATCCTTTAGCAGGTATCGCTGCGGCATTTGCCGGTGTATCCGGTGGTTTCTCTGCCAACTTTATCCCATCCGGTATCGATCCACTGCTGCAGGGCTTTACTCAGTCGGCTGCACAGATTCTGGACCCGGCTTTCCAGATGAACCCACTGGCCAATCTGTTCTTCACCGGTGCGTCCAGTATTGTCATCATCGCTATTGGCTGGTATGTCACTGACAAAATTGTTGAGCCACGTCTGCGAGGAACCACCACTCTGGATGAAGATGCGGAGAAAGCACCTGACCTGAGCTCCTTTACGCCAGAAGAAAGCAAAGCCTTTAATGCCGCTGGCCTGGCTATGCTGGCGGGTATCGCAGTGCTGGTTGCTGCCGTGATTCCTGAGACTTCGCCACTGCGCTCGCCGACCGGTGAAATCACCGCATTCTCGGCACCGTTGATGCAGTCTATCGTACCGCTGATTTTTATCCTGTTTATCATTCCGGGTATTGTCTACGGAAAGGTTTCTGGTACCTTCAAGACCTCTAAAGACACCGTTGTTGCCATGAACAGCACCATGTCCACCATGGGCTCTTACCTGGTTATGTCTTTCTTCTGTGCGCAGTTCCTGTACGCGTTCTCCCAGTCTAACCTGGGTACCGTATTGGCCCTGAGTGGTGCGGAAGTTCTGCAGGCCATGAACCTGCCCGGTGAAATTACAGTTATTGGTATGATCCTGCTGACCGCCACCGTTAACCTGGTGATCGGCTCTTCTTCTGCCAAATGGGCACTGATTGGTCCAATCCTGGTACCCATGCTGATGGCGGTGGGCATCTCGCCAGAACTGTCTCAGGCGGCTTATCGTGTTGGTGACTCGGTTTCCAACATCATTTCTCCGCTGATGGTTTACTTCCCACTGGTGGTGGTTTACTGCCAGCGTTATGTGAAGAACTCCGGTATCGGCTCCCTGGCTTCCATGATGATGCCATACTCCATCGCCATGCTGATCGGCTGGACTATCTTCCTGCTGGTTTACTGGGCGCTTGGTCTGCCACTGGGCATTCAGGCTTCTTACACTTACCCGGCCATGTAATATTCATCTCATTCTTTAAGGGGCTCAGGCCCCTTTTTTTATAACCATTTTTCACCTTTCCCCGGGAAGGGAACTTATTTCATCAAAAAGGGTCTATCTTTCTAGTAAGCCATGCTTGAGAGGGTTCCTGATTGTGTTCAATCTGATGAAAATTATCGAGGGAATGACACCCACCAGCTGGATGATTGCAGCTATCTGCCTGCTGTCATGGATTGCTATCATCCACTACTCCGGCAAGGTGACTGAGAAACATTGGGGCGACAGGGAATCCGGAGCCCTTGTTGGTTTTTTTCTGCCCGGCTTTGTCTTTATGGCAATGCTTTATCTTATGTAAATTCAAACTCCCTCTTTGCTGTCTGTGTGATCTGTTGCTTTCTAAACGCGCAATAACGAACACCCTTTCTAATTCAACGCTTCTTTATCCAGCCATGCTCCTTACCAGGACTCAACTACTCCGAGAGTGATAAGCCCACTCATATTGGACTTGCATTTTAACCTGGATATGCGAATATTCGCATATTCATATATTTGAGTAATTTTGATGCTACCCCCTGAGTTCTTCAAAATGATGGCGGATGAAATTCGGCTCCGCTGCCTGCTGCTAATAGCCCGGCAAGGTGAGTTGTGTGTCTATGAACTGGTATCTGCCCTTAATGAGCCACAGCCCAAGATATCCCGACATCTGGCACAAATGCGAAATCACGGTTTGTTAAAAACCCGTCGTAAAGATCAATGGATTTTCTATTCCGTAGCAGAAAGCCTGCCCGGCTGGATGAACAAAATCATTGACGGCCTTCGCCACTCAAACTGTCTGAAAAGTGAGTATCAGCAGGATACCGACCGGCTGGAATCAATGCCTGACCGCCCTGTTAAGGAGTAAGAAAATGACGATCAAAGTAGGTATTAATGGCTTCGGCCGTATTGGCAGACTTGCTCTGAGAGCTGCATGGCACTGGCCGGACATAGAGTTCGTCAGAATCAATGACGTGGCAGGGAACAGCGCAACACTGGCCCACCTGCTGGAATTTGACTCTGTACAAGGTACCTGGCAGGAAACCATTTCATCGGATGACCGACATATTTTCATCAATGGTCAGAGTATTGAGTGCTTTCAGGAAAAAGAGATCACTGCCGTAAACTGGTCGGATTGTGATGTGGTGATCGATGCCACAGGTGTTCACAAGGCAACAGCCAAACTTAACCAGTATCTTGAGCAAGGCGTTAAACGAGTGGTCGTCACCGCCCCCGTCAAGGAAGAAGGTGTTCTGAATGTGGTTATGGGGGTAAATGATAATCTCTATGATGCCAGCCAGCATCGCATTGTCACTGCCGCCTCATGCACCACCAACTGCATAGCGCCTGTTGTTAAAGTCATTCACGAAAACCTTGGCATTACCCGCGGCGCTATCACCACCGTTCATGACCTGACCAATACCCAGACGATTCTGGATGCCCCCCATAAGGACCTGAGAAGAGCCCGTGCCTGTGGCATGTCCCTGATCCCGACAACAACCGGTTCTGCCACCGCCATCACTCAGATTTTTCCTGACCTGGAGGGTCGGTTGAATGGCCATGCTATCCGGGTTCCGCTGGCAAATGCTTCTATCACCGATATGGTGTTTGACGTATCCCAGGATACTTCGGTGGAGGAAGTTAATCAGCTGTTGAAATCCGCCGCCGGGGATTCACTGAACGGCATCCTCGGTTATGAAGAGAGACCCCTGGTTTCCATCGATTACCGTGGCGACCAGCGCTCTTCAATTATTGATGCACTGTCCACTATGGTGGTTGATCAGCGCATGGTAAAAATTTATGCCTGGTACGACAATGAAATGGGCTACGCCTGTCGTACGGCCGAACTGGCGCTCAAGGTTGGCAGAGAAAACTCCTGATGACTGAGACTACCCACGTTGAAAACACCAGGCAGTTCCGGCAACAACAGATAAGAAATTATGCGCTTATCACCTTCAACTATTGGAACTTCACCCTGACCGATGGTGCCCTGCGCATGCTTGTGGTTCTCCACTTCTATGCGCTGGGTTATTCCGGTTTGGAAATTGCCATGCTGTTTCTCTTTTATGAGTTCTTCGGGGTAGTCACTAACCTGCTTGGCGGCTGGCTGGGTGCCCGAATCGGTCTGAACAGAACCATGAATATCGGCCTGTTTATGCAGATCACCGCTTTGCTGATGCTGTCAGTCCCGGCCCAGTTCCTGTCTATACCTCTGGTGATGTTTGCCCAGGCTATTTCAGGCATCGCCAAGGACCTGAATAAGATGAGCGCGAAGACCTCCATAAAAACCCTGGTCAGTAGCCAGCAGGCGGGAAAACTCTATCGCTGGATAGCCATTTTGACGGGGTCCAAAAATGCCCTGAAAGGTGCAGGTTTCTTTCTGGGCGGAGCCCTGCTCAGTCTGATTGGTTTTCAGAGCGCCATGCTGACCATGGCGTCTGTATTGACCCTGGTGCTGGCAGGCAGCCTGATATGGCTGCAAAAAGACCTTGGTAAAGCCCACAGTAAGCCCAAATTTACCCAGATATTCTCCAAGAGCAAGGCCATCAACACGCTCTCTGCGGCCCGCCTTTTTCTCTTTGCCTCCCGGGACGTATGGTTTGTCATCGCCCTTCCTATATCCCTGAGTGCCGTTTTTGGCTGGAGCCATGTGGAAACGGGGAGTTTCATGGCTATATGGGTGATTGGTTATGGCCTGGTTCAGGGTTTTGCGCCCAAAATTACCGGGGCTGAGAACCAGCATATC
Source organism: Salinisphaera sp. G21_0 (assembly GCF_017744115.1). Lineage (GTDB taxonomy): Bacteria > Pseudomonadota > Gammaproteobacteria > Pseudomonadales > Endozoicomonadaceae > Endozoicomonas. The sequence goes on along the minus strand of NZ_JAGHQW010000025.1, from coordinate 81,651 downwards.
CAGAGTCGCACCGCCCTTGCATTATGGTCAGCAACACTATTACTGGTGTCGGTCCTGCTGGCGCTGGCGATCACATACCAGTGGTATCCCCAGTTGAGTCTGATTATCGGCCTACTGATTTTTGGCGGGGTTTTCGCCATCAACTCATCGCTGCACTCTTACCTGATAGTCTCTTTTGCCCGGGAAGAAGGCGCATCTATGGATGTTGGCTTTTATTACATGGCCAACGCCATGGGGCGTTTAACCGGGACCGTGCTTTCAGGATTGGCTTTTCAATGGGGAGGACTGGCAGCCTGCCTGTGGATCTCTTCACTCTTTATCATGCTCACTGCCATCATTTCACTGACGATGCCGGATCATAATCCGTAACACCGATTCTTGCCCAACAGCAGCTAAACCCAACCATCCAACCACCAGCGTCCTCATCATTCATGAGGCGCTGGCTTTTGAAGAATTTGTATTGACCAGATTGTATCAGAGAGGAACTTTTATAAGAACGAGTGGTCTCACACTGTAAGCCTTTAATTCTATAATTCAATGACTAATCCCTATTTAACCTCACACTCCTTGTATGCGGAATTTCAAAAAGCGTATGAGTCTGTTATGTCAGGCAGTGAATTGGTTTTTAAAGCCTGTCCACAGCAAAGTAGTATGGTATTCGGGCTGCGAGTTGGTCAAACTGAACCCCGTAATTATTTCAACAACTTGATTCCATGTAGTGCAAGTCTCCATAACCCACTCAGTGATTCCCGCTTTAAAAAAGTGCCAATCAGGGTTATTTACTCTCAAAGCTCGTCAGTTATTAATATTCATCACAATCCTTGTGAAGTTCCTAATCCATTACCCAATAATCACCATATTGTTGATCCTCGCTTTGTGCGAGCAATGCCAGTTTCTATAATCAACCCTCGAACAAATAGTGAACAGCTTCAACAAAATATACCTCCTGCAAGAAATGAGTTGCATTTTAACGCTCTTGCCTCCAGCCTTGGTGAATCTCCGCCCCTCTCTCATGATAAGCCTAAACGAAAGGCTAACGCACAGCACGGGAAAGTAAGCACTGCCAAACAAACTCAAGCTAAGCCCGGAAAAGAGCTCCCCTGTACCAAGGCCAAGAAAAGGAAGACATACGTCGAAGAGGCTGAGAAACGGAAGGCTTACTACAAGGCCTGGGCACAGTCGGAGAGAGGAAAGGCTTTGAAGCGAGCCTGGGAAAATTCTGAGAAGGGGAAGACTTGCCGCAGAGCCAGCCGGAAGGCTTACGCACATTCAGAGAAAGGAAAGGCTTACCAGAAGGCTTACTCACAATCCAAGGAACGGAAGGCTTACCTGAAGGCTTACTCACAGTCCGAAAGAGCGAAAGCTGCCAGACGAGCTTACAGGCATTCCGAAAAAGGGAGAGCTACCCAACGAGCCTGGGAACAATCTCTGAAAAGGAAGGCTTACAAAAAGGCTTATTCACAGTCCGAAAGAGGAAAAGCTGCCAAACGAGCTTACACACAATCCGAAAAAGGGAAAGCTACCTATCGAGCCCGGAAACAGTTCCTGAAAATGAAGGCTTTACAGAGTGCTTCCCATCAAGCTTTCAAGCACACCAGTGATCAAGAACAAGAGAAGATCACTGGTAAGCATGCGACCGTTTTATCAGCACAAACATCTGAAGCGACCGAATACAAATGATTCCTCTGATAGCCCTGATTACGGGCAGCGCCAAATCCTTACTGACCGGTGAGTTGAGCCCCATCGACTCGATAAATCAGCTTGATATGTCACCGTCTGACATTGCCTCTGCAAAACAACAATTGCCCATTTACCCGATACCCTCACCAGCAGCACTTTATTTCTCGGCTTCTTGTACTATCCACGACAGCTCCCCAATTAACAGCAAAGAACTTAACGACTATCAAATAGTAGAGCTTGACGAAAATGCTATTCCAGGCTGTTTATCCCGGAGCGAAATAGATACTCAAGACACTGGAAGTATTAGCTCAACGGCTACTGATATGTCAGCCGCAGTGACGCCCGACACCAGCATCAGCATTGAACAGACCTCAGGGCTTCACGATAATTACTCAATGAAGAACAGCCCGCCGTCCGATCCCTGGCCACAAGGAATATTGAGCAAGGATGACCATATAAACTACGGTGATTTAAGGGACTGGCTGAATGACTTAAATGGTATCTACGATGAAGAGCCTGTGTTTCGCTCTATTTTTAACCTTCCCTACCCCTCAGATCAATCTCAACTATTCCCGGATCAAATAAGCACTCACCCAACCTATGGCTGGGTTTTTGATAACTTTCTGACGGACTGGATTAATGACAGGGTAATGCAGGTTATCACACCTGATCCGGGTGAGCTTATGGATGACAGCACTGTCAACGATAACAATCAATCACAGCAAACTGAGGCTTCAAAGACATTTGACCAGATATACATTCCCTTTATTGAGACGTTTGACCGCCAGGATGAAGAGCAGGCAAAAGAGTTCTTCCAGAAAATATATGAACTGCTGGCTCCTCTCAGAGGACTTCTGGTTATTGCTATCGCGGGAGTTGATAGAGGTAATGGCAATATTACCAAAGGGCAGAGACTTTCAAGGTTATTAAACCAGTCAGGAATTCCTGCTTCCAATATCAAAGTCATTGCATCACACGGGCACAGTTATGTATTGGCCAAAAGAGGTGAGGACAGGGATCATTTTGAATCCAGCCCGGAACCCTACAGGAAAAGCGCCTGCTAACCACCCGTGCAAACTTCGGCGAATTTTTAAACAAACGCACGAATCTTGAAAGACAAAAAGCGGAGAACTCAAAGGGACAATTCTTCCGCTTTTTCTTTTGCAAACTCTAAAAACGACAAAACCCTCACGACAGGTATCGTAAGGGTTAAGGTGTATGGCGGACCGGACGGGACTCGAACCCGCGACCTCCGGCGTGACAGGCCGGCATTCTAACCGACTGAACTACCGGTCCGCTATCTAGTTTCTAGTACTTGGATACTAGTTTCTAGCTGGTGGGTGATGACGGGATCGAACCGCCGACCCTCTGCTTGTAAGGCAGATGCTCTCCCAGCTGAGCTAATCACCCTGCGCTTGTGGCCGGTATAATATCGAATCGAGAGATAGTGTCAATCCCTTTTTCGGGATTCATCCGGAAAATCCTCGAACAAGAATCTCGAATAACAAATAAGCATCAAACTCAGGGTAAATCTTTTATTGCTTTGCTCAGCCCCCCAGATGGATATAACTCTTTACCCGCCCCTCTTCTTTCAGCTGATCAATACGCACCTGCTGGATGGCAACACCATGCTTTGTTTGCAGCAGGACAAGCCATTTAAGCAGTTTCTGGTAGGCAGCATCTTCAACCCAAACCGAGAGACCCTTGCGGTCTGGCTGCACTCTTCCCAGGGTAATACCTGCCTGTTGGGCAACATTGGCAGCTATGGAAGAGAGTTCCTGACGGGGTGAAGCTCTTTGTTGATTTTTCTGCAGGTCACGGGCTCTGGGTAAATTATTGTGTAACCAGGTGTTCATTTCCTGCTGATAGAGATAGTTGCTTTTCTGAGCCTTTGACCATTGGCTTATGGGCTCCCAAATCAGCAGATAGATGAGTGCTGAAAGCACCAGAGTAAAAAGCAGTTGGAGTATTTTACGATCTCCGGAAGGCCGCATTTCATACCAGGATTTACAGTGCTGCCAGTACGGGTTAGCCATTAGCAGGCTATTCAGTTTTTGCATGGTTCCCCCCAATCATCTCCTGATCATAACTCTGGCAATCACACCGGACTTACCCTGGTTAGCGTTATCCAGCTTACCTTGTAAGCCGACAGTATTGAGCTTTTCCAGAAGCTGGTTCACCGTGTCCAACTCACCGGTTGCAAATTCATAGACCAATTGACCGGTAGCCTCGTTGAAATCAAGATGCCTGGGCTCAAGTTTTACCTTGTCGCCCATTGTGCCAGAAACACGGGAAAGAGCCTGAAGCATGGATAGAAAAGGGGTTTCGGAGGTTTGAGTATCCAGAGTACGAAAGCGGTGCTCCATTATTTGCTTAACATTAAAAGACATCTGTTGTCGTGCTTGTGCCTGCTGGGCTTGTCGGTCATTGGGGAATACCGAGAGGTAGTTTTTTATGGAATCCCTCCAGAGCGATTCCGACTTATTCTGATAAATCACGCCTTCTGCGGCTGACAGTCCAAGCTCAAGGACCAGCCAACAAGCAGCTGTGGCCAATAAGGGCCACCAGCGCCTGATAAATCGCCCTGCTCTTCTCGGGCACTGATAGGCCCCCTGTCGGAAATCAAGCAGCTGATTGTTGTGCCTTTCAGCAAAATAGAGCCCGGCAAAATACTCAAAGACCGAGCGCTTAAGCGGTACCTTATCGACGAGCCAACCACGCTCAGCAAGCAAACCGGATGTTTCATCCATTCTGGTTACGGCAACCGCCAGCGTGTTGTCAGAGAACATCAATCTGACTTTAGAGGGCAGCTCATCCACTGTTTCAGCAACCGTATTATCGAGAGAGCTGGCCAGAGTATCAGGGAGTTGATGATCTCCCTGATCGGGATGATCCGGAAATACGAAAGGGAGCGCTTCGTAATTCAGGGTAACGCCTTCACGACCGGGTGAGGCCATCATCACAGCATCATTGTCCATTATCAGGCAGGAATATCCCGGCTCAGCCTTCAGAAACTGCATTTCAGCCAGGATGCTGGTAAGGGGTAACTGATGTTCCTCAAAAAGTGCCAGCATGGCCTGTAGGGTTGAATGGGGAATACCGGCGACAGAAACCTGCAAGTCCCTGTCAGGAAAACCATGAACAATATGCATGGTTTCAATATCCTGGGCCAGGTGCTCCTCCACCAGATAAGGGAGTGCGGTTGCCAGGTGCTTTTTCTGGCCAGCATTAATCGTCAGGTGTTTATACAAACAAAGCGATCCCCCCAGGAGCAGAATCACCTCATCCGGCAGACGGTCAACGTCCTCTCGATCTTCAGGCTCGTCAGCACACCATGCTGCTCTGAGCTGATCGATCGCTGTTAAATGGAGTTCTCCAGGGAGTGAGCCTGTTGATGTGAATTTTCCCCACTGAACAACGGTATTGGCATCAACAGAGCTGACTGGAGCAGGTATTCGAACCAATAGTATTTTTTTCATTACATAGTCCCTGAGCTCTCTGTTAAATCGGCTTTATTAGCAGGAGCCCAATATTGACCCGGCCCGATTTCTCTCCCGATAACCTGCACATGCCCCTCACTGCTTCGGTAAAAAATCGTTTTCAAGTAAAAGGCAGTCTCTCTGTACGTTGCCTTAATCCGGGCACTGAAATACTGACTGCCGAATACTACCCGTTCATTTTGATTTCTCTCATTAAAAATCCCGGCCTTTCCAGATAGAGCGACAAGCTGATTCAATTCTTCAATATTGGATAACCCGGCATCGCCCCGGCGGCTAATGATCATTAAGGCATCCCCTTCGGAGATATTCTTGTTTAACGAGCGGATAACCTCTGGAAGGGCAGTGTTCATATTCATTTTTGATGATCTGGGTATAACCGTAATATATGGCAACAGTTTTTCAACTTCCTCGTTATTAAAACCATCAATTAACATCAATTCCGAAACTGACGTCATCTCAGTCTGTCCGGTTCGTCTTGGAGGAACAAGCGATAGATAGACCTGATCTTCCGTTCCCCGGGATACACTTTTCTGCTCTTTGCTCATCCAGCGAGCTATTTTGTCGGCCAGTTGTGGGTCCATGGACTGAGCTGTCAGCAGATTCTCAAACATTTGCACAGCCGGTGAACCACCTCTTTCAGCCCGCTGTTCACCTGAGGGCTTACTGTCATCAGCAAGCCAGTTCAAATTAAACCGGCTCTGCTCATCCTGAACCTGTAATTTGATAACACCCTGTTCAACGTCATAGTTGATGGTTTCAACATTCCACAGCTCATTTTCATGATCCACCATTCGGTTATTCTTTTTATCCTGTTGAAAATCTTGTTCCAGCAGCCATGCGACGTACTGTTCAGCGCCCAGCGCATAGTGTTTTGCCTGGGTTCTTTCCAGATATCGGGCATTCTTCTCAGTGTGCAGCCAGAGATTCATAACGATCTCAGAAGCGACCGTTGTGATCAGCAAAAAAATCAACAGCACATAAATAAGAGCAATCCCTGATTGGTGCCATGACGGGAATTTACCGGGCGAAGCCATAACTGGCTGACGGTTTTCAGCAGGCTCAATAACCATCGACACTATCTCCGGAGCGGCCTCTGGGATGTGGCCGTATGTTACCCGGCGCGTTATTCCTGTTCTCCTGAGATGGTTCTCCCTCTTTATTGCCCTGATCAGGTTTGTAGGTGATCAGCGGAACCAAGGTGACCATGGTCCCCATCGTCTCATGAACAATGGTCAGCTCCACGGCCGTCGGTACTTGATCTACGCGCCCCACATTAGCAGCTGACTGAAGGTTCTGTTTTGGAGGCCAGCTGCTTATCCATTCCTTGTGATCATTGCGGAATCGTACTTTCACGCTGTTCACACCAGACAGCACAACCTGACGAATACGAGTAGATTCCGGCACCCTGTCCAAAGTAGGCCAGTAATAACGGATTAATTGATGATCCTCCACGGCATAAGACACACGCTGAAGTGTACTTCGTGCTGCCTTAAGGGGGTTTTGCCATCCTGAACGGGTAAACTCCATTAACGTCCGGCCCGGACCCGGTGCTTTCACGGCAGCCTGCTGCAAGCCTTGTTCATCCCTGACCGGTCTTCGGGTTATTTGCAACACGTCTTTTTCCAGAATGATTTCGGCCCGTTGTAATTTATCCATGTCATCCAGCACCAACTGCGTTGCTTCCTGCGCACGGGTTACTGACATAAACAGCTTATAGGCTGCCGTACTGATCATACTGAACAGTACGATAGCAACCATTAGCTCGAGAAGGGTAAAGCCATTGGGAATGAGTGATAGACGCTGCCCGCTGCCCGTTGCCCGTTGCCCGAAAAAGCACCGATACTCCCATTTTTTATGGTTAGCGGGCAACAGGTGGCAGGATACGACCTTGAACAGTCCAGCTAATATTTGGACCTGACTCCAGAGCAAGCCTCCGGCAACAGGAGATGCTTTACAAAACATTATTGTCGGGGCCTCCTCAGCCAGGTAGATAACCTTGCCAGGGGAACAGCACCTTTTTCTGGTTCAGACTCACCGATAAATACTTCAACCTGCACCTTTCTGAAATCGGGTGACCCGGTGGATGCGGATGTTTCCCGAACATACCACTGAAAACCGGCATAGCTTTCAATTTGGGGCCGAACTGCTGAACCACTCCAGCGCCCCTCGGCATAAAGTGTATTGAGATAGTGGTCGGCAATCTGCGAAGCCAGTATTTTTTCCTTCTGATATCGGGTCTGGCGAATGCTGTTGCCATCAGAAAGAATCAGCATAGAGGCGGCCAGGGCAAATACGGCCAGAGCTACCATAACTTCCAGCAGGGTAAAACCCTGACTGCGACTCAGGTTTCTGTCAGGTAGAAAAAGCCGGTTTAGCCTGAAATCCCGATAACTCATAGCAACGCCCGTTACTCCCTGACCCATTCAATATCTGACAATCCGTCTGTGCGCAGATAGAGTGACTGTTTGCTGTTGGCAACCGGAACAATGCCGAGCCTGAACGGGGTTACCTGGTAGTCTGAATAGAAAACAATGGATGGATACTGTTCATCCACATCAAAAGGCATGGAATTCTCACTGGACTCCAGGCTCAGGCTTAATGTGTCTGGCAGCAACCTTGGCTGAAAAGGGGATTGCTCCAATTCAGCCCACTCCTGAGTATCTGCCGGTAATACCCACCAGCGGTAATACCCCTCGTTATCAATTGAGAAGCCGTAGTGAGTATTTTCCAGCAGCGCTTTGTCACGAACCTGGGTAAATAATGCCTGCAATCGTGTCGCTTCTTTTTGCACCACCTTGTGAATACTGCCGGTTATCGGGCTTAGCAGGGTAATACCCAGAAGAACACCGATGATGACCACCACCACCAGCATTTCGATCAGGGTAAATCCTCGCTGTTGAGGTGATGCCATTTTCTTTTCCAGTCTGCCAAAAAAGCCTAGTTATCCCAGTTACCGATATCAGCATCGAGACCTTCGCCGCCCTCACGGCCATTCGCTCCGAAGGAATAAAGGTCGTACTTGCCATGATTACCGGGCTGTAAATACATGTAGGGGTTTCCCCACGGGTCCAATGGCACTTTTTTCAGGTACCCTTCAGGATTCCAGTTTCTGGGCTCTGGTGGAGACGATGGTTTTCTAATAAGTGCTTCAAGCCCCTGGTCCAGGGTGGGATAAAAACCATTATCAAGCCTGAAAAGCTCCAGCGCCTGAGAAATCGCTTCAATATCCGCACGGGCAACGGTGACCTTTGCCTGATCAGGCCGGGAAAGAATTTTGGGAACCACCATAGCTGCCAGAATTCCCAAAATGACCACCACCACCATAATTTCAATCAGTGTAAAGCCCTGTTCAGCTTGCACTGAATTAGCTGCATCAGGCCCTCTTCTTCTAAGCCGGTTTTTTATCATATTGGTTGACCTCGATTTTCTGTGAATAGGCCGTTCAGCATTTCATCCAGGACGGTTTAACGCTGTTTCACTCCCAGGTTGTCACCTCAATTCAACAGCTGGTTCATATTGAGTATCGGCAACAGGATAGCCAGAACAATCATCATGACCACTCCCCCCATCAGGACCAGCATCAAAGGTTCAAACAGTCCAAGCATGACGGTTATTCGCCCTTCCAGCTCCATCTGCTGATTCTGTGCAGTTCGTTCCAGCATCTGATCCAGCTCTCCGGTTGCCTCGCCACTGGCGATCATGTGGAGCATCAGGGGTGGAAAGTAGCCGGTTTCTGCCAGCGCCCTGTTAAGACTGGTTCCTTCACTGACTCGCCGGGCAACATCCTGAACGGCATGTTTGATGGCATCGTTATTAACCACCTGGGCAGCAATCATCAGGGCCTCTACCAGCGCAACCCCGCTGCGGGTTAACATGCTCAATGTACTGGCAAAACGGGCGGCATTGGCCGTTCGGACAAATCGCCCAACCAACGGCAACGTTAACTGAACCCGATGCCAGGAAAGTCGTATGGAGGCCTTTTTCAGTAAATGCCGGACAACCACAATAGCCGCAACAATTACACCAAAGATCAAAGGCCACCATGTCTGAAACCCCTCACTGGCATTGATCAATAGCTCTGTGATTAATGGCAGCTCCTGACCGGAATCCAGAAAGACCTTGATAACATCCGGCACCACAAATCCCAACAGAAAGCTGACAATGCCAATGGAAGCCAACATCAGTATGACCGGATAGACCAGCGCCTGCTGTACTTTCTGACCAGAACGCATTCTGGCCTCAGTGTAGTCGGCCAGACGATTGAGAACACGGTCGAGATAACCGGCATGCTCCCCTGCGGCAACCGTTGCCCGATACATCTGGGGGAAGACTTCCGGGAAGGCTTCCAGGCTTTTGGCCAGGGTATAGCCTTCAAGCACCCTGGAACGAACCGCCAGCAGCATATTTTTTATCCGTCGTTTTTCCTGCTGGGCTGCCACACCATTGAGTGCTTCCTCTATAGGCATTGCCGCCTGGATCAGCGTAGCCAGCTGCCGGGTTACCGTAGCCAGCTCAACGGCTGAAATGCCCCGGCGTAGAAAGAAGCTCCTTCCCTCCTCTCCCTGCTGTTTGCGATCGGCAAGTGTATTAACTGACAGTGGTGTCCACTGTTTATCCCGCAGCATCTGGCGAACCTGACGCCCACTGTCCGCTTCCAGGGTACCCTTATGCTGTTTGCCCTGATGGTCCAGGGCTATGTATTCAAACGCGGCCATTATCCTGAGCCTTTTCTTCAGCAGCCATAATCAGTCCTTCTGGGTAACCCGAAGTACCTCTTCAAGAGTTGTAACCCCTTCCAGCACTTTTCTGCTGCCATCTTCACGGATGCCGGGACTGGACTCACGAACACAGTCCGTAATCTCCTGCTCCCCTTTGAGCCCATGGATCATTCGCCGGACCTGTTCATTAATAACGACAACTTCATAAATTCCGGTACGGCCACGATAGCCACTGAAATTACAGCCCTTACACCCTGCAGCGTGATACAGCGTTACGCCATCAGAAGCATCAATGCCTAACTGCTGGCATTCGGCATCATCAGGGGTGTATGGCACTTTACAGTCACTGCATAGCACCCTGACCAGACGTTGGGCAATCACCCCAAGTAGACTGGACGACATCAGAAAAGGTTCAATGCCCATATCCTGAAGACGGGTCAGGGCACCAACCGCAGTATTGGTATGAAGCGTGGAAAGCACCAGGTGCCCGGTCAAACTGGCCTGTACCGCTATTTCAGCGGTTTCCCGGTCACGGATCTCTCCGACCATCACCACATCGGGGTCCTGTCTCAGAATAGCTCTCAATCCCCGGGCAAAGGTCATATCGACTTTTGTGTTTACCTGGGTCTGGCCAATTCCTTCCAGGTGATACTCAATGGGGTCTTCAACGGTGAGAATATTTCGGGTCTGGTCATTCAGAAGGGTAAGGCTGGCATATAGAGACGTTGTCTTGCCAGATCCGGTTGGCCCTGTCACCAGAATAATGCCATAAGGTTTTTTCAGCAGCCCCTCGATCAGTGAACGGTTCCGCTCCGTCATGCCAAGGTGCCTGAGTTCAAGACGGCCTGCTGCCTTGTCCAGCAGCCGGAGTACTACCCGCTCGCCATTACTGGAAGGCAGCGTGGAAACCCGGACATCCACTTCCTTGCCGGCCACCCTCAGCGAAATCCGGCCATCCTGGGGTACCCGTTTCTCGGCAATATCCAGCCGGGCCATCACCTTGATGCGGGAAACCAGTAAAGAGGCAATGGTTCTCTTCAGAGACAGTACTTCCCTTAACACACCATCCACCCGCAGCCGAACCACAAGTGCCGACTCAAAGGTTTCAATATGCACATCGGAAGCACCTTCCTTGATCGCCTCAGTGAGCAACGCATTAATTAAACGGATAACCGGGGCATCGTCACTTTGCTCAAGCAGGTCTTCCGTGATCGGAACGGCATCCGCCAGACTGGTCAGGTCCGGGTGATCACTGATGCCAGCCGCATCCTGCAATGCTTCTGAACTGTCATTGTGATAACAGTGAGCCAGCACCTCTGACAGTTTTTCGGCATCGACCCGCTCATAGGCAGGAAAAACGCCGGAAAAGCGACTGATCTCGGCAATCAGGTCAGCCGATGGTGTGTTGTGAAAATAGAGTGTGGCTATCCCATTATCATTCTCAATGAGCACAACGCCGTGCCTTTTGGCAAAACTAAAAGGCAGTCTTGGTAAAACGCTGGCTTCACTTTCAGCATCATCTTCGGTGTCATAGTCAGCGGTCAGAAGTGTAGCCAATATCATGAACTCCTTAAATCAAAAAGGAAGCACCCGGGAGGCGGTTAGGCCTTTCCTTTTTGAAAAAACTTATTTCTTTAAAAAACAAAACTCTTATGCTTTTATTTAGAGTAAAGAATAGCCTATTCGTTAACTTCAGAAGATATGACCATGAAACCAGTGGTTTTCACCACATTTCTGCAATGGGGGCATAAAAATAATCGGAACCTTATCATTCTGATTATTTTCATCATCATGATCCTTAGCCTCAGTTTTCAAGCATTTCACTTTTATCAAATCGTCAGCAGCGAACCCTTGAAAAATAGTGTTAATAATAAAACTATCGTTTTGAAAAACTCCTCAACCATCAAACATGAAGACTTTGAGCTGATTTTTGGTTTTAGTGACAATCAGGAAATAACTCAAAACAATAAAGAGATCCCCATAACAAAAATGAACCTGATTCTCAGAGGGGCGCTCTCAGGCATTGAAACCAAAAAGTACGCAAGTGCAATTATTCAAATAGCCAACCAGGACAAGTTATATGAAATTGGTGACGCTCTTCCCGGAGGTGCCATTCTGAATCAGGTTTATTCCGATCACATTGTCATTAAACGGGGTGACCAGCTTGAAAAACTATACTTTCCGGAAACAGCCAGAGATTCCAGAGCCTTTCAGGAATTCAGGCCTGTGGCGGAAGACATCCCCGAGTCAATGGAGCAGCGTCCGGGCAACCATGATTATCCGGATGACATGTCTCTTGAACAGCGAATGCAGGACCTCAGGGAGAAGCTGCAGGACGCCAGTCAGGAACTGTAATGACAACAATGACAAACTGCTGAGTTAATGGTCATATCATGAACACCAGAGCGCTACTCTTATTACCACGTTTACCACACTCTCATAACAGAAAGTTAATCAGAGCCATTCCTCTGGTGCTGATGATGGCTGTCACACCGCTGTTTGCCAGCAAGGTAAACACCGGCTTACAGCCTGCTGCCAATAACACCGTACCGACACCCGATGATAAGCTCTGGACACTGAATCAGCAGAATGCCGATATCCGTGAATTTATCACCCAGGTTGCCAAAATAACCGGAGAGACATTTGTTATCGATCCTCGGATTAAGGGTGGCAATACCGTTACCGTCATTTCCAGCAAGCCATTGAGCCGGGATGAGGTCTATGATGTTTTCCTGGAAGTCCTGTCCGCTAATGGTTATACCGTCATTCCCAAAGCCGATGGCCATATTATTAATGTTGTCCCCACAGCCACAGCAAAGACCAGCAGCCCCGGAGACACTCAGAAGCCCATTGATGGCGTGATGACCACCAGAGTTGTTGATCTGCACAGCGTATCCGCTGTCGAAGTCATCCCGATCATTCGCCCACTGATTGCCCAGTATGGACACGCTGCTGCATCTGCTTCCAGTAATGCGGTCATCATCAGTGACCTTGCCGATAATGTTGAGCGCATCACCAAACTGATACGGGAGTTGGATAATGCGGGCAATAACGACTATGAAGTCATCCAGCTGAAACATGCCTGGGTGGGAGATGTCTCAAAAATAATCTCTGATACCCTGGTCACCGGCAAGGGACAGCTACCCAGCGGGCTCCAGGTGATCGCCGATGAGCGAAGCAATCGTCTGGTGGTTAAGGGCAACGCCAGCAAACGGGCACGGGTCAGAAAACTGGCTGACACCCTTGATAAGGAAGGTATTCGAAAATCAACCACCAAAGTCATGTTCCTGAGTTTTGCCGATGCCAAAAACATTGCGGAAATTCTTTCGGAAGCCTCAGGCATTATTCAGGACAGCCAGGGAAAGAGAACCGCTGCAACGCCATCGTCACCGGTTACATCAGGCTCAGCCTCTCCTGGTAACTCATCAAATCAGTCCTCTTCCCAGGCCTCCACCAAGTCTGGTGCCAAAAGCAAGTCGGCAGCAACGACAGCGTTTGTAAAAGCGGATGAAACCCAGAATGCCCTGGTTATGATTGCCGATCCGGAAACCCTTCAGGAAATGGAGAAGATTGTCAGGCAGCTTGATGTTCCCAGGGCCCAGGTGTTGCTGGAGGCCGTTATTGTTGAAGTGTCTGGTGGGATTAATGATGCGTTGGGTGTTCAGTGGGGCATTGATGGCACAAAAACCATACGCGACTCTTCAGGAGAGTTAAGCAGTATTACCGGCAAGATATGGAACAATGCAAATATTACTTTGGGCTCTCTAGCTCTGAGGACTGATAACTTTGGGGTGCTCGTCGGCGCACTCAGCACGAAATCCAATAATAATATTCTGTCAACACCCAGCATGCTGACTCTGGACAATGAAGAAGCGGAGTTGGTTATTGGCAAAAACATACCCATAAAGACTGGCTCTTACCAAACTTCTTCCAGTGGAGGCGGCACTGGCCCTTTCACCACAACAGAACGCAGAGATGTCGGCCTTAAACTAAAAATTACACCACATATTAATGAAGGTAACAGCCTTAGACTTATGTTAGAGCAAGAAGTCTCCTCTCTTGATGTTGGAACAAGCAAAGATATTCTGGGAGAAGCCAGCGGTGACCTGCTGTTCAATACCCGCTCCCTGAAGACCGCGGTACTGGTGGACGATGGTCAGACCGTCGTTATTGGTGGACTGATTGAAGACATCAAATCCAAAACCAGGAAAAAAGTGCCACTGCTTGGAAGCATCCCGATTTTGGGCAACCTCTTCCGTTACAATCAGAGCGGCGATGAAAAAAAGAACCTGATGTTGTTTATCCGCCCCACCATCATGCGTAACTCGGAAACACTGGTAAAAGCGACCCGGGACCGATTCACCAAACTAAAGCTTATCGGTAATGGCAACACCAGAAAGGGTATTAACCTCCCGAACCGACCCGAGGAGTTATTTGATGCGGAAACCTATGACCTGAGAAACAAGGACTGACGGTACTGGCCTGTATTATGCCCAGACTAAAGCAGGTTTTAAGATACCCGATAAACGACATCGGGTGTTTTGTATATCAAGGCTCTCTTCTCCTCTAAAAAACAATTGAAAGCATAAAGCCCAAGCCAAAGATGATAAAAAAACGTCCCGTCAGAGGAGGCAAACGGACCATTTCAGCATCACTTGAATGGTTGGCAAGCAATTTGATAGGCGCAATGGCAAAAGGCAGCGCTATCAGTAGATAAAGAGGGTTATCCAGCTCTCCCAAATAGTACAACATAAAACTGACAGGAAACCCTGCCAGCAAAAGCACGACATAAAGGCATTTCGCTTGAACCAATCCCATACGAACGGTTAACGTACGGATATTGTGACTGATATCATCCAGGTAATCCCGGATCTCATTGGATAGCAACAGCGCAGAAGCCAGCAAGCTCACCGGAATCGACATCCAGACCACTTCATTATTCCAGTACCCCCCAACGGCATAAAAGGCACCACTGACCATCAGCACGCCAGTGAACAGAAATACTGCGGGCACTCCCCAGCCGCGATGTTTGTAGACAATGGGTTCACCGGTATAAAAATAGCCACCGACAACACCAAAGACACCAAGCAACAATAACGGCCAGCCAACATCGATCACCAATAATAGTCCCACCATGCAGGCAATCAGGGCGCATACACCCGCCAGTATAAAGTTTCGATGGATCTGATTAACCACCTGCCTTGCCAACTCGCCAGAACGTTTTTTCCACAACACCAGATCAGCATGATCATTGGCAAGATTGCTGGCTGTCTGAAGTAATAGGCCAGCCAACATGACCAGCAGTGCTCTGCGCCAGTCACCAACACCCTGCTGATAAGCCAATACCACGCCAAGGCCACAGGTGACGAGGGCGACAGAATAAGAGAAAGGGCGTAGAGCTCTGGCAAGTCGATATTTGTCCGGATTCAGATCAAGGGCATCCACTGGCAAGCTCCTGAGAAAAAAGCGGGAGAATAAGGAAATTTCACAGCAATGGCTATAAGAACACCACAAAAAGGCAACAGTGGAAATGGAAAGCAGCTCCCTTACTTCAGGCAGTGGCTAATAAGCCCTGCCACCACCTGAAAAAATCAGGCTGCCGCACATGCCTGAGGCGTTAACCCAAAGTAACGTTTAAATTCCCTGCTGAATTGCGTTGGGCTCTCATAGCCAACCTCCGCAGCTGCCTGCTTTACTCTGACCCCATGATCCTGCAACAACTCTCTGGCCCGACTCAGGCGCAGTTTCTTCAGGTACTGAATAGGCGACGATGACGTCATATGCCGGAAATTACGATGGAAGGTTGATGGGCTCATATTAGCCATAGAGGCCAGGCACCCAACATCAAGGGACTGATCATAATGCTCGTGCATATACTTCATTGCCCGCTCAAGACGGGCAATATGCGTATTGTGTCTGGCCAGGGCAAATAATGGCGCGGCCTGCTCCCCGTTAAGAACATGAAAAAGCAACTCTTGCACCAGCCCTTTTCCTAACGCTTCACTCTCCAGCGGCGAGTGAAGGCACTGAGCCAGCCTTAACACCGTTGCTGAGAAAGAATCCGTCACCGGGCTGACATATAGGCTGCTTCCTGCCTCTAACAGATCTTCCATGGTGTCTGTCGCCTGTTGATGATGGTCGAACAACCGCACCAGCGGATGCAACAGGCTGATATCGATATCCACCAGCATGGATAACAACGGTTTATCTTCTACAACGATGGTTTCGCATTCCGCAGGAATAGGCAAGGTCAGTACCAGATAGTTATCCGGATTATATTCATAAGTCTGCTGCTCCAGGTAAATCCGTTTTGCACTCTGGGCAACAATAAAAATGCCCTGGCTATAACACAGTGGCTCACGCTCTCTGGATTCGCTGGCTTTTAGAACGCCAACGCCGGGAATATGGGTTTTGTTATAGCCCTCTTCTTTGGCCAAAAGAGAGAGGGTCTGAACTAATGGCGTCATGAGTTATCTTCTGATCGGTAATTTACTTCGTCACAGCATAGCTTCACCCAATACATAAAAAAACCACCCCTGATCGTTTTAGGCATGACTTTGCCAGTTATGGTCATTCTATTCCTGCACAGAAACGATAATCTACGCTTGACCACTCATGAGGAAGAATCGCAATGATGAATTTTAATTATCAAAACCCAACCCACATTGTGTTTGGCCAGGACCGTCTGCAGGAACTGGATCAACTGGTACCGGCTAATGCCAAAGTACTGGTCCTATACGGCGGTGGCAGTGTCAAGAAATTTGGCACCCTGGAAAAAGTGCTGGCCGGCTTAGGTAACCGTGAGGTCCTTGAGTTCAGCGGTATCGAGCCAAACCCGAAATTCACTACCCTGATGAAAGCTGTTGAGATCGTCCGCGCTGAAAATATCGACTTCCTGCTGGCGGTTGGTGGCGGCTCTGTCATGGATGGCACCAAGTTTGTTGCTGCAGCTGCACCTTATGAAGGTGACGAGGTGGATCTGCTTAAGGCAGGTTTTGCCGGTGCGCCGATCACCACTGCCATTCCACTGGCTACGGTTGCGACCTTACCAGCCACGGGTTCCGAAATGAACATGGGTGCCGTTATTTCTCACGACATTGGTAAACTGCCGGTTATGAGTCCACTGCTCTACCCTCAGTTTTCCATTCTGGATCCATCACTGACCTTCACCCTGCCACCAGTTCAAATTGCTAATGGCATAGTTGATGCATTCGTTCATGTGCTTGAGCAGTATGCTACCTACCCTGTTGACGCCCAGATTCAGGATCGTATGGCGGAAGGTATTCTGAAAACGCTGATTGAAGTGGGCCCGGTAACACTGGCTGAGCCAGAAAACTACGATGCCCGAGCCAACCTGATGTGGAGCGCTACTTCGGCACTGAATGGCTATATTGGTGTCGGCGTTCCCCAGGACTGGGGCACTCATATGATTGGCCACGAGCTAACTGACCTGTTTGGTCTGGACCACGCCCAGAGTCTGGCGGTGGTTCTGCCGTCCCTGTGGAAGCTGCGCAAAGATAAGAAGCGGGCAAAATTGGTGCAGTATGCAGAACGCGTTTGGGATATCAGAGAAGGTAGCGACGATGAGAAGATTGATCTCGCTATTGAGAAAACCCGCGATTTCTTTGAATCACTGGGTGTGAAAACACGACTGTCACAGTATGGTGTTGAGCATAACCAGATTGAGAACGTGATCAAGGCTCTGGAGGCCCATGGCATGACGGCTCTGTCAGAGACCGGTGACCAGGATCTCAATACTTCCCGTGAAATCCTTGAAGATGCTTACGCAGCCTGAGCACTGATTCAGTATTTTCCATCACAAAAAGGCCGGAAATAAATCCGGCCTTTTTAGTGTTACCTGAACCGATTGTTTTACCAACCGGTCACTTCTTTCAGAGCTTCACCGATATCCGCCAGACTTCGAACCGTCTTGACACCTGCTGATTCAAGTGCCGCAAACTTCTCATCGGCAGTCCCCTTGCCACCAGCGATAATCGCACCGGCATGCCCCATACGCTTGCCAGGAGGCGCTGTTACACCGGCAATGTAAGAGACGACGGGTTTGGTGACATGTTCCTTGATATAAGCAGCCGCTTCTTCTTCGGCAGAACCACCGATTTCACCAATCATCACGATGGCTTCGGTCTTATCATCATTCTCGAACAGTTCCAGAATATCGATAAAGTTAGAACCGGGAATAGGGTCACCACCAATACCAACACAGGTAGACTGGCCAAAGCCATAATCGGTGGTCTGTTTGACCGCTTCATATGTCAATGTACCGGAACGGGAAACAATACCCACCTTGCCCGGCAGATGGATATGGCCGGGCATAATACCGATCTTACACTCACCCGGCGTGATAACACCCGGACAGTTTGGACCGATAAGACAAACCCCCAACTCATCACACTTAACTTTGCATTCCAGCATATCCAGCGTAGGAATACCTTCAGTGATGCAGACAATCAGCTTGATGCCAGCATAAGCAGCTTCAAGAATGGAGTCCTTACAGAAAGGAGCAGGAACGTAGATAACCGAAGCTTCAGCACCGGTCTGATCAACCGCTTCAGCCACCGTATTGAATACGGGCAGACCCAGGTGAGTCTGACCACCTTTACCCGGTGTTACACCACCCACCATCCGGGTACCGTAAGCAATGGCCTGTTCGGAGTGAAAAGTACCCTGGGAACCGGTGAACCCCTGGCAGATAACTTTGGTGTCTTTATTAATTAAAATGCTCATTACTGGTTCCCCGCTGCCTTAACTACCTGCTGGGCAGCCTCGGTCAAACTGTTGGCCGCGATGATATCAAGTCCACTATTGGCAAGGGTCTGCGCACCCAGATCAGCATTGTTGCCTTCCAGGCGAACCACCACAGGGACTTCAACCCCGACTTCTTTCACCGCACCGATAATACCTTCAGCAATCAGGTCACAGCGGACAATACCACCAAAGATATTGACCAGAACGGCTTTCACACTGTCATCGGAAAGAATGATCTTGAAGGCTTCGGTGACACGCTCTTTGGTTGCACCACCACCAACATCCAGGAAGTTGGCAGGCGCACCGCCATGCAGCTTGACAATATCCATGGTACCCATGGCAAGGCCTGCACCATTTACCATACAGCCAATGTTGCCATCCAGTGCGACGTAGTTCAGCTCCCACTCAGCAGCATGGGCTTCACGGGCATCTTCCTGGGAAGGGTCATGCATGGCTTTCAACTGTGGCTGACGGTACAGTGCGTTGCTGTCAATGTTGATTTTCGCATCCAGACAGTGCAGGTCACCCTCTTTAGTGATAACCAGCGGGTTGATCTCCAGCAGGGCAAGATCGCACTCCTGGAAGAGTTTCGCCAAACCGAGGAAAATCTGAGTAAACTGCTTGATCTGTTTTCCTTCCAGACCCAGTTTGAAGGCCAGTTCACGGGCCTGATAAGGTTGGGCACCGGTCAAGGGATCAATGGTCGCCTTAAGGATTTTTTCCGGCGTTTCTTCCGCCACCTTCTCAATTTCAACCCCACCTTCAGTGGAGGCCATAAACACGATGCGACGGGTTGCGCGATCAACAACAGCGCCAAGATAAAGCTCTTGATCAATATCAGTGCAGCTTTCAACCAGTATCTTGCTGACCGGCTGGCCATTTTCATCGGTCTGATAAGTGACCAGGTTTTTCCCTAACCACTGCTCGGCGAACGCGCGGATTTCGTCTTTGCTGGAGACCAATTTCACACCACCCGCCTTACCACGACCACCGGCGTGAACCTGGGCCTTAACCACCCACTGATTACCACCGATTTCATCGGCAGCAGCAGCGGCCTGCTCTGGCGTATCCGCAGCGACGCCCTGAGATACAGGCAGACCATATTTGGCAAAGAGTTGTTTGCCCTGATATTCATGAAGATTCATTCTGACGCGGCCCTCTTTTTTATTTGAGCGTTGTTTTTAAGTTTCTCGTCAAACCATATCCCTGGATATTGTCTATGAAGAAAGGAGCAAGTCGGCCCTGACCGCTCCCCTTAAGATACGTTTAACGACGTTTGCGATTGGCAATATGGATAGCGTGGCCATCAACCGCCAGAACCGCTTCGTGCAGCGCTTCACTCAGGGTTGGGTGTGAGAAAATGGTCAATGCAAGATCTTCACTGCTGGCAGCGAACTCCATGGCAATAACCCCCTGTTGCACCAGCTCAGCCGCACTTGGGCCCACAACATGAACGCCAAGAATACGGTCAGTTACTTTGTCAGCAATCACCTTGACCATGCCATGGGTATCATTGGCAGCCAGCGCACGACCACTGGCGGCAAACGGGAAGGTACCCACTTTGTACTCATCACCACTGGCCTTGACTTCTTCTTCCGTTTTACCGACCCAGGCCACTTCAGGGTGAGTATAAATAACCGAAGGAATCAGGTCATAGTTCATCTGTGCTTTCTGACCAGCAATGATTTCCGCCACCATAATGCCTTCTTCACTGCCTTTATGAGCGAGCATCGGGCCCCGAACCACATCCCCAACCGCATAAACGCCGGGAACGTCAGTTGCGCAGTTATCATCAACGAAAATGAAACCACGCTCATCCAGATTGACACCGGAGTCTGTAGCCAGCAGGTTTTCTGTATAGGGACGACGACCGACAGCAACAATCAATTTATCAAAGGTCAGCTTCTGCTCATCACCATTGGCATCCTGATAGGTAACCTCAACTTCGCTACCCTTGACTTCAGAGCCGGTCACCCGTGCACCCAGGCGAATATCCAGTCCCTGTTTCCTGAAAATTTTCTGGGTTTCTTTGGCGATTTGCTGATCAGCCAGGGCCAGGAATTTATCCTGGGCTTCAAGGACAACCACTTCGGCACCCAGCCGTCCCCAGACAGAGCCCAGTTCCAGACCAATAACACCGGCACCAATAACCCCGAGGCGCTTCGGAACTTCCTGAAACTCAAGCGCACCGGTGGAGTCAACAATAAGGCCTTCAGTGAGTGGTGTGGGTGGAATTTCAATGGGACGGGAGCCGGTGGCAATCACCACGTTTGCAGCATCAACCACTTCGACAGAACCGTCAGCCCTGGTTAATTCAACCTGCTTGCCAGACAGCACTTTACCGGCACCTTCAAGCAAGGTCACACCATTTGCCTTGAACAGGCCGGTCACACCGGTAGTCAGCTGGTTCACAATATTGTCCTTACGGGCAAGCATTGCAGGTACATCGATGTCTACGCCACTGTGCTTAATGCCATGTTTGGCAAAATCTTCCCTGGCTTCAATATATTTGTGGGAGCTATCCAGAAGTGCCTTGGAAGGGATACAGCCAACATTCAGGCAGGTACCGCCAAGCTTTGCCTTGCCCTTATCATCGGACCACTTCTCGATACAGGCAGTTTTCAGCCCCAGCTGGGCTGCGCGAATAGCGCAGACGTAACCGGCAGGGCCTGCGCCAATAACTACCACGTCGAACTGATTTGCCATAAGTTATTTCCAAAACGGTTTATAAAACAAGGTATACGGGTCAAGTCAATCAATGGGCAGCAAAACTTGATAGAAAAAATAAGGCTGCCCGATACAATCCGGAATCAAACATCCAGAAGCATTCTGGCCGGATCTTCCAGTAGTTCCTTGATGGTCACGAGAAAGGTGACTGCGTCCTTGCCATCCAGTAGTCGGTGATCATAGGACAGGGCAAGGTACATCATGGGTAAAATTTCAACCTTGCCGTTAACCGCCATAGGACGCTCCTGAATTTTATGCATTCCCAGAATTGCCGACTGTGGTGGATTCAGGATGGGCGTTGACAACAGTGAACCGAATACACCGCCATTGGAAATGGTGAACGTGCCACCGGTCATTTCATCAATGCCAAGCTTTCCATCCATTGCCTTTTTACCGAACTCACGGATTTTTGCCTCAATATCGGCAAGACTCATGTCTTCGGTGTTACGAAGCACTGGCACAACCAGCCCGCGATCACTGGAAACGGCAACACCAATATCCTGGTAACCATGGTAGACAATATCATTGCCATCAATAGAAGCATTGACCACCGGATGGCGGCGGAGCGCTTCAACACAGGCCTTGACAAAGAAAGACATGAAACCGAGTCGTACGCCATGACGTTTCTCAAAGACATCTTTGTACTGGGCACGAAGCTCCATAACCGGCTTCATATTGATCTCGTTGAAAGTAGTCAACATGGCTGCATTCTGCTGAGCCTGAACCAGACGCTCGGCAACTTTGGCACGTAGCCGGGTCATGGGCACCCGTTTCTCTACACGCTCACCGGAAAACACCGGTGCGGTTGCCTCGACCTGAGGTGCTGGTGCGGCAGCAGCGGGCACTGCCGGAGTGGCAGCTACAGCCGGAGCAGGTGATACCTGAGCACCACCTTCAACATGACGAACCACATCTTCCTTGGTGACACGACCACCTTTACCGGTACCGGTAATGGCTGCTGGATCAAGGCCTTTCTCATCAGCCATCCGGCGTGCTGCAGGATTGAGAATGGGCTCTTCCTTAATGGCTTCCGGTGAAGCTGCCGGAGTAGCTGAAGCTTCAGCAGCCGCCGGGGCAGTGCCAGCAGAAACACCCTCCTGAAAGATTCCAACCACTTCACTGCTGAGAACAACTTCACCTTCAGGCTTGATAATTTCACTCAAAACACCATCTGCCGGTGCAACAACTTCAAGAACCACTTTATCGGTTTCGATATCAACCAGCAGTTCATCCCGATGGCATTGCTCACCGGGCTGCTTGTGCCAGGTTGCTACAGTGCCATCAGCAACGGATTCAGGAAAGGTAGGTGCTTTAATTTCTGTGGCCATTATTGATCCTTTGCGTCTTCGCCCCTTTGAGCGTTATCCACAGAAACTGTGTAAAACGCTCTGGCCAGATCGATAAGAAATACCTGCTGGCCGTTTAACCAATATCACTGCTCAGCTTGAGCAGTAAATTATCATTATTCAAATGCTGAAAGCATCATTTACCAACTTCTGCTGCTCCTGAGCATGTGTAGACATATAGCCACATGCCGGAGCGGCTGATGCTTCGCGCCCTGCGTACTTGAGACTCATTGTTTTATTCGGATGAACGGCAACTGAGCGACGCATATGATGCTGACTACAATACCACGCACCCTGGTTCATTGGCTCTTCCTGACACCAGACCACATCTTTCAGGTTTGGATAGCTGGTAATCAGCTCATCCAGGTCGTCCTGAGGGAATGGGTAGAGCTGTTCGATACGGATAATCACCGTATCAGTCAGCCCTTCCGTTCTTTTCTTTTCCAACAGGTCATAGTAGACCTTGCCTGAGCACATAATCATCCGGGTGATTGCTGATGGTTCATGGCCGTCAACCTCAGGGATAATCGTCTGGAAACTACCCTCTGCCAGCTCTTCCAGAGAGGAGGTGGCCTGTTTGTGACGGAGCAAACTCTTGGGGGTAAATGCCACCAACGGCTTGCGCAACGGACGCAGCATCTGCCGTCTCAACATGTGGAACACCTGGGCTGGCGTTGTCGGAACGCAGACCTGAATATTGTGTTCCGCACACAACTGTAAAAATCGCTCAAGCCTGGCCGATGAGTGCTCCGGTCCCTGGCCCTCATAACCATGGGGCAGCAACATGGTGAGGCCTGACAGACGCCCCCACTTGTGCTCGCCACTGGAAATAAACTGATCAATAACCACCTGGGCACCGTTGGCAAAATCACCAAACTGAGCTTCCCAGATAACCAGTGCATTGGGCGTCGTTGCTGCGTAGCCGTACTCAAAAGCAAGAACCGCTTCCTCGGACAGAAATGAATCCCAGATCTGGAATCGTGGCTGCTCCGGGGAAAGTTTGGTCAGGTTCACCAAAGTCGAGCCATCTTTCTGATTATGAAATACCGCATGGCGGTGAGAAAATGTTCCCCGTCCGACATCCTGCCCGGTAATTCGAACTTCACTGCCTTCCATTAGCAGTGACGCATAGGCCAGCAGTTCAGCACACCCCCAGTTAATCGGCAGGGCACCTGCTGCCATCTTGCGGCGATCCTCAACGATCTTGCTGACCTGACGCTGCAGCAAAAAGCCTTCGGGAATTTCACACAGTTTCTGGCCTAATGATTGCAGTGTTCCCACGGCGACACGGGTATCATGGCGAGCAGTCCATTCGTGACCAAGATAGGGTGTCCAGTCCACAAAGAGCTCTTTATTAGGCTCTTTTACCAGGGCCTTGACCACATGCTCACCATTGTCGAGGGCGTTACGGAAACTCTCTACCAGCTCTTTATCAGCCGCCTCACTGATCACACCTTCGCCCAGCAAAACCTTGGCATAAAGATCCCGGGTAGTCATATGGGATTTAATCTTGCTGTACATCATCGGCTGAGTGGCGGATGGCTCATCCGCCTCATTGTGCCCGCGACGACGGTAGCAGACGAGGTCTACAACAATGTCTTTATGGAACTCCATCCGGTAATCAAGGGCCAGTTTAGTGGCAAACTGAACCGCTTCAGGGTCATCACCGTTAACATGAAGGATCGGTGCCCCGACAATCTTGGCAACATCGGTGCAGTATTCCGTCGAACGGGCATCTTCGCGAAAACTGGTGGTAAAGCCAACCTGGTTGTTAATGATGATATGTATGGTGCCACCGGTTTTATAGGCACGGGTCTGGGACATCTGCAGGGTTTCCATCACAACCCCCTGCCCCGCAAAAGCGGCATCACCGTGAATGGCAATAGGGACCACCTTGTTGCCCACTGAATCCTTTCGGCGGTCCTGACGGGCTCGGACCGACCCCTCAACCACCGGGGTAACAATTTCCAGATGGGATGGGTTAAACATCAGGGCAAGATGCACCTCGCCACCCGGCGTCATCACATTGGAAGAGAAGCCCTGATGGTATTTCACATCACCGGAGCCTCGTTCAACCAGCTTCTTGCCTTCAAATTCGTCAAACAGATCACCGGGCTTCTTACCCAGAATATTGACCAGCACGTTCAAGCGGCCACGGTGAGCCATGCCGATCACCAGCTCTTTCGAACCATAGGAGCCGGAGCGCTGAATAATCTCATCCAGCATGGGGATCAGAGACTCACCACCTTCCAGACCAAACCGTTTGGTGCCGGGAAACTTGGTCCCCAGGTATTTTTCCAGACCTTCCGCTGCGGTCAATCGTTCCAGCAAGTGCAGCTTGGCTTCAACTCCTACTTCCGGGCGGCTGCGAACACTTTCCATACGACTCTGAAACCAGCGACGTTCTTCTGTCTGGGGAATGTGCATATACTCAACACCAATTGACTGGCAATAGGTGGCTTTTAAGGCATCGTATATTTCCCGCAGAGAGGCGTGTTCCTTGCCAATAAACAGCGTTGAAGTCTGAAACTCGATATCCAGATCCGCTTCACTGAGACCGTGGTATGCAAGGGATAAATCAGGAAACTCTTCCCGTTTCATCACACCAAGAGGATCGATAACAGCCTGCTGATGACCACGAATCCGGAAAGCGCTGATCAAACGCAAAACCTGAACCTGCTTGCGTTCATGATCACTGGAAACCGAGGAAGTCTGAATCGGGCGGGTAGTCTGACGCTGACGCGCCATAAGAATGAAATTTTCCTGGATGGTAGAATGTGGAACGTCAGCTCCGCTACCACTAACCGGGGGCAACTTTTCAAAATAGTCACGCCACTGTACTTCTACGCTGTTGGGATCGCGCAGATAGCGTTCGTACATATCCTCGACGTATGCAGCATTTCCCCCTGCAATGTGGGAAGAACTCCACATCCGCTGCATTACACCTTCTTGCATGATCTTTACCCCGTGAGTCTGGGGCTTATCCCGGGAAATCTGCTTTTACAACCCTGAATGGCTGAAAAACAAAGGTCACTGATGATGTCGATAGCCAGTCAGTGAACAATCCCCCTCAGATAGGGTCGGATGTTTTCCGACCGCCCCTGCTGGTTCAAGCTATTGCGGCCCCATAATTCCAGATGGCAGCAGCACAATTTATTAAGTCTAAAAATATATTTAATTACAGGCTTTGTATTGTCAGAGGTCGCCTGCACTCTCCTGACAGAGCATAGCTGACTTTTCAGCTCTATGGATCTTGAGTACCCCGAAAAAAGACTTCACAGGGGCACTTTTTTATCACCAAACAGCAACGACAGGTTGGAATGACCCACAGCTATACTATGTTGCACTCTTAAACAACATCTGCCTGATATGACCAATAGCCCGTGTCGGGTTTAAGCCTTTAGGGCAGACATTGACACAATTCATGATCCCCCGGCAACGGAAAACACTGAACGGGTCATCAAGATCTGCCAGACGCTCCTCTGTCGCTGTATCCCTGCTATCGGCAAGGAAACGATAAGCTTGCAGCAGGCCGGAGGGGCCAACAAATTTATCAGGGTTCCACCAGAAGGAAGGGCAGGCTGTTGAGCAACAGGCGCAAAGAATACACTCATAAAGACCGTCCAGTTTCTCCCTGTCTTCCGGGGACTGGAGCCGTTCAATGGCTGGCGCTGGCGTATCGTTAATCAGGTATGGCTTGATCTTTTCGTACTGTTTGTAGAACAGACTCATATCAACGACCAGGTCCCTGATTACTGGCAACCCGGGCAGCGGACGAATCACCAGTTTATTTCCCCTGACAGCTTCTGACAAAGGGGTAATGCAGGCCAAACCATTGGTACCGCCAATACTCAAGCCATCGGAGCCACAAACACCCTCTCGGCAGGAACGTCGGTAAACCAGCGTTGGATCCTGCTCTTTAATCAGATTCAGAACGTCCAGAACCATCAGGTCCCGGCCTTCCGGGATATCGACATCAAAGTCCATCATATAGGGCTTTTTGTCGGCTTCCGGGTTATAGCGATAGATACTTACCTTCATAAGCCTCTCTCCCTCAGTAGCTTCTTGCCTTGGGAGGAAAT
Organism: Salinisphaera sp. G21_0; assembly: GCF_017744115.1. Classification (GTDB taxonomy): domain Bacteria; phylum Pseudomonadota; class Gammaproteobacteria; order Pseudomonadales; family Endozoicomonadaceae; genus Endozoicomonas. Next base: position 54,832 of record NZ_JAGHQW010000025.1, on the reverse strand, counting down.
GCCTCCATGGTTGCCGGGGCAAAGTTAACAGCACGCTTACTTACTGATTGATCAGTCGGTGAGTATAGCGAGTGCGCCAGCCAGTTTTCATCATCCCGTTCCTGGTAATCATTACGGGCATGAGCACCACGGGACTCTGTTCTGACTTCGGCGGAAACAGCTGTTGCATAAGCCACCTGATACAGGTTTTCCAACTCAAGTGCTTCAACCCTGGCGGTGTTGAATGCCTGGCTCTTGTCTTCCAGATGAAGATTGGCCAGCCGCTCACCCAGCTCATCCAGAAGCTTGAGACCTTTCTGCATGCTCTCACCTTCACGGAACACACCAAAATAGAGCTGCATGGTGTTCTGCAGATCAGCACGCACTTTGGCAACGCTTTCACCACTGCTTGATTTGTTCAGGCGATCAAGTCGTGACAAGGCTGCTTCCACATCACTGTCTGAGGCGTCCACAGAGTCAAAGCCATCTTTCAGGTTTTTCTCAATCTGCAGGCCTGCAGCGCGACCAAAGACCACCAGATCCAGCAGAGAATTACCACCCAGACGGTTGGCACCATGAACAGAAACACAGGCCGCTTCACCACAGGCATAAAGGCCTTCAATCACTTCATCATTACCGGCCCCATCCTGACGCAGAGCCTGTCCGCCAACATTGGTGGGAATCCCTCCCATCATATAATGGCAGGTGGGCACCACAGGTACCGGCACTTTCACAGGGTCTGCATGAGCAAAGGTTTTAGACAGCTCACAGATACCAGGCAGACGCAGGTTCAGCGTCTCTTCACCCAGATGATCCAGCTTCAGCAGTACGTGGTCCTTGTTGGGACCACAACCACGTCCTTCGAGAATCTCGATAACCATAGAACGGGCGACAACATCGCGACCAGCAAGGTCTTTGGCGTTAGGTGCATAACGCTCCATAAAGCGTTCACCTTCACTGTTAATCAGGTAACCACCTTCGCCACGGCAACCCTCTGTCACCAGCACGCCCGCACCATGAATGCCTGTAGGATGGAACTGCCACATTTCCATATCCTGCATCGGATATCCGGCACGCAAAGCCATACCGATACCGTCACCGGTATTGATCAGGGCATTGGTAGTGGAAGCGTAAATACGGCCTGCACCACCGGTGGCCATAACGGTGGCTTTTGCCTTGATATAAACGGTTTCGCCACTTTCAATATCAATGGCGATAACACCGGCAACCTGACCTTTCTGATTCTTCACCAGATCAACGGCATACCACTCATTAAGAAAGGTGGTGCCGCCCTTCAGGTTAGCCTGATACAACGTGTGCAGAAGTGCGTGACCAGTCCGGTCTGCCGCTGCACAGGTTCTGGCAGCCTGACCTCCTTTGCCAAAATCCTTGGACTGACCTCCGAACGGACGCTGGTAAATTCGACCCTCTTCAGTCCGGGAAAATGGCAAGCCCATATGCTCCAGCTCGAAAACCGCCTGCGGACCCACCGAGCACATATACTCAATAGCGTCCTGGTCACCAATATAGTCGGAGCCTTTCACCGTATCGAACATATGCCAGCGCCAGTCATCTTTTGGGTCTGCGCTGGCAATTGCACAGGTAATACCACCCTGAGCGGATACCGTGTGAGAACGGGTAGGAAATACCTTACTGACACAGGCCGTTTTAATTCCGGCCTGGGTAAGCTGGAGCGCGGCACGCATGCCTGCTCCCCCACCACCTATAACGATGGCATCATAGGTCAGGGTACGAAGTGCTGACATCGGTTAAAGCCCCCAAAGAATTTGCACGCCCCAGATCACATAACTGAACAGGGCAATAAAGCACACAATCTGCAAAGGAAAACGGATAAGAACGGACTTACTGCCAAAAGCGCGGTCATTAAAATAGTCAGTAGTAATCGTCCACATACCGATCCAGGCATGAGCCAGGATAGAAATCAGCGCCAGCAGGGTAAAAATCCGCATCCAGGTTTCATCAAAGAGCTCAGCCCATTGACCAAACTGGAGACCGGGATTGATGACCAGATAGCCCAAAAGGAACACCGAATAGACACCAAGGACCACTGCCGTCAGCCTTTGCAGCATCCAGTCATAAAGCCCACTGCGGGACAAATTGGTGATATTGGTTACCATACCCAAACCCCCGCAAGGATAATCAGCACTGTTGACAGAACAAGAGTCACAATAGCTCCAAGGCTTCCTGACTCCTTACCATCACCCACATCCACATCCATCAACAGATGTTTCACTCCGGCAATCAAATGATAAATCAGGGCAGACAGAATGCCCCAGATTATGAATTTTGCCAGGGGAGCTGACAACAAGGCTTTGAGGGCGTCAAATGATTCCTCGGAAGCAAGCGACAATTCCAGCCCATACAGAAGAAAACCCAGACCAATAAACAGGATGACACCCGATATGCGATGCAAGATCGAAGTGTATGCAGGCAGGGGTAATTTGATTGTTGTTATATCGAGATTGACAGGTCTTTTGCTATTCACTCTTTTGCCCCAACGCTCGGTGGCGTACACAGCAGAATCAGCAAGAACATCCAGGTTCTCTGGACCCTACGACAAGCAAGTGGAGAAACGCTAAATGCGAAATATACGATTTCCCCTCAAATTAAAGCCGGTGGACCGAAGAACCAACCCATACGGCTTCGGATCGGAGTATATACACTCTAACAGGTAATTACAATTGCTCACCTTATTAAGCAATTACCCCTAAAAACCAAGCCGTTTTTCATATCTTTGTTACGGATTACATTCATAACCAGTTCGTTTGACAAAAAAATTTATGTCTCTATAGTGGTCAAACCGTAAAAGGGAGCTACTTACAACTAATTTGAATATTTTTTAAACAGACTCCCGGCTTTATTTGTGATTTTTCCCGGCTTCATTTTGTAAAAAGTATCCATCTAAAGTAACTATAACGAGACCAAACGGCATGACAGGAGGCCATAAATGGCTGACAAGAAAGCTCTACTCTCCATTGACGGCACGGACCAGACACTGGAGTTACCCATTTATTCAGGCTCTCTCGGGCCTGATGTTGTTGATGTCAGGGGGCTGACTTCCAACGGTCTGTTTACCTACGATCCGGGCTTTGTTTCCACTGCATCCTGTGAGTCAAAAATTACTTACATCGATGGCGACAAAGGTATCCTCCTGCATCGTGGCTATCCAATAGAACAGCTGGCCGAGCAGTCTGATTATCTGGAAACCTGCTACCTGCTGCTTTACGGAGACCTCCCAAACCGTCAGGAAAAGGAAAAGTTCGAAAACACCATCATGCGTCACACAATGCTGCATGAACAGATGAGCGACCTGTTCTCCGGATTCCGTCGTGATGCCCACCCAATGGCGGTTATGTGTGGTGTTGTCGGAGCCCTGTCTGCGTTCTATCACGACTCACTGGACATCACCAATGAAGTGCATCGCGAAATCTGCGCCTATCGCCTGATTTCCAAAATGCCTACGCTTGCTGCCATGGCCTACAAATACTCCATTGGTCAGCCGTTTGTTTATCCACGAAATGACCTGAGCTACGGTGGCAACTTCCTGCACATGATGTTTGCCACGCCCTGTGAAGAGTACGAAGTCAAACCTGTTCTGGCCAAGGCAATGGATCGCATTTTCCTGCTCCATGCGGACCATGAACAGAATGCCTCCACATCCACCGTTCGTCTTGCAGGCTCTTCCGGAGCCAACCCATTTGCCTGTATTGCTGCCGGTATCGCTGCCCTCTGGGGCCCTGCTCATGGCGGTGCTAATGAAGCTGTGCTGGTTATGCTGAACGAGATTGGGGATGAAGCCAATATCGATGAATACATTGCCAAGGCAAAAGACAAAGACGACCCATTCCGCCTGATGGGCTTTGGACACCGTGTTTACAAGAACTTTGACCCTCGCGCCAAAGTAATGAAGCAAACCTGCGATGAAGTGCTTACGGAACTGGGCCTTGAAGATGACCCTCTGTTCCGGATTGCCAAGCGTCTGGAGAGAATTGCCCTGGAGGATGAGTACTTTATCAAGAAGAAGCTCTACCCCAATGTGGACTTCTATTCCGGGATTATTCTCAAGGCCCTGGGTATTCCAACCGAGATGTTCACAGTAATCTTTGCTACCGGTCGAACTCCGGGCTGGATTGCCCACTGGCATGAGATGATCAGCGGTGATTACCGTATTGGGCGTCCTCGTCAGCTATACACCGGTGAGACGAAACGTGACTACATAGCTGTAGCTGATCGCAGTTAATCCTCAGCTGCTTTTCTATCCCGGTATCTCTCGCAAAGTGATACCGGGCTTATACACCTTTTCCCCTTCAGCCCATCGTCTAAACTCAGATAAATAATAACTCCTGCGGTATAAAGCCAACACTGAGTTCAATACATTCTTTCTATCTGGTCACAGCCAATTCTCCTGTTATTAAACGTGAGATCGTCTTAATGAAAGCGCCCACAGAACTGAAACTCATTACTGCAGAACAGTTTGGTATTGATATCGACATGGCGTATGCGACCAGCAATAATTTTACTGGACATCCGATTTATAAAAGCCACGACTGTTATCTTCACCCACTGGCTGCGCAAGGCATCAAACGAGCTTCAGAGCTGTTACGTCCACTGAATTTGACATTGAAAGTATGGGATGCTTTCAGGCCAATAACGGCTCAGGCAGAATTATTCCGGTTTTTTCCTGATCCTGATTACGTTTCCGACCCGGAGAGCGGCCTGTGCAGCCATTGCCGTGGGATAGCAATTGACCTCACTATCATTGACCATTTTGGTCATGAGCTTGAGATGGGAACCCCATTTGATGACTTCCGCCCCCTGGCACACCATGGCAATGACCAGATTTCTGCTGAGGCGCAGCGCAACCGTTTACTTCTGGCAGGTGTCATGAATCTTGCCGGCTTTGACCCTTTAGATACCGAATGGTGGCACTATCAACTGCCGGAGGCTAAAAGCTACCCGATTATTAAACCGGAGCAGAAACCATCGACACTGACGTAACCTCATCCTCACTAAGTCAGAAAACACGGTTTCATTTGCTGAGTACTTATGGTTGCAAACCATGCTCCTGCAGTGTGTGCACAATCGTTTCCGCCCAGGGTCGCCGATTGGGATTTTTTTCAATCATCCCGTTGACCAATGTCGTCAGCTCGGGAGCTGACCGATGCTGACAATGAGGTTCAGCAAGTGTTACCGGTAAGTCCTGCCGGTAAAATTCCTGCCAGGTATGCATGGTTAACAAGCCAGCATCCATCATAATCTCAACAAATGAGATGCCAGCGGAGTAAATATCAGCACTGTAATACTGTCGCTTGCACTTTCTCACTTCTGGCGCAGAATAGCGGGCAGAACCTGAGGCATCGGAGGGAAAGCGGTCCTCAACCACCTGGTGGGCATTACCAAAATCGGCGATCCGCAGACGGTTCGCAGTCATATCAACCAGCAGATTCTCCGGTTTGATATCCCGGTGTAAAATGCGGTTCTGTTTCAGTACTGTCAGACCACGAGCCAGATCATACAGCCAGGAAACGATGGTCGGGACGCGTTCATCCGGCAGCACCTGAGTGATCGCCCGGGCCATATTCAGTCCGCCATCCTCGAGAACCAGCTCCGTGGTGTAGTCCTTTGTGTCAATGATTCCGTTAAACCCAATAAAACCGATAATAAAATCACTGCTCAGCGACCTGAGCAACAGAGCCTCATGATGATCGGCCTCATAAACCGCCTTAGCCTCTTCATGACTGGCATCAATACTTCGGCTTCGGATTATCCATGGCTTCTTTGCCGGGGCCCGGGGTGAGTACCTGACCACGAGCGTCTCGCAGGCTGGAGGTTCAGCATTATTATCGCAGCTGATTTCACTGGCAGTAGCGTTGGACTTATCTGGATTTTCCCCCAGGGAGACCGGCCCGGGTAACTTTTCTTTGGCGCTGGCAGGCACCGGCCAGGGGGCTTCAGGTTTCTCGCTGGGAGTCGTTGGTGCACTTCCAATCCCGGATGAGTTGTCATCTCTGAAGATGATATCGTTATCGTCGTCATCTGCCTGGGGTGATGAATCCAGACCACTGTTGAGACCGGGAATCTCAACATCAGCAAAACCTTCATCACCGTTGACACTGTCTGCGCTGTCCTCATCCCCGCTAGAGTTGCCCTCATCCCCGCTGGAGGCATCTTCATCTGCGCTAGACCAACCCACAGAGAGATCCGTCCCGGCTACGCTTCGTGCCAGTAAACCCGTTTCATGGTGATGGAGCTCAGACTCAGGTAATGCCTTTTCAGCATTATCCACCACGCTCCCAACTTGCTGTCCCGATGAAATCGGTTTGTTATCCTGACCGGCAACATCCACAGGCCGATTGCTCCCATTCCCGGATACGCCATCCATAAAGGCACCTGAAGATCTTGTATATCTTCAGTTTTTTTCGACCAGCGCAGCTGATAATCGATACAAGCTTAATAACGCACGCCAAAAGCCCGGCCAAGCGTCAAAGTTATCCGATGCCCATCACGGGAGTCAGAACGCACGATGGGTATCATCTGTCGTCTTCAAGGAGACAACGACCAGTTTCTTTCTGAAACTGCCGTTGTCCGAAAACGATTCGCGGGTAACAATTTCAGGAATAAGACCGGATGCAGCCCTGTCGAACAAGGCATCCGAGTCGTAGGATATGTACAAATCCGGATACTTTTCGCGATGAAGCTTGAGGCAAAGATGGTAACTGGAATCAAAATCGTGCCAGTAGCAAGACCCCCTACCTTTGCGATATGAATCGCAGATGCCAAGCCAGGAGTCCTTGATAGTACGATCTGGCACATGATCCTTGACAGTCAAATGTTTGTAGAAACGCTCAGGCTTTCTCTGTTCCGCCACCTGACAGGAGCTGTTGTAGATCTCGGACAGGCTGATGTCTTCTATACCACCGGATCGGTTAAAACAGGTCACGCTGAGCGTTTTGTACTCCACTTTACTGACACCACCCTCGGCTTTAAGCGTTGTCAGAGTGTCTGAACTCCAACCGACAACCACAATGGCGTGCTCAAGCCACTGACTGTGGCAGTCGGACGAGGCCGGGTGACTGTAGGTATCCTGGTCCATCTGGACAAAAACGATGACATGGCGTCCCGCTCGAAAGGCATGGTCAAGCAGCGACACCATCTCAACCGAGTCTTTATATTCACGTAAACTGGTGGCCATTCCCATCCGGCAGGCCACTTTCTGGAACAGCTCGGGCGAGGTAATCTCACCGATGGCCGAACCGCAGGACTTGGCAATTTTACGTGCGCTTAATGCACTCGCATCACCATTTTTGTAGGGCAGCAGCTGGCCGCAGGCACATAAAACATGGTGCACAACGGCCAGGGCATAAACCTTGCACTGTGGACCCCATTGCAAATCAAAGTTCTGCTCGCAACGAGTCAGTGGCGTACACCTGGGAATTGACTGGTGAAGACTTTCCATAAACATGCTGACCTGAATAAAGGGTTTTGCATACAAGACAGATTTATTTACTGATAGTTCATATGTTTGGTTTATCTGGTAGTGGCAAGATGAGGGGCCGGAGTTCTCGCCTTTCCACAGGCTCAGGACGAACAGATCCCCATATCCCGCTAAAAATACAGGAAACCTGTGAAATAGTGACTATGCTTGCTATTTGCCTTGGTATGGAGACTCCAGTGACGACAATAAATAGTAATGGCAATCTGGTTCTACTTAGCGAAAAGCACCACCCCGTTACCCTTGATATTACCTATGCCAGTAGCAACAACTTTACCGGCAAGCCCATTTACCAAAGCAGCCAATGCTTCCTGCATACTGACGCACTGACTTGCCTGCTGAAAGCGACCGAGCTGCTCAGGCCACTGAATCTCCGGCTCAAAATCTGGGATGCCTTTCGTCCATTGTCGGCGCAGCACATCCTGTTTCATCACATGCCGAACCCTGACTATGTTGGCAACCCGGAATCCGACCCCTGCCCTCATTGCAGAGGCGTTGCGGTAGATCTCACCATCACCGACCGTTTTGGCAGAGAGCTTGACATGGGCAGCCAATTTGATGACTTTCGTCCACTGGCCCATCATGGTAACGCTCTGGTTTCAGAAGAAGCACAGCGCAACCGGCTTATGCTGGCAGGCGTAATGAATATTGCCGGTTTTAAGCCCCTGGCAACCGAGTGGTGGCACTACCAGCTACCCAACGTGGAGAGTTATCCCTTAATCCCTGAAGCTGAGACACCTGAAGGGATAATGTAACTCCCTGCTTTTCGGCACAGATTAAAGCACACGTGGCTCTGTGATTTGCTATAAATCATACCTGATTTGCCATGATTGCCTTTAAGCGAACCCTGATAATTACCAACTTAAAAATCCGGGAATTAATGGCTTCATTCGAGACTGCGCAATGTCTCATAGCTTAGTCATCAACAAAGATGGTAAAGAGCAAATTCTAACGCTCCTGAAAGATGTATGATGAGCACAATATGTATCACTGGCTACAGCTAAATGAGCTCAACATCCTGCGCTACTCTGTTGTGCTGGAACTTTTTTTTGGAGTGACAGGTATTCTCGTAGCCTTCTACAGCCGCTCAAACGCTGTTTTGCTGGATGGTTGTTATTCCCTGCTTTGTACCTTGACGATGATGGCAAACGTCAGGATATCCCAGATCGTCAAGCTGCCGCCATCCCCTGAAAGCCCTTATGGTTACCCAACCCTTGAGCCATTAATGCTTTTTTTTGAAGGCATTATTTTACTGGGACTTTGCCTTGCCTTACTGTCTTTTTCTATCTGCAAACTCATCACCGGTGGGTATATACCGGAGTTTGACCTTGCCCTGGCTTACGAGATTTTTTCAACGATCATCGGGGGAGCTACAGCCACGCTTTTTTTTCTGCTTCATCGTTCAAAACCCTCCCCGCTGATCTATTTTGAATGCCAGGAGTGGCTGGTTGACTCTGCCGTCAGTGCAGCGGCCACGGCAGCGTTTGCCATAGCTTACCGGTTAGGAAATAGTCACCCGATTACCCCTTTTATTGACTCCATACTCACCATAGGGCTACTGCTGTTTCTGGTCGGGCTCCCCCTCAAGACACTGCACAAAAACTTTAAACAATTGCTATTAAAAGATGTGGTAACACCAGAGCTGTTAGAATCGACAAAAAAAGTCATCGCAGAACAATGGGACGCCCAGCAAATCAATATCTGCATGATCTGGCTCGGCAGATGGTTATGGGTCAATGTAGAGATAACCATCCATAACGATACTTTGCCAACTAAAGAGGAGTTTGAGAGTATCAGGGCTAAAGCAGAACACGCTATCAGCTCAATATGTCAATATTATCGTCTTCAGTTCAGCTTCAGTTTTCAGAACAGCACTTAATACCTGTGGGCAATTGGGTCAGTAATCACAACCGTATCACCACGAAGCATAAAGTTACCGCCATGAAGGTCCATTGAGCCCACCGTTGACAGTTGGGTCAATACATCAAAGAGTGTTTGCAGAAAGTCTTCATGGGATTCAATGATACCGTCATCAACCACATCGGAGATATTGTTGCCTGCTCGTTGCACCAAATCAGAACTGGATACTTTTATCTTTTCAACAAACACTTCCAGTGTTTTGATTTCCTCGGGAAACTCACTGTTATCCACACCAAAAGACTGCATGACCGCCTTACAGGAACCCCATAAAAGGCCAAAGTCATAGTCATGAAAGTGCCGGGGTTCTGTTGCCCGCGACCCATCATCCATAAAGTCTGACAGACGCTCCACCACGTAAACCCGAACCACCATCCCGCAGGGTAAGGTAATGACATCTTCACGATGAATAACAGGCAGGTGTGGGTTGCTCTGGTTTTCCGGTGTCATGCACCACCGGGCAAAAAGGTAATAGCCATCTTTTTTGTCAGGGCACACCTTGACCACCTTATCCGGTTCATCGGGCAGGTTATAAACCGTGGCATAAACACCTTCTGCCACAGGATCAAGCTCTGAACAGCGGTCCAGATATTGTGCAATATCCTGCTTGTCTCTGATTTCATTCTGTTCAACAAGTACTTTTATATCCTGGATTGTTTCCAAGTAAATTTTCATTTTTATAGTTTTTCCATGCCCATTCAGGCACAGGAATATCCGTATTTTTATTTGTTTTTAGCCCGTACCATTTATTCTATCACTGTCTGACAAGTCATAAACCAACAGATATTTAGAAAATGCAATTGGTGTTAAAAAACACCGACAGCTCTTAGAATTGAGCATGGCAGGGCTTGTAACTTTTCTAAAGAGTTCTGGGTTTTGGTAATTTGGGACCATCGGAAGGAGGCGCAAACGGTTGCATACCCCCCGGATTCACCCAATGATCCGGCACCTGAATCTCAGAACTGAAGCCGGGGGCATCAGGGTTACGGGAAGGTCCAGCCATTCCTCCAGATTCTGGTGTATAAACGGCACTGGGAGAATTGGTCAGCCAAGAAGGGTTGTTAATTTCACGGATGACGCGATCTGGTGGAAAGAACGCCATAGGGCCGGTTGGTAAATGAGTACCAATGTAACTACCTCCCTCATTACCGATTGTCAATTTCCCTCGCTGTACCGATGATGGGTGTTGCTCGGCGATGGTAGTACCTCTGCCGCGAAAATTTCGGGGAATACCATCTTGGGCTCTATCGGGGAATCCGGGGTCTGCTCCTCTTGCCGCGCCATCAGGTCGGCCCGGTCCCGGTGGACGTGGCGATGCACTCCCAATGTATAGTGATGGTGGGTTATTTAAAGGGTTACTCATAATTATAAACCTCTTGAGTTCTCTCAATAGCGCAATCCTGTTGCGGATTATCCTTATTGCTATGAGACTAACCAAAGTTCTTTTAGTTCCATGCCCTGTTACCTGTTTTGTTGTTGCACCTATGTCCGGAATTCCAAGGCTAATACGCGACGTGAGGATACTGGCTCAGTCGACTGTAATAACCGGTACGGCAATACCAGGGGTGCCCAGGGATTTTGCCGGATGTAAAACAAGTGGAAAAGGCTATTATCAACCTCTCTTGATTAACCCTCTGATTTCAGGAATACAGGACCCACAGTTCGTTCCCGCCTGCAAATGACTTCCCACTTGCACAGGATCGGTCAACCCATGTTCAGCAATGGCCCGGCAGATGGTCTTCTCACCAACTCCAAAGCAGGCACAAACCTGCCTGCCGGCATCTTCTCCCCGGGGAGGCTTGCCGGACAGAACCCACCAGGCTTCCTCAATTGAGGCCGCCTGACAAAACCAGGACTGTAACCACTGCCGATCACAGGAAGATATCGCCTGACTTGATACCCAAATAGCCTGAAGCTGAGCATCACTAAACCAGGCCACCCGACGCTCACCAACGGTATTGTCGGTAAATTCAACCTTTTGATAGCCCTTGAGCCCTGAGAACAGTGATAGCTGGTCCAGGTTGCTACCCGCCATTTCATAGCGATAGCCATTTTCAATACGGACCTCAGTCATATAACCAATGTCGCCAAAAGCTACTCTCTCCCGGGTAATAAGCACGCCATACCGCTCAGTGTGGTAAGGTTCAACAGCCACCGGCGTATACTTCAGATCCGGCTGTTTGGACACCGGATCAAGCACCGGATTCACCAGCACCCCGGAAAAGCCCGTATCACTGTGCTGGCGTGTCCAGTGCATGGGCATAAACACTTCACCAGGCCGTTGAGCTTCAGAAACCTGCACTCGCACCACCGCTTTGCCAAATTCCGATGAAATCTGACATAACGCCTGATCACGCAACTGGTAATTTTCAGCATCTTTCGGATGTATGGCCAGAAACGGCTCATCGGTATGCTGATTCAACCGGGCTGAAAGCCCGGTTCGGGTCATCGTATGCCAGTGATCACGCACCCGTCCGGTATTCAGCAACAGTGGATAAGACTTTCCGGGAGCATTCAGGGGGCGCAGAACTTCAGTGGCAATAAAATTGGCCCGGCCATTCCCGGTGAAGAAGCCGCCATCCTTAAAAAATCGTGTCTTGCTTGCTGTTGTTGATATTACTGGCTGCGTATCAGACAGCGCCCCGGAACCATCACCCAGAACCGCTGATAATGGCCATTGAAACGGTTCCAAAGCGTCATATTCTGAGTCAGTGATATTGGCCAGGGGGGCAATGGTAAAATCCCGGACTTTTCCTTCCCGGTTATTTTCATAGCCTGACAGTGCCGCATGCTCACGGAAAATATCGGCACTGCCGGAATAGTTAAACGCCTCGGCAAACCCCAGACGGCCTGCCACTTCACTGATCATCCACCAGTCCGGCCTGGCTTCTCCGGCCGTGGGAAATAACGCGCGCTGTCTGGAAATTCGCCGCTCAGAGTTGGTTACCGTGCCATCCTTTTCACTCCAGGGTGCTGCTGGCAACAAAATATCGGCAAATTCAGCCGTATCCGTGTGTTCGATGCAGTCTGAAACGACCACTGTCGGACACTTTTTCAGAGCCTTTATCACCCGGTTACTGTCCGGCAAACTGACAACCGGGTTAGTCCCCATAATCCAGACAAAACGTATTTCACCCCGATCCATTGACTTGAACAGGTCAACCGCCGTCTTGCCCGGGGACTGTGCCATATTGGCTGCCTGCCAGAAACGCCCGACTCTGGCGATATCATCAGGCGTAAACTCCATGTGCGCAGCCAGCTGATTGGCCAGCCCACCCACTTCCCTGCCACCCATGGCGTTGGGCTGCCCGGTGAGTGACAATGGACCACTGCCGGGACGGCCGATACGGCCGGTAGCCAGATGACAGTTGATCATGGCATTCACTTTATCCGTGCCGGCTGCTGACTGGTTTACCCCTTGAGACCAGGCCGTCACGGTTTTATCGGTGGCACAAAACCAGTGATAAAACTGAATAAGTTCGTTTTGCTCTACACCACAGGCATCCGCCAGCTGTTGTATATCACCAACACAGGACCTGGCCACTTCCAGCGCCTGATCAAAGCCCTGACAGTGTTGATCAATATAGTCCTGATCCAAAGCACCCTGATCGGCAAGCCAGGTAAGCAGACCATTAAACAGCAATACATCCGCCCCCGGTTTTATCGCCAGATGCAGATCAGCAATATCACAGGTTTCTGTGCGTCTCGGGTCAATCACCACCACTTTAATATCCGGCCGCTGTTCTTTCATCGCCCGGATACGTTGAAACAATACAGGATGACACCAGGCCGTATTGGACCCCACCAGCACCAGCAGATTAGCCAGCTCCAGATCCTGATAAGTATTCGGTACGGTATCCGAACCAAACGCACGCTTCTGGCCAGCCACGGTGGAAGCCATGCAGAGCCGTGAGTTGGTATCCATATTGGCACTGCCGATAAACCCTTTCATCAGTTTATTGGCGACATAGTAGTCTTCTGTCAGCAGCTGACCTGAGCCATAAATGGCTACAGAGTCCGGCCCATACTGTTCAATGGTTTCCTGTAGCCGTGAAGCCACTTGATCCAGCGCTTCAGACCAGACTACCTGACGACCATGAACCTTTGGATAAAGAAGACGTCCGTCCAGTGATACCGTTTCCCCGAGGGCGCTGCCCTTGGAACAGAGCCGACCATAATTGGCAGGATGATCTTCCCGCCCGCTAATCTCCACCAGATGCAACTCAGGATCAACCACCCTGGCGGAAATACCGCAACCCACACCACAGTAGGCACATGTTGTATTGATAGCCTTTGCCAATTGATTTACTGCCATGATGTTTGCCTGAATCAGAACCGTCATGCAGCCAGAAAACGCTGCCCGAAAATAAGTTGTTGCCGGATGGATGTGATGTCAGTGCCTGACTCCATCAGCTCTTGATACCAAAGGCCATCAGTTACATCGCCATACAGGAGCACACCTTTGATGCGATTATTCTGAAGTACCAGCTTGCGATAGATTCCAGCCTCTGAGGCATCCAGTACAATCATTTCATCAGAGTCAGACGGATTGAACTCACCACTGGAAAACAGGTTGATACCATCAACTTTCAAATTGGTGGGAATGGGGACTGGCGTAAACCTTTGACCATGGTCCCCCAGCAACGATGCGGCAACAATTTCTGCATGCCGATAAACCGGAGCAACCAGACCAAACAACAATGACTGCGTTTTCAGCCCGTCAGTCAGTTGCATCTGCGCACATTCACCCACGGTAAAGATATCCGGATCAGAGGTCTGCAGCCGTTCATTGACCAGAACCCCACGGTCGCATTTCAGGCCCGCCTCCTGCATCAGTTGTATGTTAGGCCGGACACCGGCAGTCACCACCACCAGCGATGCGGGTAGATATTCCCCGTCAATCTGCACACCACAAACCCGACCATCAACGCCCCGGTAGGATTGCAGCGTGGCACTGCTGCGAAAAGCAATGCCTCTGCCCTCAAGTTCCTTGCGCAATAGCCCACCGGCATGTTGATCCAGCTGACGGGCCATGGGAATGGGCATATTATCGACGATAGTCACCGACATACCCCGTTTGGCCAGACCACTGCCACACTCCAGCCCCAGCAAACCACCGCCAATCACCACGGCCCGACCCTGACCCGCTTCCAGCATCAGATTGACATCGGCCAGACTGCGAAAGGCCAGAACCCCCTGAAGGTCCGCCCCTGGCACCGGAATCTGATTGGGCAAAGAACCAGTGGCAAGAACAAGACGGTCATAGTCAAACGTATCACCACCGTGGGTGACTACCCGCTTTAATGAGCGATCAATCCGGATCGCTTTGTAGTTCTCGCCCATCAGTAGCTCGATACCCTGCTGCTGATACCAGGCGGCACTTTTCAGCGCAATCCCATCCAGATCGACACTGCCCGCCAACAATTTGGACAGCTGAATCCGGTTATACCCCGGGCAGCCCTCTTCCGAGAGCACGGTCACATGAAAAGGGCACTGACCACCGTTAAATAGATGTTCAAGAAATCGGACCGAGCCCATGCCGTTGCCAATAACCACCAGTTTTTGCCGACCACCCGGCGGTTGATAATGGCTCATCAGGCAACCTGCTCAGCAATGTGTCTCACCAGCGGTGCAGGCTTCACCTGTATGGCACCTTCATGGACTCGCACCGGGAATACATTGAGGCTGACGGTATCATCTTCCAGACATTGTCCGGTGGCTAAATCAAAATGCTGTTTGTAAATAGGCGATGCCACAACAAGATGCCCCCGCAGATCCCCCACAATGCCCCGGGAGATCACATTGACACCACTGAATGGATCAAAATTATCCAGGGCAAACACCTGATCCTTTACCCGGAATACCGCCACCTGATGGGTACCCACCAGGGCACAGATGCCCAGGTTTGCAGAAAGTTGTTCATCCTGGCAGATCGTCGTCCACTGGCTCATTAGATAACCTCCTTCAGCTGTATTTTTTCCTGCTTTGTTGCTGGTCGTATCTGATGCCTTTCATCGACAAAAACAACATTGCTGTCTGGCTGGTCACTGTTGATAAAATGGCTGAAACGCTTGAGTTTTTCAGGGCTCTCCAGTGTCGTTTTCCACTCACACTGATAGGTGCCCACCAGATGGGTCATTTCATCTTCCAATGCCTGATTAATGCCAAGGCTGTCATCCATGATCACTGACTTGAGATAATCCAGACCGCCTTCCAGATTAACCAGCCAGACCGAGGTTCTCTGGAGCCGGTCAGCGGTGCGAATATAAAACATCATGAAACGGTCAATATATTTCACCAGGGTTTCATCATCGAGTTCGGTGGCAAACAGGTCAGCATGCCTGGGTTTCATACCGCCATTACCGCCAACATAAAGATTCCAGCCTTTCTCGGTGGCAATAACGCCAACATCCTTACTCTGGGCTTCAGCGCATTCCCGGGTGCATCCCGAAACGGCCATTTTGACTTTATGGGGTGAACGCACCCCGCGATAACGGTGCTCAATGGCAATGGCCATACTGGTACTGTCCAGAACACCATAACGACACCAGGTACTGCCGACACAGGATTTAACCGTTCTCAGGGATTTTCCATAGGCATGTCCGGTTTCAAACCCGGCGTCCACCAGCCGCTGCCAGATAGCGGGCAACTCATTCACCCGGGCACCAAACAGATCAATTCTCTGCCCGCCGGTGATTTTGGTGTAAAGGTTAAAGTCTCTGGCCACCTCGCCAATAACAATCAGCTTCTGAGGGGTAATTTCACCACCGGGCACCCGAGGAACAATGGAGTAAGTGCCGTCTTTCTGGATATTCCCCAGAAAATAATCATTGGTGTCCTGCAGCGGAGCATGGTCACTCTTCAGAATGTAATCGTTCCAGCAGGAAGCCAGAATAGAACCAATGGTTGGTTTGCAGATATCACAGCCCATTCCACGACCATGCTTTTCGATCACCTGAGAGAACGTTGCCAACTCGCCCACTCTGACCAGGTGATACAACTCCTGTCTTGAATGGGGAAAGTGTTCACAAATATCTTTTTTGACTTCGACACCCAGCTGCGTCAATTCATGGTCGAGCACCTGCTTTACCAATTGCGCACAACCACCGCAGCCGGTTCCGGCATTGGTTGACCCTTTGAGGCTGGCAATATCCTGACAACCTGCGGCCACTGCACCGACCAGATCGCCTTTACTGACATTGAAGCAGGAACAGATCTGGGCAGTCTCCGGCAGTGCCGCAACACCCAGTCCGGCACTGGCACTGCCATCGCTTTGAGGTAAAATCAACTCAGCCGGATTGGCCGGTGGCACAATGCCATTCAACATCATTTGCAATAACGTGCCATAGTCGTCTGCATCACCCACCAGCACCGCGCCCAATACCCGCTTTTTGGTTTTGGAAACCACCAGTTTTTTATAAACCTGTTTTTCCTCATCGATAAACTGATAGCTGAGCGAGCCTTTCGTATTGCCATGGGCATCACCAATACTGGCAACATCCACCCCCATCAATTTGAGCTTGGTACTCATATCTGCGCCGGCAAACTGGCTGCTGCCTTTACCGGTTATATGATCAACGGCCACCTGGGCCATTTGGTAACCGGGAGCGACCAGGCCAAAAATCCGGTTATCCCACAACGCACACTCACCGATGGCGTAAATCGACTCATCCGAGGTCAGACAGTCATTATTGATAACGATCCCCCCTCGCTCCCCCATCACCAGCCCGGCCTGTTTTGCCAGTTCATCCCGAGGGCGAATACCCGCCGAGAACAGCACAATATCGGTGTTTAAAACCTCACCATCAGCAAACTGCATTTGGTGGACAGCCCCCTCACCATCCGTAATCAGCCGTGTATTCTTGCCGGTATGGATTTGCACACCCAACGCTTCAATTTTCTGTCGCAGCATGGCACCACCGCCATCATCCACCTGGACCGCCATCAACCGGGGCGCAAACTCAACAACATGGGTTTCAAGGCCAAGATCCTTTAACGCTTTGGCGGCTTCCAACCCCAACAACCCGCCACCAACCACGGTGCCCACCTTGCTGTTGCCAGCCGCTTGGGCAATGGCCTGCAAATCCTCAATGGTGCGATAGACAAAACAGTTATCCCGCTCATGTCCCGGTACCGGCGGCACAAAAGGATAAGAACCGGTAGCCAGCACCAGCTTGTGGTAATGAATACTTCTCTCTTTATTGGTGGTTAATTCCCGGGTATCACGGTTAATGGCAATAACCGCTTCATCCAGAATCAAGTCAATGCCGTTTTTCTGATAAAAACCTTCAGGCACCATGGACAGGTCTTCTGCACTTCGACCACTGAAAAATTCGGACAGGTGAACACGATCGTATGCAGGGCGTGACTCTTCACCAAAAACAACCACCTGGTATTGCTCTAATCCACCAGCAGCCACCAGCTTTTCCATAAAGCTATGGCCAACCATGCCATTACCGACCACTACCAGGGTTTGTTTCCCGCTCATTTCGGCTAATTCCCCTTTTGATGAACCAAATTCTTCCTCCCCACATGCAGGGGATATGCCAAAACACGCAAAGCGTTGTCACAACAGGATTTGCCGGACCGGTAGCCTGTTGCCGGTGGCAAAATGCTCTCAGGTTTCCGGTCATCGATAATCCATGCACCAAAATAAGACCAAAAACGCAGGTGAACGACATTCAGGGAATAATTCTGGTGCATCACACCGGTTTGAGGCATTACTGCAAAAGAACTCTTCAGAACTCACACCCGCTTGCCAGTTGACCTGGCCCATAGGAATCTGTCCGGCAGGCTTTTAAAGTTTCAGGGAATTCAGGTCGATCAAAACCTGATTGATACGGTGTTGTGCAAGCTTGCTGTGAAAAAATACAGGGAGTGTTGATATGGCCAATTCGGCCCCGGGCATTGGCCCAAAACCATTAGTGCACCAAGGTGATAATAGTGTTGATAAAGAGCGGGAGTCTCCAAAGCCGACTGAATTCGTTCGTTACACGAGTCAGGTGTCTGAAGATGAGGGCTATCACTCTGATTCTTCCGTAAAGAACATAAGCGACAGGAAAGTTAAGACTACCCCCACCAAGCCATGCAGAAGAGTGCTCGAAGACTTTGACAGGGTGTGTGGCGATGTACGCATGAAGCTTAGGACTGCCTGCAAAAAACAGAAAATATTCATTAACAGGATGCCGCAATGGTATCAGCAGCACATTAATGGCGAAGACCGGTATCCGGTCGCTTTTGCCAGAGCCTTGCAGCATCTGGCACCCGATGCGGTGAACTGGTTTACAGAAGAGGTGATATTAAATTTGGCCGAAGTAGAAGCCCATCTCTCTCTGGACGGGGAATTCGGGGAAGGTAGTAAATTGCAGGCGATTTCCCCACGGGATCTGATCGAGTTGATTGAAGCTGGAATCACATACCACGTACTGCTCGGCAATACTGAAGCAGCAAAACAGATGGCGGATACATGGGAGAAATATCACAGCAACCAGGGGATGGTTGTTTTTGCTCTTCAGGATGCCAGGGCGGATATCACCCGAAACCTGAGGCTTCCGACCAGGCCCGGGCAGCAATAGCAAGTCATTATGAAAACTTGTCACAAATATAGAGTATATTGATTAATTTTGATTGAACTACTTATTGGCAAACCTGAGCAGCCTTCTAAAATAGCTTTCCCGTTTTTATTGGTTTCTCTGATATCACACAACTATGGACTATCATTTCCAGCACAACTTTTCCGGTCGTCCCGAAGCTCAGTTCTCCATGGACCATGAAGCAATGGGCATCTGGCTGACCGATGAGCTGGGCAGTAACAGGCAACAGCTGGAGCACCTGTTACTGGTGGTTGAAAGTCTGGAGAAAGGACAGCGCTGGGAATATTTTGATGATGGCACAGACTATCGCCTTCATCTGACCCGGGATCACGCCGAAGTTCGGGCCGCCCTGCTGGATACCGAAATGGACTGTGAAGAGATGGAAGACCTGGACTATTACGACCATGAATCCATCAGCCACTGTGGGCTGGATGATTTTAAAACCCTTCTGGTTTGCTGGCAGGACTTTCTGAATATTTAGTGCTGAAGTCAGTAGGGCAGAATGAACTCCATTCAGAGTTCATCACCAATCTTGAACTGCAATGCCTGAAAGATATGCACTAATTCTGGTGCACAGTCTTTCAACTCCACTCGCAGTGTACTGAACTCCCGACGTTCCGGGTAATCCTTTCGCAGCAAATCAAACGTCAGCTTGCGTTGAGACTCCTCAGCCCTTATCAGCCCTTTGCGCATCGCCGCATCATCACGACGAATGTCGTAAACAGAACGGATCGCCCTGGAACAGGTGGTTGAAAAGGTCATTCCCTCACTGAACTTCATCTGTTTCAGTACCGGCAATGGCGTAATCGCAGGCAGACGAACCCTGGCAGGAAGCCCAAAGTGCTGGCACAGTGCCTTGTAAATCATTTCCGTACCGCGAATCTTTCCATCCAGGCTGTATCCGGCAATATGTGGGGTAGCAATATCGACCCGAGCCATCAGCTCCGGGTCGGCATCGGGTTCATGCTCCCAGACATCCAGCACAACTGTCAGATCCTCACGCTCGCCCAGACACTGCTTTAAAGCGACATTATCAATCACAGGCCCCCGCCCTGCGTTAATTAACACCGTTCCCGGCTTCATTGCCTTAAGCTGCTGCTCACCGATCAGATAATGGGTTGGATAAGGGCCATCCATTATCAGTGGGGTATGCAGACAAATGACATCCGAACATGCAATCAGTTTATCAACACTGACATAACGACCACTGTTGCCTTCTGCCAATGCCAGCCATGGGTCGCAGGCACACACTTCTACCCCAAGCCGCTCCATCGTCTGATACAGACGACCACCCACCTGCCCCTTGCCAATAATACCGACTGTTCGATCATGCAGTTCAAAACCGTCACGCTCTGCCAGAATATCCAAAGCAGCCAGAACGTATTCAACCACTGCCGTGGCATTGCAACCCGGCGCATGACTGAAAGCAATTCCCCGACTGACCAGATACTCCCGATCGATATGATCAAAACCTGCTGTGGCAGTGCCGACGAACTTCAGTGAACTGTTTTCCACCAGTTGCCGACTTACTTTAGTCACCGACCGTACCAGCAAAGCATCCGCATCCTGCACATCCTCCGGTGAAATGTTCCGGCCAGGCAGAGCAACCACCTCCCCCATCGCCCCAAAGCACTCCATCAGCAAGGGAATATTTTCATCAGCCACTATTTTCATACACGATGTTTCATAAAATTGTTGTCATTAACAGCCAGCGCTGAACCTTAAAAAAAGCTAAAAATAATAAACTGGCTATGTTATACCAACATGAAAGCCTCAAAAACAGCATCCCTGCCTGAGGGTCCAGTGATCAAGATAACGGTAGACCGGTTTCCAACCCTGTTATTTGTCTTTGCCCTGATGCTATCCGGATGCTCAGACCACACCTCGCCTGAGTATTTTCTTGAGGAATACACCCATCGACTCAGCCGGGTTACCGGTATCGATATCCCTGAACCAGAGATCGCCATACCCACACTGCCCCCGTTAAGACAACGCGCTTACCCGGCACCAGATCTCCGTATAAAAGCACTGGAAGCACTGGATTTGCTCAAATGCCCTGCCCTCAGTCAGGCTGTGGCCTACAGAAACAGCAGCCTGGGCAAACAGATGCTCCCCTCGCAACACTATTTCTATGAGAAAACCCTGTTATCATTGATTCCCCAATGCATCGGCTCTTTACGACAAACCGATGAAAACCGGGAAGTCATTGCCAAACTTCAAGAGATACTCAGCGAAAAACAGGCAACGTTTCCAGCCATTGAGTGGAATCTGGTATTTGCCAATACCGAATTCAGCAAACAGTTGCACAGTCAGGGCAGGTTGCTCGCCATTGACGATCAGGCGAATTTTCAGGGAACCCGCGAAGCACTTAACTACCTCACCCGATTACTGCCCGATCAATTACTTGAGCCCCCCTATACCTCCACTGATCTGGAGCGTCACTTGCAACAGGTTGCCGCCAACCGGTACCTGGGAGAACTCATTTACTCAGCCACCCTGTTAAGTCAGACGCTAAACCATGCTGCCAATATACTGCTGCTTCGTCTGGAAAAAGGGCCTGTTTGCCCTGCTGCTGACCCGGCGGAAGCAGAAAGGCTACACAATGTCTTTAGACTGTTTTATCGGGAAAAGATTCAGCCCTATCTTGCCAGGGTTGACCAGGAAGGAATCATTATCCGGAATGACTTCAAGCGTCTGCTCTCCCTCTTGCCAGCTGCACCCCGGGATGACATTCAACGCTATCTCAGCCTGATCACGCAAGCGTCAAACATTCACAGCCCCTGGTATCAGCTGGAACAGAGCATTAAGCACCATACCAACATCTGGGCAGAATTTCTGGATCAATGTGGCAAAGCACCGGCGTTACAAATTAACCAGAAGGCTTTCGGAAATTGATCCCCACGACATGGAAAGGAAACTTTTATTAAAACAAATGGTCAATTTATGTCAGAAAACCCGATCAATTAATTATCAGGAGTATTATCCAGTGTCCTTGCCCTCCGATAGCCTCACCAGAGGTGCTGCAAACTTTGCTGTTCCCGGCAGTGATTCCGTGCAATCGAATATTGATAGCAGTGCTTCTGCAAACAATTCGACTTTTTCCGGTAAGACCGTAGCTGATTCTGGTCAGAAAGGTGAATTTTTACCACAATTACCACCGGTCAACACGGAGCCCCCGGGTTTTGCACCAGACATTCCAAAAGAGTCAACGTCTATTATTGATCGATCGATTGCGGCAAGTCAGTCTGACGCTCCCCAGCTATCGGCCAATACGGGCATCCCTGATAAAGAAAGACAGTTAGCAACCATTAGAACCATTTCAGACATACAGCCTATTAAAAATGCCGATAAGATTGAAGTTGCTACGGTCGATGGCTGGAAAGTAGTTGTTGAGAAATCAGAATTTAAACCGGGCCAACCGGTTATTTTTTGCGAAATTGATAGCGTCTTGCCGGACAGGGAGGAGTTCGAGTTTCTCAAGAAAACCTCCCATATAGCCTTGCCTGATGGCAGTAAAGGTTTTCGCCTGAAAACCATGAAATTCCTTGGTCAGCTGTCACAAGGCCTGGTGCTGCCGCTTTCAACATTAGGAAATGATGTAACTGTTAATCTGGGGGATGATGTAACCGCAAATCTCAATATTAAAAAATATGAACGGCCGGGAAGCTTATCGGACCGTGACTTTATCAAAGGTTACTTTCCCTTTTTTATTCCAAAGACCGATGAAAAAAGAATACAAAACCTGCCATCTGTTTTTCATTCCCTCAAAGATAAAAATTTCTATGTCTCAGAGAAACTGAACGGAACAAGTTCAACATTTTATTTGAGAAATAACGATTTCGGTATTTGCTCAAAGAACTACGAACTGAAAACAGATAGAGATCACCCACTAGGTAAGGTAGCAAGTAAGAATGACATTGAATCAAAACTCAGGAGCCTGGGAAAAAATATAGCGATACAGGCTGAAGTCGTTGGTCCCAAAATAGAAGCTAATCCATACGAACTCAAGGAACACCAGCTTTTTGTGTTTAATATCTATGATATTGACAAACAGTCATATATAAAAAAGGATGAAATGGAAAAAATATGCCAGGAAATAGGTTTACCCACCTGCCCTGTTGTTTCCAATAGCAAGGAGCTGGCTGCAACTGTTGATGAGGTATTGGTGGATGCTGACGGAAAATCAAAGATAAACAATCAGAAAAAACGAGAAGGTCTGGTCTATGTATTCGACGGCAACGACCCGGAGGAAAGAATCTCTTTTAAAGTGGTTTCCAACAAATATCTGTTAAAACAATAAACCGTCTTAATAGTACATTAATACATCATTTCAATGAGTTTGATGTCTATTATCCCCGTTCATCCTGAGCGTCCTTCGGCTCCGCTCAGGATGCACGGTGATTGGCACAGTATTCAGTGCATGGAGTTTACGCCTTTCGACTCCGCTCAAGACGAACGGAGTTTGGAGGTTAATAAATAAATCCATCAATTGCATTGAAACCGTGAACTAGTTCTTCAACAGCTTTCATGCCTCCTGCCGCCAAAGAACGAAATTGTTTCACTGATTTCCCGTTTCAGCTCTTTAGCAGTTCCGGGGGATCGGCAGCAAGAACTATCAACAATCCCGGAACTGCAAAAATAAAAATCAATCATTCTCATTTTTATCTACATTTGTAATCCGAATCTTGTCAACAGGGAATACCTGCAATGCCCCCTATACTTACTTCCTGTATAACCATGACGCCAACGTCTGATCCGGCTGGCACTGATAGCAACCCCGAGCCGGAGCAGGGTTCTGGCTGGTCACGCTACTGGAATGTCAGTAAGTCGATAGCTAAATCCATCCATCCGGGCTTTGATCCCCATCAAGGGCCTGATCAGCCGGATACCCCATGGATACAACTGAATATTCAACCCAGAGAGCTGGCCTTGCGCCTGGTCCAGAAAACCATACCGTCCAATAGCTATCTGAATACCATTAATCAATTCGTCATGGCCTGTATGGCGCTGGCCAGCCTGCCGGGTTGTGGCGGTGCTTCTCCAGAGGGCAGCAATCCTGCCAGCACTCATGGTTCGGCCACAGTCAACGCCACTGGCAGTAACCAACCAACAACGCGGGCCAGCAGTCCTGACACAAGTTCAACACCCACCATGGCAGCCTCAACCGCCACACCGGGCTGCAGGGGCGAACCGATTCCTGTTGATGGAGCCGCAGTCCTGGCCAAAGTCGGAAAGGACTCCTGTTATCCAGCCAGTGGTAACTACACACAGACCACTGATATTGATGCTGGCAACCACTCGCCTATCCCGCACTTCACCGGTGAGTACAACGGTAACGGCAATGCCATCAGCAACCTCAAGGGCTGCCTGTTTAACAGCCTGGAAGGTAATGGAACAGTCCGCAATCTCGCAATTACTAATGGCCATATTGACCGTGCAGGGCTGCCCGGGGCTAACGACACAGGCAGTGCAGCACTGGTTGCCTGTACCATGTCAGAGTTCTCAAGGCAGGAAAACATCGTCGTAGAAAATTCAACGATCAAGGTCACAGCTGAACAACCCTGGGTAAAACAACACAGACAGCTGGGGATGCTGGCGGGCAAGATGAACGACAGCGCCATACTGAGGGACAACCAGATCAACAACGTCAACATTACTATCCAGGGCAGTGGGATTGACGCCGGCATGCTGGCCGGGCAAGCGCTGGATAGAGCAACCATAGACAGTAACCAGGTGAAAGACTGCAACGTATCCCTCTCAGGCTGTAGCAGTGGCTTGCGTAACAGATGTTTGCCCGAAGCCGAGACCAATATCAACATCGGACTGATCGCAGGGAAAACGGTTGGTAACGAACATCATGACGTGGTCGTCAAGAACTCAACATTGATTCATAACAAAATTGACAGCTCTTCGGAGATTTTCGGGGCCAATATCGGTGGCGTTGCTGGCAGGGCTGAGCATACCCGTATTGAGGGTACGCGGGCCCACCGTCAAAACAAGATAAATTATCAGTCCATGGTTGAGGGACGCCTGGCAATGGTGGTTGCTGATGCCCGTCAATGCACAGTGCTGAATACTACCACCTGCGACAACAACCTGCAGGCAAGGGCTAATTCTATCTCACCAGTCCATGTTGGTATCGTTACCGCAGATTGTCACAAGAGCACCATCAAACATACCCTGGACGAAGACTCTGCTCTGGAGTTGTCCCACAGCAGCTTTGGAGGCGGTTCGGGAGGCCATGCGGCTGTTGCTGCGGCTGTTGCCGACGGTTGTAACATTCATAACACAACTGCCAGAGAGACGATAATCGATGCTGAAACGAACAACAGCTCCGTTGCAATTGCTGTGGCGTTTAACGATGCTAACACCACAGTCCACCGAACAACCGCCGTTGACTGTGGACTACTCGCCTGGAAAAAAGACACGAACAGTTATACAGGAAGTGCGGCGGTCGGCGTTGCTGCCGGTCGCAATGATAACTTTGGCAGAGTTAGCGATACCAAAGCCTGTGGCGGTGAAATCAAAGGGTATCACGCCGGAATAGCAGCTGGTGATCACTCTCGCAACTTTTCCGACACATATGCCTGCAATACTGAGTTAACCAGTTTTGCTGATGGTATCAGCACCACGGTAAATCTTGCCTGCGATAATACCAGTTGCCCCGCAACCGACAGAGCCGACTCTGAGCCCTCCGAATTAGCCGACATCGCTACTGTAGCCACCAGTGACCGGATACCAGCCACCATTAAACACATGTCGTCAACCGTAATACCCTCCCGGCAAAATGGGTCGTCATTATCTGCTGCGCCCGGTAACGGGACCATCAACAGCACGGCTTCTGCCCTTCATAATAACAGCGAGGAAGTTCCCGTTGATTTTCCGGCGGCCCTGACCGGCGGCATTGTGGCCGGGGGAATGATTGCCGGTGGTGTGACCCTTTATGCCCTGTACCAGTGGCACCAGGGCTACCGGCAAGGGTTAAAGGGTAAAGCGTTGGCCATCTACCCGCTTACCCGGATCAAAGATGCCATAAGTCAGCGTTTTTCCACCGCAAACCCTGATGCAGGCTTGGAGTCGTCTGATTTAGTGGGCGCAGAGGATACCAGTCTGTAAGCTATATTTCATCAAAGCACAAATCAGGCGTCAGGTCTCTCTCCGCAAAAGATCTGGCACCTGAGTTATTTATGACTCACTGTCTAAATCACCAGTTCCAAATGACATGAGTATCATTACAGTTTTATCGAATAAAAAGGGAATCAAAAAAACTAACAACCGCCATCGCCACATCCACCGTCATCACCACCAAGGACAACAAGGCCACCGAAACGGTAGGAATGACTATGGTTCTCATCTGATGGCCTTTCTTTCAAACTATTGGCAGGTCTCCGAATTGCACCATGCTGTATTAGCTCTTTGAGGAGATGGCGGTTTTGATAGTAGTCACTGTAGTAATGAGCATAAGTATATGCTGACCACAGATTAGGTTTTCTCGATCGAAAAAAGACGGTTTCATTAATATTTTGCACTCCCCCCGGGGTATTAAGAAGGGATCTCACGGTATTGTTTTTGCCATTTTTTAATGCCAGCATCAGGAGCGTTTCACCATAAAATGTCTTACAGTTGAGATTTAACAGTGGCTGCCCTTTACTATTTTTCAAATTCACCAGATACGTCGTTGTTAATGGCCGATCATAATAGTCCGTCACTACATCCATGATAATCTTGGATCTTATCGGTTCTTGTTGTAATGCGGTGACCAGAGAAGCGTTTTGTTCCAGCAAAGCATTGCATAATGGGAAATTTTTTTCCGAGATTGCATATTGAAAGGCATAAAGGGCAAGTAGCTTTTCCTCCTTGCCTTGAGCAACCTTAATCCTGGCATCAGGCTGAGACTTAAGGACTTTTAAAGTAAGATCATGTTGTTGCTTATCGGTAATCTTTTTGTTAATCCTGGCACAAAAAATCATTTCCAATAAATGATAATCAGATTTGTTGTGTGTATCCACGCGGACTTTTTTACTGAGCAATAAACTAACCATTTCCCAATGATTTTCCCGGGCTGCAGCCATTATTGGAGTGTTACCACTTTTAAGGCTTTGATGATTGATATCAACACCCGCCTTTCTCAAAAGACTTTCAAGGTCCACCAGATTATTCGCAACGGCTTTTCTGTACAGCCTTTTACCAGATTTCGTTCGGACAAACGTAGCCAGCAGCTGTTCGGCTTGTGACAGTGAATCACAAACTGAGCCAACAGGCGAAAAATCATGGGTTGAATTTTTGAAGAAATCACTCACTGCTTTTTTACCAATCCATTCTGCCTGTGCTTCTTCCAGAAACCAGGACTTGTTTTGAGTTGAATTTCTGAGCAGGGATCTTCTGCAAGCAATATCCTTTCCAGCAACACTTTATTACTGAGCGTTTCTTTTCCTCGACTTGTCTGCAGCATCACATTTGTGAGCAGGGAGGTCATGTTACTGTATTCAGCCGTCGTTCGATCAGCAAGTTTAACACCCCCTGAATAATCGCAAGAGGGAGGCTTACCCATAACTGGCAGTTTATTATCAATGCGGCCAGCGCAGGTTTTGTCGAGTCCCGGGAAATAACCCGTGAAATCGGTTTGATTCATTTCATAGTACAAGCCAGAGGTTGCAGGAAGCGTTATGTTTACGGTTAAGTGTACTTTTAAGCATGGAGGCATCAGTTTATCCTTACTTGTTAATTATTTTAGTTATTCATTTATCTTATATTATGTGTCGAAAAGTTATCCAAAAGTTCCCTGATTCAAAATATGAAGCTATATAGATAGTTATTGCATCAGATACCCACTTAAGTATCTAACCATATGAAAAATAGCCAGGGGAAAACAACCTGTGAATAGTATTTCTGACATTGCTGCTGCCGTCGATAACAGGTTTATCGAAGCAATTAAAGCTCCGTTTAGACTAATCGGCCGTTGCTTCGGCAAGCTCGTACAGGTCACTTCGTCGGTCATTAATTACCTGTCCGGTAGATCGGACAATGCTGAACAAAGTCAAGCTGCCAGCAAAACCCTCAGCTCACGAACGGTTGCAACTAATACTGATTTAACTGGCAAAATTTCAACTGAAAAGCTGGAAGAAGGAGTGTATGGTAATTTGAAGACCGCATTTACATACTGCCTGGAGCTTTACTTGAGTCTTATGGAAGAATTGGATAAAAAGGTCTACCAGATCCATACTGCCAGATACGTCATCTCCAGCCGTCTTGATATTGATCCTGAAAAACTCACCAGGAACAGCATTGACAGGGCTATTACCTTATTAAAGAAAGTAAACAAAACTCTGGATTTAGGTTTTAGCGATAAATTCTTTGTTATTCCGCCAGATTCTCCATCAAACAATGCTGAGTTTATCAATATTCTAACCACATTTCAGCAGCAGCTTGAATCGTTACTCCCTGCTAATAGACCAGACAAATATTCACACTTTAACTCTCATTATCCTGTTCGGTTATTGCAACAGGAAATTGATCAGCTTACTGAAACAAACTGTGCCGACAAGGATAAATGGCAACGCTGTGGTGAAAGACTGAAGGAGCAATTTGCCTTCGATGAGCCTTACATCAGGGAACTTTGCGCTCTCAAATATGTACCAGAACCCGATGAGAGAGCTCCAGAGGCGGACAGCGGTCAATTTATCTATTTCGAAGCGCGATTAAGCGAATTATTTGACACAATTGATAATCTCTGATGAATCAACTTTCATGGAACTTTCTTATCAGAACGATGTCCAAAGGTTTTAACTATTGCATCTCTATCGATGCATTGCTGGAAATTTATTGAAATTTCAGTCTTCGACAATGGAAAATAACTTAGGGAAAACAAGCTATGAAAAGTATTTCTGAAATTGCAGCTTCCGCCGGAAATATATTGATTGAGGCGATTAAAGCTCCGTTTAAACTGATCGGCTATTGCTTCGGCAGGGTCGTAAATGCGATTTCGTCTGCCTTTAATTACCTGTCCTGTAGATCAGACAACTCCGAACAGAGTCAAGCTCCCAACAAAACCCTGGACTCACGCACGGTTTCAACTGGTACGGTTTCAACTGAAAAGCTAGAAGATGATGTGCTTGAAAATTTGCACACCTCATTTACAAACTGCCTGAACCTTTACTTGAATCTTTTAGAAGAGTTAAAACAAAAGGCCTACTATATCTTTATTGCCAAAAATATTATTTCCAGCAATCTTAAGGTTGATCCTGCAAAAATCAAAAGGAAAAACATTGACAAGGCTATTATCATTTTAAAGGCAGTTAACAACACTCTGGATTTAGGTTTTAGTGATAAATTCTTTTATATTCCGCCAGATTCTCAACCAAATAATGCTGAGTTTATCAAAATTCTAAAAGAATTTCAGCAACCGCTTGAATCGTTGATCCATACTACTCGTCCTGAAAAATATAAGCTTCATGACTCAGTTAAACCCATTAAGCTTATACAACATACAATTAATCAGCTGATTGCTACCAAATCTGCTGACAAGGACAAATGGCAACTCTGCGGTCATCAACTGGAAAGTCGTTTTGAATTTGATGCCCCTTACTTCAGGGACATTTGCAATCTCAAATATGTACCAGAACCCGGTGGAAAAACGCCAAAGGCGGACATTGGTCACTTTAACGAACTTGACGCACAATTAAGAACCTTATTTAACACCGTTGATAATCTGTAACTATAAAGATGGCCGCCAGTAATCTGGCGGCAAAATTCAAACCATGAGCAATAGAAAAGTCACCCACCTCATTAAACTTCCCTGTCAGTACGATGTCCCAAGTGAAGACATCTCATCAAATGCCCCTTTGATCATCTAATCCAGCTAAATACACGCCTTAAGACGTGTAATAAATTATAGGGCAATCATCTTTAACATATATAAACAGGTATCTGAATATAATCAAATGAACGATTGTGAACGGGAAACATAAACCTACAAATATGTCAAAGCCGGGTTGCTGACCGATAATAGACTACCCTACTCGACAGTAAATTGGTCAGCCTCCCGGGAGGGTTATTATACAAATGATAAACACATGAATTCAGCACATTTAAATGCTTCAGGTGCAAAAATTGAGGCTATAGCCTCATATTTATTGACCAAGGCCAGTTCCGAGCAACCAGTATCGGGCACAACGTCCTCTAACAGAGAGGTAAGAGTTCAAGCCCAGCCTCTTGACTTGGGCATAAAACGGAAGCAGGGGGAGGAAAGGTCTGTCGCTCAAGACCTCAGTGAAAGAATGTGCAAATTAACCACACTTGAAAAACAGGTTGCTGGCGGACAGGGTCAACAACCTTCAGGGTCAGGTCAGGCATGTCAACGTGTCGAATTTTATCACCCGACTGGGTTTTACGGTCAAAACTCACAAACTAGTGAACAGCAGTTCCTTCAGTCCAGTAAAGCAGCCCTACCATCCGAAAAGCGCAAGACTCATCGATGTTTATTCGATGGTTGCGGTAAAACATTTACCACCCATGATCATCTGAAAAGACACAAACTCACTCATACTGGGGAGAGACCGCATAAATGCGAGATTTGCAAAAAAGGATTTGTCAGAAAGGCAAATCTGGAAAGACACAAACGCGTTCATACGAGTTAGAAGCCATTTGAATTAGAATCTATTCACATAAATATGCTTCTATTCAAGACAAACTGATTAAGTGCGAATGGCCTGCCACGCCTCTAACGCTTTAGCCCGGGACTTTTTCAAATCAACGACAGGCGATGGGTAATTTCCCCCCAGGATAACACCAGCCTGGTAAAGAACATTGTCACCGGCTTCCCAGGGCGCAAACAGATACTTATTCGGTAACCCGGAAAGTTCAGGTACATATCGACGTATATACTCGCCATCAGGGTCAAACTTTTGCCCCTGGGTAACCGGATTAAAAACCCGGAAATAGGGTGCCGCATCCGCACCTGAACCCGCCACCCATTGCCAGCTTGCCGAATTACTGGACAGATCAGCGTCCACCAGGCAGTCCCAGAACCAGGCTTCCCCATGCTGCCATGGCTGCAGCAGATTTTTGACCAGAAATGAGCCGACAATCATTCTCACCCGGTTGTGCATAAACCCGGTTTGCCGGAGTTCGCGCATCCCGGCATCTACAATGGGGATGCCGGTCAGTCCCTTCTGCCATCGCCTGAGTTTTTCGGGATCATCCTGCCAGGGAAAGCCGTCAAACTTTGCCTGAAAATTTTGCTCCGGCAGTGTTGGGAAGTGATACAGCAGATAGTAAGAAAACTCACGCCAGCCCAGTTCTGAGTGAAAACAGTCAAGGTCCGTCTCCACATTACTGTCGGTTGCTGCAGCCGCCGACGCGTACCAGACCTGATTGGGGGATACCTCGCCAAAATGAAGATGGGCAGACAGTTGTGAAATGCTGCGCCTGGCTGGGAAATCACGCCCTACTTTATACCCATTCAGCCCCTCGCCCAGAAAATCCTGAAGTTTGTTTTTTGCTGCTGCCTCACCGACCCCCCTGCCCTGCTCACACCAGTAGGCGTAGAGATTATGGTCCCAGCGCACCTGTTTTGCCTCACCGGCAGACTCAGGATTCTGGGCGGGAACAAAACCTCCGGCTGGCAATAGGTCAAGGTCATTGATGTCACTTTTCGAGGTGGTAGCAACACACCGGATTTTTTTCGGTACCGGCAATGGCTCCCTGGGCGGTTCAGCTACCAGGCACCCTTTGCGATAGTAAGGCGTAAATACCCGGTAGGGCGTACGATCCTTTTTCAGCACTGTCCACGGTTCCCAGAGCAGGGAACCATTGAAGCTTTTGACTTCCAGCCCGTCATTTCGCAGAGCTTTCTTGATGTGCTGATCCCGCTGTATCCGCCAGGGTTCATAGCAGCGGTTCCAATAAACGGCATCCACCTTATATTCCGCCGCCACTTCCGGGAGCACTTTTGCTGCGTCGCCCTGAAGCACCAGCAGTCGGCCATTCAGGGCGTCGTTTAATGCTGCCAGTGAGTGGTGCAGCCACCAGCGGCTGGCCCTGCCGGGAGCCCATTGACCGGCAGAGTGATCGTCCAGAATAAACACCGGAAGCACCTGGCCATTGCCAGCCGCCTCAAACAGAGAGGGGTTATCAGACAACCTGAGATCCTGACGAAACCAGTGAATAATAACCATCTTATCTCCTTAGATTTTGCACCATCAAAAAGGCAGCTTTTCGCCATCCCAGGCAAACATGTGACCACTGTCCGCTGGTGTCAACTGATCAATCACATGCAGGAGCCTTTCTGCTGAGTAGTCCGCCGAAAAGAGTTTGCCCTCAGGCACACCGGACTGAAACGGCATGGACAAATGACTATCCACCGTGCCCGGATGCAATGCAGCAATAATCGATGCTTTGTTTTTTCTGGCAATTTCGATAGCAAGACTTTTGATAATCATATTCAGCGCTGCCTTTGATGCCCGGTAGGCATACCAGCCGCCTAATTGATTATCAGAAATGCTGCCCACTCTGCCGGATAACACCGCGAACACATTCTTACGGTTTCTGGCCATCCTGGGAAGAAAATATTTGGCCACCATGGCGGGTCCGGTGGTATTGACGGCGAAGATTCTGGCAAAGTGATCGGGCTGGAAATCCTTGATGGATTTTTCCGGCTTCAGGCCTTCCCCCTCATGGAGGATACCGGTAGTGACTAACACCAGGTCCAACGGCTCCGAAATTTGCTCCGCCCCCCTGGCAATACTGTTTTCATCCAGAAGATCCATGGGGTGAAAAACGGTTTTATTCACCTGGTCAAACTCAGGCTCACTGCGTGATAAGGCATAAATTCTGGTGACTGTTGGTACCTGCTCCAGCCAATGGACCATGGCTTTGCCGATGGCACCGGAGGCTCCGATGACGGCAACATGCAAGCCCTCGGCAAATGAGTCCAGTTTCAATTCTGTCATGGAGCACTCCATATATCTGGGTAGAAAACCTTATTTAGAAGACAGCCTCAGGCAGACAGGCTGAATGGCGTTGCGTTTAACCGATTATTTCTATAGAAACTTCTCTACGGAGCCTGTAACTCAACAGATCGTCCAACGGACTATGATTCTCCCCTTGTATAATGTCAATGTCATGGACCAGGCAGGCACTATTTTTGCTGCTTTTCCGGGGCCGCCACACTGATTTACGGCACTCTTCAATACTGAGGGAACAGACCATGAAAATTGTTATTGCACCCGATTCCTTTAAGGAGTGTCTTACCGCAGCCAAAGTAGCACAGGCCATTGAAACCGGTTTGCAGCAGGTTCTGCCGGATGCAGAGTGTATCAAGGTTCCGGTTGCCGACGGTGGCGAAGGTACGCTGCAGTCACTGGTGGACGCCACCGGTGGCACACTGATGGATGTTGCGGTAACCGGCCCAATGGGAGAGACCGTTCAGGCCTGCTTCGGCCTGCTGGGTGATGGTGAAACCGCTGTCATTGAAATGGCCGGGGCTTCAGGTATTGAGCTGGTACCCGGGGATCAACGCAACCCGATGGTCAGTTCCACCCGGGGGAGTGGAGAGTTGATTCTCAGCGCTCTGGACCAGGGCATTAAACGCATCATCGTCGGTATTGGCGGCAGTGCCACTAACGACGGTGGCGCAGGTATGATGCAGGCACTGGGGGTAAAACTTCTGGATGCTGATGGCCGGGATCTGCCCCGGGGTGGTGCAGCGCTGTCACGTCTGTGTCGCATTGACACCGGCCCGATGGATAGACGACTCCAGACCATCGAGTTTATTGCGGCCTGCGATGTGGACAATCCGCTTACCGGAGCCAATGGTGCCTCAGCAGTGTTTGGTCCCCAGAAAGGGGCTACTCCTGAGATGGTCGAACAACTGGACCAGGCATTGAAACACTATGCCAGCGTTCTGCAACGGGACCTTGGTAAAGATGTTGGGCAACAGCCCGGAGCAGGCGCTGCCGGAGGCATGGGTGCTGCCCTGCTGGCGTTTCTGGACGCTGAACTGAAACCGGGTATAGACATCGTCATGGACGCCGTCGGCCTGGCAGAGAAACTGATCGGTGCTGATCTGGTGATTACCGGAGAGGGCCGGATTGATGGACAAACCGCACAGGGAAAAACACCCGTGGGGGTTGCCCGGATTGCCAAACAGTTCAATCTTCCGGTGATTGCTCTGGCTGGCTCTGTGGGTTCCGATGTTGACGCGGTCTATGACTGTGGCATTGATGCGTTGTTCCCGATTGTTCACGGTGCAGTCCCACTTTCCGAGGCCCTGGCCAAAGGTGAGGAGAACCTGATCCGGGCAGCCAGAAACCTGGCCAGTGCCTTAATACTCCTGCGGTAATATTTTGTCTTAACCACAAATACTCATGACGATTGTTCGTCACCCTCTGGTATGAAAGATTTGCCACGGAGGCACGGAGACACAGAGGTAAAACTTTGTCTTGTCTCCGTGCCCCTGTGTCTCCGTGCCCCTGTGTCTCCGTGGCAATTTTTCTTTCACGGCAAAGGCACAACAAGGTGGAAACTGCTGCTAAAGGTTGTGTATAGAGAGGAAGGGAATGCAATGAAAATAAAACTCCGCTTATCGCCAACAGCCATCCATTTGTAGCCACTTATAAGTATTAATCACCTGACTATAGCCGGAGTAATCTTCAGGAGTTGATACAACATCAGCAATCTGCATTTTAAAACAGCCACCATTAGTTGGACTGCTCTCGGCTAACAAATGACAATCCGATTCATAAGCTGACTGGTTTCTGTAAACGGTGCGATCACTCCCTGCAACGGCACTGGTCATTACTTTTGTCCAGCCAAGACCTGTCTTGCCGCTATAGCCATTAACAAGAATCGCATCCAGGATTTCAATAATTCCTATTTTATAGCTGCCGCTCGACCCTGAATAAACAAATTGTGGCGCTCCCGGATCTTCTGAAGAGTAAAAAGTAACAGGCATCAGTCTGCATCCCCCCGGATCTGTAGCGTAAAATCATCGTTTGTTTCCGTACCCTGACCTGAAAGCAGTAATACGGATAAACTGGCTGATTTTTTCATCCGATGTAATCAGCTTATAGACCTCGCCAATTTCAGGAACCGCCCATTCCTCCCGCTGATAGCCCACAATGGAACGCTGACCTTCCAGCTGATCGCCGACCAGTTCCCACGATGCCTTGATACCAGGAACCACATAACTTTCTATCCTGTCTCTGGCATCGAGGCACTCATCTGTCTGACTGTCGGTATTGAACAGTAACACCGAGACATTCTTATCCTTGGGAGGCTCGGTCAGGATCAAAGACTGCCGAGATAGATGTCATTGTTATCGGTGCTGATCCCGATAAAGGCCTTCCGCAAGGCCACATCACCAATGGTCCGGTCAATTCGTGAAATATCCTGAAAGAGATTATTGACGTTGCCATCAATGACCTCGCTGCCAGTGACCCGGCCGCCATCGTCTTCTTCATCCGTGAGTCGCTGCCTTTCGAAGAGTTTCACATCATCATGATTAATAGCCATATCAAATCCTTATGCTTTTTTTGATGTAAATAGTGAATGGGTTGTGTCAGGAAGGAACTTGTGTAACGAAGTGGGAGTCTTAAGCTGTGATTCAATAACTTGATGAATTTATGAATTAATGACTGATCCAGATTTTAACTTACAGAGCTCTTATTCGAATGTTCTAACTGTATATGACGCTGCTATGCCCTGCGGTAAGTCATTTTCCAAGGGCTGTACACAAAAAAACGCTACAGCATTCGGTCAGAAAGTGGAACAAACGCCCCCAATCAATAACACCCCAATACCCGATGAGGATAGACTCCATAACCGATTCGATGATTCAAGAATTAAACAAATGTCAATCGCTATTCTTGATTCTAAAGAAATCTGCCTGGATGAGTCCTCTGAATTATCCGTAAGACCAGAAACATTTCAGAAAGCTGATAGTGGCACTGCATCAGAAATAAAAATTGTGCGAGTTTGGAGTATGGCTGGTGAAGACGGCTCTCACTCTGTTGATAACAGCCATCAGTATCCTAACGTGATGGAGCAAATCAGTCCGATAATTCAAGCTGATAACCTGGGTAGTAAGTCTGTTTCAAACCCATCTAAAAAAATAACTGACAACAAAGCCTCACGATTGGAGCGCCGAAGGAAGTACCAAAGGGAGCGTCGCAAAGATCCCGCTTTCGCAGAACGCGAAAGGCAGTACCACAGGGAGTACAAAAGGAAGCGTTACAAAGATCCCGCTTTCGCAGAGCGCTATAGGGAGTACCAAAGGGAGTACCAAAGGGAGCGTCGCAAAGATCCCGCTTTCGCAGAGCGCCAAAGGGAGCTTCGCAAAGATCCCGCTTTCGCAGAGCGCCATAGGGAGTACCAAAGGAAGCGTCGCAAAGATCCTGCTTTCGCAGAGTACCAAAGGGAGTACCAAAGGGATCGTCGCAAAGATCCCGTCTTCGCAGAGGGACACAGAATCTATATGAATACTTACAACAGAATCAAAAAACAAACCGCCAACAAGGGAGAAGCTTCAAAGCAAGCTAAGATCGCAAGAGAGCAGTATCTCCAGTCAATCCATTCAGCTGGAAACTCCGGTGAATTAACACTGACTTCTAATTCAGTTGAAACAAACCAGAGTTCCAGTAAAAATTCTGATGGCTCTCCCCCTTCCACTTTCAGTCTTCAAGCTGACGGAGTATTTACCGTCTCGATTGAGCCTGTCTCAACCTGAGTGAACAGTCAGCAATCCAAGAGTAATAAGGTATTGGTCACTGTCCTCCGGATAAGCAAACGGTAAAACCTGATTTGCCTCTACGGGAGCACCATTTAGAGCGATCAAAATTATAGAGAACTGCCGGTTATCTGGTAGCGTCAAGGTCATGGTTTTATTAGCCGCCCAGTCACCCGACCACCTCCGTCTTCCTCATCCGTGAGGCGCTGGCTTTCGAAGAGTTTCACATCATCATGGTTAATAGCCATATCAAATCCTTATGCTTTTTTTGATGTAAATAGTGAATGGGTTGTGTCAGGAAGGAACTTGTGTAACGAAGCAGGAGTCTTAAGCTGTGATTCAATAACTTAATGAATTTATGAATTAATGACTGATCCAGATTTTAACTTACAAGGCTGTTATTCGAATTTTCTCACTGCATATGATGCTGTCATGTCCGGCGGTAAGTCACTTTCCAATCGCTATACACAAAAAAATGCTATAGCATTCGGTCAGAAAGTGGAACAAACGGCCCCAATCAATAACACTTCAATACCCGATGAGGATAGACTCCATAACCGACTCGATGGTTCAAGAATTAAACAAATGTTAATCACTATTCTTGATTCTAAAGAGATCTGCCTGGACGAGTCCTTTGAATTATCCGTAAGACCAGAAACATTTCAGAAAGCCGATCGTGGCACTGAATCAGAAATAGAAATTGTGCGAGTTTGGAGTATGGCTGGTGAAGACGGTTCTCACTCTGTTAATAACAGCCATCAGTATTCTAACGTGGTGGAGCAAATCAGCCCGATAAATCACGCTGATAATTTGGGTAATAAGTCTGTTTCAAACCCACCAGAAAAAATAACTGACAACAAAGCCTCTCGGTTGGAGCGCAAAAGGGAGTACCAAAGGGAGCGTCACAAAGATCCCGCTTTCGCAGAGCGCCAAAGGGAGCGCAAAAGGGAGTACCGAAGGAAGTGTCGCAAAGACCCCGCTTTCGCAGAGCGCCAAAGGCAGTACCAAAGGGAGTACCAAAGAGAGCGTCGCAAAGATCCCGCTTTCGCAGAGCGCCAGAGGCAGTACCAAAGGGAGTACCAAAAGAAGCGTCGCAAAGATCCCGCTTTCGCAGAGCGCCAAAAGCAGTACCAAACGGAGTACAAAAGGGAGCTTCGCAAAGATCCCGCTTTCGCAGAGCGCGAAAGGAAGCTCGATAGGGAGCGCCAAAGGGAGCGTCACAAAGATCCCGTCTTCGCAGAGGGGCACAGAATCTATATGAATACTTACAGGAGAATTAAAAGACAAACCGCCAACAAGGAAGAAGCTTCAAAGCAAGCGAAAATCGCAAAAGAGCAGTATCTCCATTCAATCCATTCAGATGGCACTCCACCTGCCACTTTTCAGTCTTCAAGCTGAAGGAATATTTACCGTCTCGATTGAGCCTGTCTCAACCTGAGTGAACAGTCAGCAATCTAAGAGATAAGAAGGTATTGATCACTGTCCTCTGGATAAGCAAACGGTAAAACCTGCTTTGCCTCTACGGGAGCGCCGTTAGAGCGATCAAAGATAACGGAGAACTGTCGACCATCCGGGAGAGTCAGGCTCATGGTTTTATTAGCTGCTTTGGAGGGAGCAAACAGTTTTTTTTACAGTCAGCCGGGAAACCCAACCAGCCTCATTTCCACCCGTTAAAACGATGGGCCTTCCATTAGTGACTGGCCCTTCCTGAACTAACAGAGCCCCGGTTAGACTTCTTTCAATATTCTGCTCAACCGGGTTCCACTCAAACTCATTTGTCCACAGAAGACCATCCGGTAATGGTGTCCAGTTGCATCAGACCGTCCTCATGCCTGCGTTTCTCAGGGCATCCAGCAGTTTTGTTTCGTCCGTTGAATTAATGTCGGCATTGACCGCGCCGCCGGGATATTCAAGCCGGATAATTTTCTGTGGTGCCGGTTGTGCAATTCGGGTGGTTAGGGCTGATTTACTCACCGGGTTCTCTTGGAGTGCTTTGGCTTTTTGATTATTACTTAACTCTCAAGTTTCTAATGCACAAGTGTTTGATATTCAGGCAAGCGGTACTTGAGTGAGGCTGTAGGCATTATTCTCCCCAGCTCCCTGTCTGGCATATGGCTGATCCCGATAAAGGCCTTCCGCAAGGCCTCATCACCAATGGTCCGGTCAATTCGTGAAATTTCGAAGAGTTTCACATCATCATGGTTAATAGTCATATCAAATCCTTATGCTTTTTTTGATGTAAATAGTGAATGGGTTGTGTCAGGAAGGAACTTGTGTAACGAAGCGGGAGTCTTAAGCTGTGATTCAATGACTTAATGAATTTATGAATTAATGACTGATCCAGATTTTAACTTACAGGGCTCTTATTCGAATGCTCTAACTGCATATGACGCTGCCATGTCTGGCGGTAAGTCACTTTCCAATGGCTGTACAAAAAAAAATGCTATAGCATTCGGTCAGAAAGTGGAACAAACGGCCCCAATCAATAACACCTCAATACCCGATGAGGATAGATTCCATAACCGGTTCGGTGATGCAAGACTTATACAAATGTCAATCACTATTCCTGGTTCTAAAGAGATCTGCCCGGATGAGCCCTTTGAATTATCAGTAAGATCAGAAACATTTCAGAAAGCCGATCGTGGCACTGGATTAGAAATAGAAATTGTGCGAGTTTCGAGTATCGCTGGTGAAGACGGTTCTCACTCTGTTAATAACAGCCATCAGTTGTTTTCTAACGTGATGGAGCAGCCCAGCCCGATAATTCAGGCTGATAACTTGAGTAATAAGTTTGTTTCAAACCCACCAGAAAAAATAACTGACAACAAAGCCTCTCGGTTGGAGCGCCGAAGGAAGCGCCAAAGGGAGCACCAAAGGGAGCGTCGCAAGGATCCCGCTTTCGCAGAGCGCAAAAGGGAGTACCTAAGGGAGCGTCGCAAAGATCCCGCTTTCGCAGAGCGTCAAAGGAAGCGCAAAAGGGAGTACCTAAGGGAGCGTCGCAAAGATCCCGCTTTCGCAGAGCGCGAAAGGAAGTACCAAAGGGAGTACCAAAGGGAGTACCTAAGGGAGCGTCGCAAAGATCCCGCTTTCGCAGAGCGCGAAAGGAAGTACCAAAGGGAGTACCAAAGGGAGTATCAAAGGGAGCACCAAAGGGAGCGCTACCAGACAGATCCCGCTTTCGCAGAGCGCCAAAGGGAGCGCCAAAGGGAGCGCCAAAGGGAGCGTTGCAAAGATCCCGTCTTCGCAGAGGGGCAAAGAATCTATATGAATACTTACAACAGAATCAAAAGACAAACCGCCAACAAGGAAGAAGCTGCAAAGCAAGCGAAAATCGCAAAAAAGCAGTATCTCCAGTCAATCCATTCCGCTGGAAACTCCGGTGAATTAACACTGACTTCTAATTCAGTTGAAACAAACCAGAGTTCCAGTAAAAATTCTGATGGCTCTCCCCCTTCCACTTTCAGTCTTCAAGCTGACGGAGTATTTACCGTCTCGATTGAGCCTGTCTCAACCTGAGTGAACAGTCAGCAATCCAAGAGTAATAAGGTATTGGTCACTGTCCTCCGGATAAGCAAACGGTAAAACCTGATTTGCCTCTACGGGAGCACCATTTAGAGCGATCAAAATTATAGAGAACTGCCGGTTATCTGGTAGCGTCAAGGTCATGGTTTTATTAGCCGCCCAGTCACCCGACCACCTCCGTCTTCCTCATCCGTGAGGCGCTGGCTTTCGAAGAGTTTCACATCATCATGGTTAATAGCCATATCAAATCCTTATGCTTTTTTTGATGTAAATAGTGAATGGGTTGTGTCAGGAAGGAACTTGTGTAACGAAGCAGGAGTCTTAAGCTGTGATTCAATAACTTAATGAATTTATGAATTAATGACTGATCCAGATTTTAACTTACAAGGCTGTTATTCGAATTTTCTCACTGCATATGATGCTGTCATGTCCGGCGGTAAGTCACTTTCCAATCGCTATACACAAAAAAATGCTTTAGTGTTCGGTCAGAAAGTGGAACAAACGGCCCCAATCAATAACACCTCAATACCCGATGAGGATAGACTCCATAACCGACTCGATGATTCAAGAATTAAACAAATGTCAATCACTATTCTTGATTCTAAAGAGATCTGCCTGGACGAGTCCTTTGAATTATCCGTAAGACCAGAAACATTTCAGAAAGGCGATCGTGGCACTGAATCAGAAATTGTGCGAGTTTGGAGTATGGCTGGTGAAGACGGTTCTCACTCTGTTAATAACAGCCATCAGTATTCTAACGTGGTGGAGCAAATCAGCCCGATAATTCACGCTGATAACTTGGGTAATAAGTCTGTTGCAAACCCACCAGAAAAAATAACTGACAACAAAGCCTCTCGGTTGGAGCGCAAAAGGGAGCGCGTAAGGGAGCGCTACCAGACAGATCCCGCATACGCCCACCACCGAAGGGAGTACCAAAGGGAGTACCAAAAGGAGCGCTACCAGACAGATCCCGATTTTGCAGAGCGCCATAGGGAGTACCAAAAGGAGTACCAAAGGGATCGTCGCAAAGATCCCGTCTTCGCAGAGGGGAAAAGAATTTATATGAATACTTACAACAGAATCAAAAGACAAACCGCCAACAAGGAAGAAGCTTCAAAGCAAGCGAAAATCGCAAAAAAGCAGTATCTCAAGTCAATCCATTCAGCTGGAAACTCTGTTGAATTAACACTGACTTCTAATTCAGTTGAAACAAACCAGAGTTCCAGTAAAAATTCAGATGGCACTCTCCCTGCCACTTTTCAGTGTTCAAGCTGAAGGAATATGAAAATTAGGCTCTGCCACAATCATCATGGTGCAGAGCCTGACAGTGGTCATTATCTTTGCAGTGGCTTCCAGGAGGCTGACCGAGAATAGCGCCCGTAGCGAGGATGGCAGAAGATTGAGGATAAAAAGTCGGAAACTTTTAGTGAATAGTGGTTCTATTTGCTCAAAATTTCCGACTTTTTAGACCAATTTGCTGCCACCGCAAACGTCTTTTAGTCAGGATTCATACCTTCCTGTTTCCGCAACACAATCCCCCCCACTGCAACCAATAGTGCAGGATGATACGACCATGCCGATATGGGCTATGAACCTTCTTCATTTTTACCAGACTCAGCTTTACCCGGGATTGTTCATGGCCAAAGAACCTGAAGATAAAAATCAGCCCGATGATAACAGTGGCAATGTCATCGATATGTTCACCCGCAAGCCTCTGGACGAGGTTAACCTTCATCAGATTGTGCGCATTGCTCCTGAACTGGATGGTATGGAAATGCTTTACAGCAATGATGCCAATCCGGGCAAGCTGTTCAGCATGAAAATTCTCTGCTGGGCAATGATGAAAGACGGCACGGTTGATGCCCTCATCCCCTGGCTGAATAAGGTGGTACCTGCCCGTGAGCTCAATGACCCATTAAATGGCCACTGGGAAGGTTACTTTGACAAGATACACGACCATGCATTTTTTGACGTACCGGATCACAAGGTTGCGGAACTGGAAAACGCGGCCAATTACTACCCACCCATAGAGTCTGATGAAGCTGTCATTATTCAGGAAATCCCCGACACCATTGGTACCCATGCCATTCTGACCGAAGACCAGTTTAAAACGATTGTACTGGTTCATGTAACCAGCTGGCGTTTGTACAATGATGGCCGGGTCATGGCCATGGTGGCCGATGATAAAAAGGTCGAAAACAC
This sequence comes from Salinisphaera sp. G21_0, assembly GCF_017744115.1. GTDB lineage: Bacteria > Pseudomonadota > Gammaproteobacteria > Pseudomonadales > Endozoicomonadaceae > Endozoicomonas. The sequence continues at coordinate 12,381 of NZ_JAGHQW010000025.1, read as the reverse complement.
ACCGGTACTACCGGGCGATGAGTGCCTGTTTGCGGCCCAGGATCACGAACACTTCCATTACTTTTTCCATTATGTCATTGCGAATAAAATCAAACGTGGAGATCCGGAGGCTTTAGCAGCATTTACCCACCTGGTAGAAGGTTAATCCTTCTGCTATGTCCGGGTATTGCCTGGATGAACCTGCACACTGCGAAACCACTTCTCAACCATTTCTGATTCCTTGTCAACCACAAAGTCGAGAGCTAGATTTAGCTTTTCACACGCTCTGTTTCAAACTGTCTGCAGTTGCAGCCAGGCTTTGGCAAAACAATACCTTATCCGGAGCGTCGCCTAAGGGAGATAACACCATTTTCCAATTCAGCAAGATATGAGCATGCCTGTAATAAGTAGTTAACCAACTACTTGCCGCTCTGAACCGGGATTTTCCGGACTATTTAAAGAGAATAAAATTATGGATCTGAGTGCTGGCAAAGCATTTGCTACTGATCACACATATTCCAAACCCAAAACTTTCGAGGACTTTGCTACCAAAACTACTTCCAGTGTTGAGGACGTACTGAAAAAGGCCAGGAGCTTTGGCTTTCGGGATGTTGATATCCACTTTGGCTCCAAAAAAATTCCTCCAGGTGAAGAGGATGACCAAACCATTTACATCCTTGATGGCAAGCGTTTCTGTTTTACTGGTTTAACAAAAAATACCGTGGATCAGAGAACCCCCAGGCTGGTCAAAAAATTTTTCACTCCCCCCATTCTGAGGAAAATATGCCAGCCTGATAATATCAGGGTGGAAGCTGCCTATGAAATGATTGGAAAAGCGTTTAAGTATCACGATTTCATTGAGGAAAGTGCCTGGAAATTCAGGCCAAAGAAAGAAAAACTCCTGGATTTTTTAAAAAGGAACAGTGACGGAGATCACTTCAAGTTTCTACAAGATATTTCCCTGGGAATGAAAGACGGGCCAAATATTTCAGCGGATCGCAATGCCTATTACCTTTTGGCGCTTTGGGCTGAGTTATCAAATGCAATGTCACCGGACTTCCATAGACAGGATCTGTTTAAATGGAAAGATTTTGCCGTAGTAAAATGTCGACCTGACAGACATAAACGAAAACCAACACCTGAAATACTCATACCACGACCACGCAAAAAATTGAGGGTCGAAGAAAAAATGGACTCCTCAGCCGTAAACATTACGCTTTCAGGTTCCGGTAACAATCATCATTGTTTGCCAGACAATCAACAGAAAACGGCCGATACGCAAAAACCATCAGATATAGAGAGAACCTCAGCACAGCACGATGCTGAGCATGATGACGGGATTGAACAGCCAACCAGCCAGAACAATAAAGAACCTTTGCTGGAAGCTTCTTCATGCAGAGAAAGCCACAGTACCTTCTTAGAGATAAATGCCAAAGATTATGGGCCATCATGCAGCAATACCGACGAATCAGCTGTTTGTGACAGCGACCAATCAACTGTTTACGACAGCGACGAATCAACTGTTTACGACAGCGACCAATCAACTGTTTACGACAGCGATGAATCAACTGATTACGATAGCGAAGAATCAATTGTTGATGATACGAATGAGGTCACTCGTGACAACACTGGCAGCCAAACTGCACAAAGCCATTCTATAGAAAAAGAAACAAGAGAAGAAGAAAGTGAAAGTGAAAGTGAAAGTGAAATAACCATTCAAAAGGTCAACCATCTTTCTCAACAAGTCATAAAGAACCTTGAGCGTCTTAAGCAAACGCAAACGCAAATCAACCGGCCAGTGGTATCAGTATCCCAGAAGAGGCAGATGATGGTCACTTTACACGAAGGGGTAACGCTGATTAACGGCCTCAAGGCCATAAAGCATAAATAATGCCGGAAGCAAACCGCTTCCAGCATGTAGAACATTTACTTCCAGCCAGCCACAGAACTCCCTTTAAACAGCTCCGCAGCCCTGGTTTCAACCGCATCCGTCTGATACGACTTAACCAGAGCCAGTACGCGCGGGTCTGCCTGATTATCTTCACGGGTGACAATGATGTTCACATAGGGAGAGTCCTTATCTTCCACCAGCAGGGCATCACGGGTTGGGGTGTAACCCGCCGGTACCGCATAGGTGTTGTTGATAAAGGCCATATCCACATCATCCAGTGAGCGGGGCAGCTGAGCCGCATCCAGTTCAATAAACTGGAAATCACGGGGATTTTCAATGATATCTGCCGGCGTTGCTTCCAGGTTATTCACATCGTTCAGCTTAATAAAGCCACGCTGATGCAGAAGAATCAGTGTACGGCCTTCATTACTAGGGTCATTGGGAATAGCGATTTTGGCACCATCCTGCAACTCACTGATGTCTTTCAGCTTCTTTGAGTAAGCGGCAATGGGATAAACAAAGGTGTTACCAACGGCAACCAGCTTAAAGCCCCGGTCACGCACCATACTGTCCAGGTAAGGGCGGTGCTGGAATGCATTGGCATCAATACTGCCGTCCGACAGCGCTACGTTTGGCGACACATAATCAGAGAACTCCACCAGCTCAACAGCCACGTTATGGTCCTGTCTGGCGATGTCCACCGCCACTTTCATCACATCGGCCTCAGGCCCCGCCATCACCCCCACCTTCAGCGGGCCATTTGGATCATCCGACTGACCACAGCCTGCCAGCAATGCTGCTGACGCCAATACCGCCGAACTGGCCAGGATTTTTACTGTTTTTAGAATATTAAAAGTCATTGATTACTCCCGGACTTTAACAACAGGCCATCAACATTAGTGACGTTGATGGATTCCCACCTTACAAATGATTATTAGTGACTGCGATCATAATAGTGCTGCAGGCGATCACCCACCATTTGCAGCAATTGCACCAGGGCAATCAACACCACCACCGTGGCCAGCATGATGACCCCATCAAACCGCTGGTAGCCATAACGGATGCCCAGGTCACCAAGACCGCCGCCACCAATGGCACCGGCCATGGCCGAGTAGCTCACCAGCGTCACCAGCGTAATGGTCATGCCATTAATCAGCCCGGGCCTGGCCTCCGGCAGCAACACCCGGGTAACAATCTGCAACGGGCTGGCCCCCATGGACTGGGCGGCCTCCACCAATCCGGAAGGCACTTCATTCAAGGCACCTTCGGCAATGCGGGCAACAAACGGGATCGCCGCCACAGTCAGTGGCACAATCGCGGCGGTGGTACCAATGGAAGTACCGGTCAGCAGTCGCGTCAACGGGATGATAGCCACCATCAGAATAATAAAAGGAATGGAACGTCCGGCATTGACAATACCGCCCAGAGCGAGGTTGGCAACGCGGTTTGCCAGAATACGTCCTTCCCGGGTCACGTAGAGCAGCACTCCCAGCGGGATACCGAGCAGAAAGCTGATGCCTCCGGAAAATGCCACCATATAGAGGGTTTCCCAGAGCGCCTTGAACAACAGTGACCATGCATCAGCTGACATAACCAATCACCTCTACCTGGACCGTATTGTCAGGTGAGTTATGCAAGCCCTGCAGAAACTGCAGCGACTGCTCAATGCCTTCCGGCTCACCCATAATTTCCACCATCAAAAAGCCCATGGCTTTTTCATTGACCGTTTCAATATCCGCCTGCAGGATATTAAAGTCCGTATTGAACTGTCTTGCCGCCCTGGTAATCAACGGCTGCACAACCCCCTGCCCGACAAAGGTAATGCGCACCACCGGCCTGGCACCCTCACAAGGCTCGCACTGGAACCGGGCTTCAATTTCTGCCACCGGCTTTTCATGAATCGCACTGCGCACAAACTCTTTGGCCAGATCCGTCCGGGGGTTGAGAAAGAACTGCTCTACCTCATTCTCTTCAATGATCTGGCCGAAGCTCATAATGGCCACTCGATCACAGATGGTTTTCACCACATCCATCTCATGGGTAATGATCAGAATGGTAATTTTAAGCTGACGGTTGATGTCTTTCAGCAGGGCAAGAATTGACCGGGTGGTCTGCGGGTCCAGTGCAGACGTGGCTTCATCGCACAACAGCACTTTCGGCTTACTGGCCAGGGCCCGGGCAATGGCCACCCGCTGCTTCTGACCGCCGGACAGCTGGGCAGGATAACTGTTTCTTTTCGAGTCCAGCCCGGTCAGTTCCAGCAGGGGCAGAACAGCCTGTTCTATTTCTGATTGGCTGGCACCGGCCAACTCAAGGGGAAGAGCGACATTATCATACACAGTGCGGCTGGAAAGCAGATTGAAATGCTGAAAAATCATCCCAATGTTATGACGGGCCTGACGCAATAATTTCTCTGGTAGCAGAGTCAGGTCCTGACCATCCACCAGCACCTGGCCGGAAGTCGGTTTCTCCAGTAAGTTGACGCAGCGAATCAGCGTGCTTTTCCCTGCGCCACTGGAGCCAATCACACCGTAGATGGCACCTTCAGGCACCGACAGATCTACTCCGTCAATGGCCTTGACCTCGGTGTCGCCAGCGGCAAACACCTTGGTCAGGTTGTTCAATTCAATCATATACATAAAAAAACCACCCTGATGCTAACAGAGTGGTTTCATAAGGAATTCTTAATTGAAACCCTTCTTTTAGCGGAATTTGTAATGCGCCCGCAAGCCAAGGTCAAATCAGCGCATGGCGTGACAAACTATCCAAAATAGTGATTTCTGTCAACTTTCTCACTCTCCCGGTGTCACCGCCGGATACCTTCAAACGGCAGACAGAATAGCGGTTATGCCTGAAATACTGCACAGCACCAGCATCATCTGGCGGATCCTTTCCTTTTCAACCTTTGCAGCGATTTTGCTGGCCAGCCAGTGGCCGGTTAACACCGCTGGAAAAAGGCACACACCGTAGATTAGCTGCCCGGTTGATAAAAGATCATTGAGACCCAGCATAACCAGAGAGATAAAGCTGCCAATCACAAAAAACACCGCCAGATTGGCCCTGATCCGGTTGCCACTTTCGTTTTGTAGCAACAGCGCCATCGGTGGTCCACCGATGGAGGCCGCCGTCCCCATCATCCCGGAGCACAGGCCGGCAATGAACAGAGTGAATGGCGTAGTTTTCAACTTATAAGGAAAAAGACTGCCGACCACCGCCAGCAGTACTGCCCCTCCCAGCACCAGACTCAGGTGCTGGATACTGACCAGCGTCAGAATCAACACCCCAATCATGGATCCGGGTACCCGACCCAACAGGGCATAACCCAGAATAGAAACATCGATCTCGCTGGCATAACGTCGGGCAGAAAGCGCCCCGATCGCCATACCGGAAAAAATCAGCGGTCCCGGTATCAGGGCAGGATCTATATGATAGAGAAAAGGTGCGGCAACAACCGCCATGCCAAAGCCGATGGTTCCCTGGACAATAGCCCCCAGGCCCACAACCCCCATGGCAGCAACAACCTGCAGAAGTGACAGTTCCATGCAACGACATCCAGCCTTAGAAATTAACTCAGGCTCTGTTATATTGTTTTTTCGAATAAAAAAATAAGAATAAATTATATATAGTTAGCGATAGCCAAAACATAGGTACTGGTCACTTTTTTTCCTGCGGTGTACCTAATCACTGGACAATTGACGTTTGTCTTATTTAATTGAAGAAGAAGGAATATTTTTATTCAGTCATGGTTGCCATTTTTCCAGATATTGGATGTGTACAGGAACCATGAAATAAAGAACAGATGTCGTCAGGTATTTGCGCAGTTTGACCGCTATTCCCAGTAATGGCTGCCCGGCTTCATCCTATAACACCCATAACCAACATGGGCAGGTACTATTATGGAGCTTTTCTTCAAAGACTTTATCATGCTCTGGTCCACCATTGACCCGGTCGGCACTCTGGCACTGTTCACTGGACTGACGGCACGACTGTCAGAAACACAAAAACGCCGAGTCGCCCTGAAAGCGACCATTTACGCCTTTGTTATCCTCCTTTCGGCACTGGTTCTTGGTCAGATTATTCTAAAGGCGATGAACATTCAGCTGATCTCTCTGCAGCTGGCAGGCGGAATCATCCTGTTCCTGTTCGGCTTGCAGATGATTTTTTCTGACCCTGAAGACAGTTCCGGATCCAGGGAACCCGGTCATCAACTGGCCGTATTCCCTCTGGCGGTCCCTTCCATTGCCAGCCCCGGGGCCATTATGGCGGTGATTGTACTGACCGACAATCACGTCAAAACCTTCAGCCAGCAGGCCATGACCGCCGGTGCCATGACGCTGGTGCTTCTGGTCACCTGTGGCCTGATGCTGTTTGCCGACCGGATCTTTCGGGTGATTGGCCACAATGGCTCGGCCATTATCATCCGGGTAATGGGCATGATACTGGCGGCACTGTCGGTAGAACTGGTGATGACCGCTCTTGGGGTTCAGCGCTGGATGGGTTAGGAATGGTCAATAAGCAATAAGCGCTGCCCGCTGCCCGCTGCCCGAAAAAGACAAGCCGCTTATGCTTTTGCGGGCAGCGGGAAGCGCTTAGCTCCCAAGCCCCATCATCGTCTTATAGTGCTTTCGACAAACAGAAAGATAGCGGTCATTGCCCCCTATCTGCACCTGGCTGCCGCTTTTTACCGGCTTACCGTCACCGTCAAGACGCAGCTGCATATTGGCCTTTTTCTCACAGCACTTGCAAATGCTTTTCAGCTCGGTAAGTTCATCAGCAATACTGAGCAGCACTTCACTGCCCGCAAACGCCTTACCAAAAGCATCGGTGCGCAGGCCAAAGCAAAGTACCGGAATACCCAGCACATCCACCACATCGGACAGTTGCCACACCTGCTCCGGGGTCAGGAACTGTGCTTCATCGACCATAACACAGGCGATATAGTCTTCACTGTGCTCTCTGGCGATTTGCTGCTTCAGGTCATCATTCCGGGAAATGGCCACCGCTTCACTTTGCAGGCCAATCCTTGAGGTTATTCTGCCGACACCAAAACGGTTATCAATCACCGGAGCCAGCAACAACACCCGTTTACCGGCACTCTCATAATTATGAGCTGACTGCAGAAGGTAGGTACTCTTGCCTGAATCCATGGAAGAAAAATAGAAATAAAGTGAAGCCATTACACGGTGATCCTTGGTGTTGATGGCCTAATTATTCCGTCATTGTCGCTTTATCTCCACCGAAATTTCCGTACCCCAGCTTCGGAAGATGACGCGTGCGCTATCTGTAGAAGTCGCGCAAATTTTGCTAGCCTTGCACTTTCCAAACGCTATCAACATCAACTGACTGAATGAAACTGACGCCCCACCAGCAAGCAGTTGCCGACCACGATAAAGACCATGCCCTCTGCATTGCCGTGGCTGGCTCGGGCAAAACCTCAACCCTGGCACAACTGGTCAGCAACCTGTTGCACAAAGGGGCTGACCCGCGTCGATTGATGGTGATGATGTTTAACAAAGCGGCCCAGATCGACTTTTCCAAAAAGCTTCGCACCCTGGCCAGTGGTCCGTTAGCAGACTTGCCGGAAAACCAGCGCCAGCTCCCGGAAATCAGAACCTACCACGCCACAGGCCTGAAACTGCTCAGAACCCTGGAAGGCTGGCAAATCAGAACCCCCTACAACAAACAACCGTTATCGGAGAAAGTCGTTGAGCTACAGGTCAGGACACTGATCCTGAAACTGGCACCGGAAACCATTAAGGACCGGATGCGCTCGGATGCCGCCCGTCTGATCGAAGCGGCCATCAGCTTTATTGAATCGGTCAAAGCCCATTTAACCAGCCCTGAGCTATGGTTTGAGCAATCCGGTTATACCGATGACTATCGCTTTTTCATCAAACTGTTTCATCAGTTTGAGCAGTGGCGCCATCAACAGCGATCAATCACCTTCACCGATATGCTGTACGACCCGGTGACACTGATCCGGGCACATCCGGAACTGGAGCCCAAAGTGGCTGATAAAATGGACTTTATCATCGTTGATGAATACCAGGATACCTCAACCCTTCAGCATCAGTTTACCCGGCTGATTGCCGGACAGCGGGCCCGAATGATTGCCGTTGGCGATCCCGACCAGACGATCTACGAATTCGCCGGTGCCAATATCGACAACATTCTGAACCATTTTCAGCAGGACTATGGCACTACCGGTGACGTTAAAGAACTCACCATGCCCCACACCTTCCGTTATGGTCACAGTATTGCCCTGGCTGCCAGCCATTTAATCAGCCAGAACCGGTCCCGTAAAAATGTGCTCTGTATTGCCCACCCGGACAACGCGCCCTCCCTGATACGCATCAGCCAACCGGGTGCCGACGACAGTCGTTTTGTGGTTGAGGCGCTGACCGAATATCTGGCATCCGGAACACCACCGGAAGATATTGCCATTCTGGTGCGGGTCTGGGCCCAGGCCGTTCCCATTGAGCTGAACCTGCTGGAAATGGGCCTTCCCTACAGCAGTGATGGCCCCTCCCTGTTTCAAAGGCCAGAAATTGCCTCACTGATCGACGCCATGACCCTGGCCAGTGGTGGCTTTGCCGGGCTACTGCCAGAGGTTCGTTACCATAAGTTGGCCAGACTTCTGACCCTGCCCCATATCGGCCTTAAACAACAGTATATTGACTGGCTTTGCCAGCAGCTGAAGGACCAGAGCCACCAATTGGGTAAAACCCTGGGCAAGCTGGCAGCCAACATCAAAGACATCAGTGACTTTCAGGTGCGAAAACTGACACAAAGGGCAGAGCTGTTCTCATGGCTGGAGCACAATGGCAACAAACACAAGGCCCATACGCTGATTGCCCGGTATATTCAACAATCCGAAATATACGACAGCCTCAAATCCATGAGCCTCAATGAACAGAGAACGGATGAACAGATTCTGGCGATCAAAGGTTTTCATCGCTTCCTCAAACAGCTGAACGAAGACACCGCCCACTGTTGCCTGCATATTGCTGAATTAATCGAGAGGCAGAAGCAACAGAAAGATCAGAGACAACGATCCAGTCACGGCATCAAGCTCAGCTCCTGCCACCGCTCCAAGGGGTTGGAATGGCCGGTTGTGTTAATCCCCGGACTGACCCGCCAATACTGGCCGTTCCTCAGGGAAGATGAAATAGCTAACCTGTCGGCCAGGACCAGTAATGCTATTGAGTCTGAGCGTCGCCTGCTCTATGTCGCCATGACCCGTGCCAGACAGCAATTACACCTGTTCACCGCGCAGGGCGAGCTTACCTTTCATTCCAAAAAAGACACCAGAAAAGATTCCGGCAAACGTTTATGGTCAGCTAATGACCAACCCCTGGCCGGAAAAGATCGCCAGGACAGCATCAGCCCCTTTTTACTGGAAATGAACCTGCCCCATGTCTTATCCCTGGGCAACCTGCTCCATGAAGATGCCGATGACGACCTGGCTGAAGCCATCAATAAAACTGGTCTTACGCCAGTATCAAGACGTTACGTCTGCTCAGCTCGCCCGGCACTGACCGAAAGACTGAAGGCAGTGCCCAACCTTGCGATAAACGACGAATCCACAGGCTCTGCCAACACAGGAGCCAGTAATGCCAGGTACATAGCCTCCGACGCCGACGCGCCATGGCAGCTCAAGGCCATTATTGATCATGCCATCTTTGGTCGCGGAGAAGTGATTGAGGTTAATGACCGTAATTTCTCCATCCGTTTTGACAGTCGCCAACACGGTGTCAAACGGTTTGCCAGAATTGAAGAGGTTCGCCATCTGTTCAGCGTCCTCCCGGTCTGAATTATCGTGGGGCTCTAAGTAGTTAACCAACTACTTAATGTGAACTTTGCATTGACGGCGAGTTTTGGGTATGCATTCCCACGGAGGCCGTGGGAGGTGCCTGTGTATGTATATCAGAGCTTAGCTGCACCTGGATGCTATCCGGGAATAGTGTGCCCAGCGCGGCAATTCGTGACTGCTTTTTATACGACTAAAAACGTTTATCCAGAAACGCCTTGTCCATAAATGCTGTTTTATGGAATTTTCCCTGCTGTTTTCAGTCTTACCCAGCATCTGTATCAAAACAGCTCAAAGCGATGAATAGTGTCAGCAACAACACAGATTTCTCATTTACCTGTCCTATCTGCCTTGATAACAACGGGTTCACAGGGCAAACACTGGTCGGAACTTCCTGCCAACCAAAACCTCATATTTACCACCTGGAATGCATCACCGAATGGCTTGACGGTGACCAGCAAAATAGAAAAAGCCTCGATCAACGCCAATGCTGTGAATGCAAACAACCGGCACTGCCGCTGGTTCGTCTGAACGGGAGCCGCATCCTGGCAGACGAATCACCTTATTGTGAATCCCTGATGCTTCATGCCTGCCGTACCGGGGATCTGAAAACGCTGATCAAGCTGCTGGTCTATGATGCCAGTCTGGCAAGTCGGACGTACCGCTCGGTGCTCACCGGTCAGCCGGCACACCCGTTAGCTATCGCCATTGACTGCGGCCAAATGGATTGCGCCCAAACGCTGATCGACCATCAGGCCGATGTCAATGCCGCTGACCAGGATGGTCAGACGCCCCTGCATATCGCGGCTGAGAACCCTAACGTCCAGTGCCTGGAACTGTTGGTTACCCATGGAGCAAGTCTCAACGCCGCTGACCAGGATGGTCAGACGCCCCTGCACATCGCGGCTGAGAACCCTAACGTCCAGTGCCTGAAACTGTTGGTTACCCATGGAGCAAGTGTCAATGCCGCTGACCAGGATGGTCAGACACCCCTGCACATCGCGGCTGAAAACGGTAACGTCCAGTGCCTGAAACTGCTGGTTACACATGGAGCAAGTGTCAATGCCACCAATAAAAACGGCGAAACGCCCCTGCATATGGCCACCAAAATCGGCATAATCGAGGCCCGTCAAAAACTTGCCATCGGCAGAAATATCGATGGAAGCTTCGATGACGACAGGATGTTCGAACACTATACCAGCAAAAAAGAAAACGACACTGGGTGTATAAAAGAGCTGCTTGCTAACAGCGAAGTGAATATCAATGCCTTTGATAACGAGGGCGTCACGCCCCTGATGATCGCCGCATTATGGGGCAAATCCGAGCATCTGAAATGTCTGCTCGACGCAGGAGCAAATATCAATGTCACCGATCACCTGGGCTGGATGGCTATCCACTTTTTGGCCAGTTATGACTGTGCAGAGTTTCTCAAGGTGTTTCTGGCCACTCCCGGCATCGAGGTCAATAAGAAGAATGACAAGGGCTGGACAGCTCTCCACATCGCTGCCGCATACAATAGTATGGAGTCCGTCAAGACAATACTGGCCACTCCCGGCATCCGGGTCAACAAGAGTAGTGACAAGGGCTGGACAGCTCTCCACATCGCTGCCGAACACGATAGTACAGAGTCCATTAAAACATTGCTGGCCACTCCCGACATTCGGGTCGATAAGGAGAATGACAAGGGCAAGACAGCTCTCCACATCGCTGCCAAATACGGCAGTAAAGAGTCCCTCGCGGTGTTACTGGCTGCTCCCGCCATCTGGGTCAATAAGAAGACTGGCAGTGGCAAGACAGCTCTCCACATCGCTGCTAAATACTGCAACGCAGAGTGTGTCGAAGCGTTGCTGGCCGTTCCGGGCATCCAGTTCAATGAGAAGGATGCTTATGGCTGGACGGCTCTTGAGCTAGCTACCTTAGACGACTGTGCAGAGTCCGTCAAAGCGTTACTGGCCGTTCCCGACATCAAGGTCAGTGAGAAGGATGTTTGTGGCTGGACGGTTCTCCACTTAGCAGCCGATTGTGACAGCGCAGAGTCCCTCAAGGTGCTTCTGACCGCTCCCGGCATCCAGGTCAATCAGAAGACTGACAAGGGCTGGACAGCTCTCCACCTTGCCGCCAAAGAAGATATGACAAACTCCGCCAAGGCATTACTGGCCGCTCCCGGCATCCTGGTCAATCAGAAGACTGACAAGGGCTGGACAGCTCTCCACATCGCTGCCAAATACGATAGTACAGAGACCGCCAGGGTGTTACTGGCCGCTCCCGACATCCTGGTCAATAAGAAGACTGACAGTGGCAAGACAGCTCTCTACATCGCTGCCAAATACGATAGTACAGAGTCCGTCAGGATGTTACTGGCCGCTCCCGGCATCCAGGTCAATGAGAAGGTTGAAGGCAGGACTGCTCTCCACATAGCGGCAATATGCGGCAACGCAGAGTGTGTCGAAGCGTTGCTGGCCACTCCGGGCATCCAGATCAATGAGCAGACTGACGATGGCTGGACAGCTCTGAGCTTAGCTGCCAGCAATGGCCACAGCGCGTGCATGGAACTCCTGATAGTAAACGGGGCCTGGCAAAAGGTACGCCTGCCAACCAATTAGCGGGACTAGGAGGCTGACCGAGAATAGCGCCCGTAGCGAGGATGGCAGAAAATTGAGGATAAAAAGTCGGAAATTTTTAGTGAATAGTGGTTCTATTT
>NZ_JAGHQW010000259.1 GCF_017744115.1 Salinisphaera sp. G21_0 | reverse complement strand
GATCTTTCCCTTCTTTTGATTCGGCTTTGGTTTTCACATGGGACAACAGCACGACCACGGTCTCTTTGAGCGTCGGTGTCTTCTCCAGCCCGTTTTCCACCAGTTTCGCCACGGCCCACAGCAGGTTAGTGACTTCCTGTGGATTAAAGTGGTCTTTCTCTTCTGTTGATTCGGCTTTGATTCTTACCAGAGGCAACAGCGTGGCGACAGCCTCTTTGAGCTTCGGTGTCGTCTCCAGCTCAAGCCCGTTGCCAACCATTTTTGCCAGGGCCCACAGCAGATTGGCGGTACCTTGGGTATCAATACTCCTGGCTTCAGGTTTTTGGTTGCCCTTAAGTATTACTGCATCAAGTAAAGTTGACAATAAAGCTGCCTGAGTTTCCTTACTTCCCTCATTCATGTATTTATGAGGGGTAAAAACACCCGCTGAAGTAAATGAATGAAGCGTCGTCGTCAGGCTTCGCCATGGCCACCCGGACGTCGCTTTAAAATCGTTCAACAATGGTATCAGTTGCTGTTGTTCACTGTGATTTAATGGTCTTTTTGACCTTGATGTGTATTGTTTGATTGAACAGG
>NZ_JAGHQW010000258.1 GCF_017744115.1 Salinisphaera sp. G21_0 | reverse complement strand
CTGCGGTCTGGTCATCTCTTGAACACTATGCCAGCAGCGGCCAGCTAAACGCCCGTTTATGCACGGCACTCAGCCCGGTTATCAAAGATGATAAAGACGGCATTGTTCCAGACCTCGTTAAGAAAGCGGTGGTTGCAAAGTTGGAACAGATTGAGGCAGCAAAAACGCCAGTAGTAACATCAATCCCTCAGCAAGGACTTCCAGCAAGGGCAAGCATACCAACTCAAGGGAACCAGGTTGCCAACAGTCGAATTCAAGGGCCGCTATCTGACTTTGACGCGGCAATGGAAGCGCTGGATCGTTTTTACGAACTGGGAAATGCAGAACTTGAACTGCTGGAACCCCACCGAAGCCGAATGACTTCTGTTCAATTAAGCGCTGCTATCTGCAAAATGAGCTACGCAGTGGATTCAGAAACACGGAAAGAATGGCATGAAGCCAGCGAAAAAAGGAGAAGAGACCCACTTGGGCTTGATGAAATAGTGGAATGGGATTTGGATTCATTGGCGACATTGGATTCATTGGCGACAGAGTCAGAACTGGTCAACAACGATGACTGGATGGAAGAGTTCCTACAAGGGCT
>NZ_JAGHQW010000257.1 GCF_017744115.1 Salinisphaera sp. G21_0 | reverse complement strand
GTCAGAACGGGTCAACAACAACCATGTCTGGCTTGAAGAGTTCCTACAAGGATAAACCAGTTGTCATGACACAAACTGGCTGGTGCATCGACGTCGAGTGAAGCCAGATCATTTGCAAGAACCTCACACTCTGCCTGAGCAAAAAGAGCATGGACCTGGTTTTCATAATCTTCAAAGTGCCGGATCGAATTATGATGCTGGCGCAGACGAGTCAACATGAGTTCGAGCTGCTCAAGAGCGTGGCAAGAATTAGCGGTTTTAGCCAGCGGCTGACATACTTCCATCGGGGCGGCCTCTCACTGGAACGGTGTAGTATTTCAGTAAACATCATGCCGGTGTTTGGCCGTTACCCCATATCAGGCCGGACGAAATTTGTTGCTATGGGGGATTGCGTGGAGCGCAAACCCTGAAAATACAGTCAGTATGAGACTTTCATCCAAACGATTCTCCAATTGAAAACAGGGAGGACCTCCAAACAAACCATGCAGTCACCTTCCTCCTCAGCAACCGCAGATACTGTATCCCGGTTAACATCCACTGAAGCTGGAAGAGACGAGCCGTCAACCAGCCGCAAACGCAAAAG
>NZ_JAGHQW010000256.1 GCF_017744115.1 Salinisphaera sp. G21_0 | reverse complement strand
GTGTCACTTTAAAATCGTGCAACAATGGTATCAGTTGGCGTTGTTCACTATGATTTAATGGTCGTTTTGCCCTTGATGTGTATTGTTTGATTGAACAGGCAAATTGACTGTGTGTTTTACCATCATAGTGATCACCATAACGAGCAGATACCCTCACCAGCCAATCCATTTTTTCTGGTGTAATGAGAGCATTAAAACCATGAACAGGTTTTATTGAATGTCCTGGTGGATGGTTAGCAGAGCAGGCGTCAGAAGCAGGGTGACATTCATTACGCTTCTGGATATAGGACGGTGGCACATTCACCTTTCTGACTGTGCCATGCCTGTATTGCCCACTCCCTGAAGCACTGGCATGAACGTCTGGTTGTTTGTAATCGTTACCTGAAGTTGTGTATTTCCAACTTATACCAGCACCGCTTCTGTCCATATTTATATTTCATTAATTCATGGAAAATATAAAAAATAGACTATTCTACGGCATCAGCAGGCAGCAGTTTTTACTGGCTTTTTTCTCTTCCTTTTTCTTTTTTTGGGCTTTTTTATTTGCTCTTCTAAATATTCTTCGGCGGTAAAATAACAGTCATCTGAA
>NZ_JAGHQW010000255.1 GCF_017744115.1 Salinisphaera sp. G21_0 | reverse complement strand
TCCGCACCGCCGTTAGCTGCAAGCTGCCCTGACGGATCGGAGCGCCGGGAGTTCGGAAAGCCACCGCATCTATTCCAAAGCCCACCCCGATGGTTGCCGCTGCCTGAATGGTGGCCGTATTGACGGTACCAGCCGGATAGTTGGCCAGAGTTGCCAATCCGCCGCTGTAATCGACTCTGCCGACCTGAATACCGGCATTGGTTTCTGTGCTCAGGTTTTTATAGAGCGAGCCGTCCCGGTCAAAGTAGGTTTGACCATTCCATTCAAAGACCACGCTGCCGGGGAGCAAAACGGTATTGTCCATCAAGGGCAACAGATCAATGGTCAGCTCTGGCGAGGTAATATTCTCATTATAAGGCGCATGACTCAGGTTACTCGCCTGTGCAATGGCGGTGATGGTGCTGCCGTTAAAGGTTTGGACTTTTGGGACGTTGGTGGCCTCGACCTCCCTGATTTTACCACCAGCGTAAGTTCTTACCCGCCATTCTGGATAGTTGTAATTCTGCAATGCCAGAATGGTAAACGCCCCGGTCTGGTAATCAATGCTGCCGGTTACTCCTCGCCAGCCACCGGCAGTATCATCGCTTATCT
>NZ_JAGHQW010000254.1 GCF_017744115.1 Salinisphaera sp. G21_0 | reverse complement strand
AATAAATCTACCAACAGCCAGCGACAACAGGCCGTTAACTGGCAATGAGCATACCTCAGAGATGGTGCAGGATATGCCAGTACCAATGGAGGATGTACCGCTCACTACAGAAATTAACAGTGAAACAGCAATTTCAGAATTTTCTTTAAACCAGCAAAATGAACTACGAATACATTTAAATAATCAAGAAATACAAGCAGTACTAAAGAATGCCGGGATACTGCTGAAAACCCTCAATGACAGGAAAATCCAACTAGCGCGAGACAGGGGGAAGCCGCCCGCACACTCGCTCTTTTCCAAGTTAAAAAACTTCAGCATTGTTAAAGATTATCAGACTTTCGAAGGTTATTTTGCTAAGGCTAACACGTTCTTTTTAGCTGTAAATACCCGGCAGATTACAAATACCAGCTGCCTTACGAGCATGCTCAACTCGAAGACTCAGATAAAGGCGTTTGCAGAAGTACCCGAGGAAAACATTCAGTCGGTTGCTGATAACCCATGCTTGAAACAAATAGCCTCCATGTGTCATGGCAAAGGCTTACCGAAAGATAAGGACGTGAAGGCCTTCCTGACCCTGCCCTGCTTGAAAGAGGGC
>NZ_JAGHQW010000253.1 GCF_017744115.1 Salinisphaera sp. G21_0 | reverse complement strand
AGCAGAATCACTAGTTTCAGGCGTGGATGGTCGTGTTTTGTCTGCGCCAGAAAACGTCTTATTGCTGCTTTTTCACAATCATTTTTTGTGGAACCATCCTGTCGGCAAATCGCTTCCGGCGCTAAAGGAATGACGGTTTTTCTGGGCGGATGGATGATACAGCCGCCTATAGTATTGTGGTAAAAGGTTTGATTTTTCTTGCCCTCGTTTTTAATACAGCAGTCATCACATCGGCAGGTTCAATAAAAGAGGCCAGTACCATGAATAGGAAGCAGATAAAGATCTTGGATGCTGTCAAAACATTCTGACACTGTTTTTATCCAGTAAGAAGCACTGAATTGCCTGACATTTTTCTGAATAGCCGTACCCATGACTGACCCGACGACAACGATTGAGTAACATACAATTTCTGGCGAAGAATTGTGCGGGCATGATTTTTTTACCTATTCTGCATCTCATGTAGCTGTAGTGCTTCAGGATTCGTCGGGAATTGCTGTGACAACTGGTTTATCCTTGCAGGAACTCTTCAAGCCAGTCATGGTGGTTGTTGACCCGTTCTGACCCGGTCGCAAATAAATCAAAATCCGGCGACAAT
>NZ_JAGHQW010000252.1 GCF_017744115.1 Salinisphaera sp. G21_0 | reverse complement strand
GGAGAAGACAGCGCAGCTGAAAGAGGCCGTAGCCACGCTGTTGCCTCAGGTAAAAACCAAAGCCGAATCAAAAGCAGAGAAAGACCACTTTAATGCCCAGCATATCGCCAACCTGCTGTGGGCCGTGGCGAAATTGGTGGACAACGGGCTGGAGTTGGAGAAGACACCGAAGCTCAAAGAGGCCTTGGCTGCGCTGCTGTCCCAGGTGAAAACCAAAGCCGAAGCAAAAGAAGAGAAAGACCACTTCAAGGCACAGGCAGTCGCTAATCTATATTGGGCCGTGGCGAAACTGGTGGACAATGGGCTGGAGCTTGAAAAAACGCCGAAGCTTAAAGAAGCAGTGGTCGCGCTGTTGCCCCATGTGAAAACCAAAGCCGAATCAAAAGAAGAGAAAGACCACTTCAACACCCAGGCTACAACGAATCTGCTGTGGGCCTTGGCGAAACTTGTGGATAACGGGTTGGAGCTGAAGAAGACACCGAAGCTCAAAGAGGCCTTGGCCGCGCTGCTGCCCCGGGTGAAAACCAAAGCTGAATCAACAGAAGAGAAAGACCTCTTTATTCCTCAGCATATCGCCAATCTGCTGTGGGCCCTGGC
>NZ_JAGHQW010000251.1 GCF_017744115.1 Salinisphaera sp. G21_0 | reverse complement strand
ACGGTTTTGAATAGCTCATCCATCTTATCCGCGTATTTTGAGCGGTTATCTTCTGATTGTTGCCAGAGAATCTCCAGCATTATGCGTTTCGACAGCGTGTACTCAAATCGCTCGCCAAGCTGTTGGCGGAGTGGTTTTAATGCATACCACTGTTCCTGAGTTGGGGGTGGCTTAAGGTTTCTGCACAGTTCAAGGTATTCCTGCATCTCAGATTCAGGGAGCTGCGTTAGTGCAAATTTTGTTAAAGCCAGTGGTGCAGGAATGGATAATGCCTTAGTGAGTAATTCATTGCAGCGCGGATCTTCACGGTGTTTTTCAATCCAGAACTGGATACCAGTTCCTCCATGGATAGCCAATATCGGTAGCAATGATTTCAGCGCAGCACGAACAGCCACTCTGTCATGTCGAGAACTCTTGTGGGCAGCCAGATATTGTTGGAATTCGGCAATTTTCATGCGCCATTTTGCGGGTCCAGAGAAGAACAGAGCCAGTGCTTTCATTTGACTTGATTCTAAAAGATCTTCATCACTATTGTCGTCTCCATGTTCAGTGGTACAACCATGCTGATTAAGACATTGGCGAAGTGTTTTCTCATTTT
>NZ_JAGHQW010000250.1 GCF_017744115.1 Salinisphaera sp. G21_0 | reverse complement strand
CAGAGTATCAATTCAGGAATCAAAAGCTCACTGTCATGCCACCCGATGGTGAACCGGTTGTACTCCCAAAACCAGAGTTTACCGTCACTGACACCGGTTTTGTTATAAATAACTGGACCCTTGAACAGTTGACCGCCTTTTTTAAGGCAACCGAATTCACAGAACAATGGTATGAAAAGCCTCAGGAAAAGCGGGAACCCTATGCGATCAGGCTTGAGGCTAAACTAGCCCAAATGAAAGCAAGAACCAAAGAGACCAGGAAAGCCGAGCCTGAAAAAGTAACATTTCTGCTGTCACCTTCTATGATTATCAACATCATCAAATACAACAAACCATTAAAGCCAGTGGTTTGGTCATCTCTGGAACACTATGCCAGCAACGGCCAGCTAACCAAAAGTTTATGTAAGGCGCTCAGCCCGGTTGTCCGAAATGATAATGATGGTGTTGTTCCTGATCTCGTTAAAAATGCAGTGGCTGAAAAGTTGGTACAGATTGAGGCAACAAAAACACCCGTAGTAACAGCCATCGCTCTGCAACAACCTCCTGCAAGCACGACACTCCCTTGGGATCAGGATTCCACCAGGAGCCTTCAAGGGCCGA
>NZ_JAGHQW010000024.1 GCF_017744115.1 Salinisphaera sp. G21_0 | reverse complement strand
GCCATGGCCCACAGCAGGTTGGCGATACCCTGAGGAATAAATTGGTCTTTTTGTGCGTTCACGTGGGGCAGCAATGCGGCCACAGCCTCTTTGAGTTCTGGTGTCTGCGCCTGCCCGTTGTCTACCAGTTTCGCCATGGCCCACAGCATGTTGGCGATTTCCTGGGGTTTAAAGTTAGCTTTCAGTGCCTTCACATGGGACAGCAGCGTGGCTACGGCCGCTTTGAGCTCTGGTGTCTGCGCCTGCCCGTTGTCCACCAGTTTTGCCATGGCCCACAGCAGGTTGGCGATTTCCTGGGGGTTAAAGTTAGCTTGCAGTGCTTTCACGTGGGGCAGTAGCATGGCTATGGCCGCTTTGAGCCCTGGTGTCTGCTCCTGCCCGTTGTCCACCAGTTTCGCCATGGCCCACAGCAGGTTGACGATACCTTGTGGTATAAAGTTAGCGTTCTGTGTATTCACGTGGGGCAACAATGCGCCTGAGGCCTCTTTGAGCCCTGGTATCTGCTCCAGCCCGTTGTCCACCAGTTTCGCCATGGCCCACAGCAGGTTGGCGATTTCCTGGGGGTTATAGTTCGCTTTCAGTGCTTTCACGTGGGGCAGCAGCATGGCTATGGCCGCTTTGAGCCCTGGTGTCTGCTCCTGCCCGTTGTCCACCAGTTTTGCGATGGCCCACAGCAGGTTGGCAATACCCTGGGCATTAAATTGGTCTTTCTGTGCGTTCATGTGGGGTAACAACACGGCTAAGGCCTCTTTGAGCCCTGGTGTCTGCTCCAGCCCGTTGTCCACCAGTTTCGCCATGGCCCACAGCAGGTTGGCAGTTTCCTGTGGCTTAAAGTTAGCTTTTTGTGTGTTCACAAGGGTCAACAGCACGGCCACGGCCTCTTTGAGGCCTGGTATCTGCTCCAGCCTGTTGTCCACCAGTTTCGCCATGGCCCATAGCATGTTGGCGATATGCTGGGCATCAAATTGGTCTTTCTTTGCGTTCACGTTGGGCAACAGCGCGACTAAGGCCTCTTTGAGCCCTGGTGTATGCTCCAGCCCGTTGTCCACCAGTTTTGCCATGGCCCACAGCAGGTTGGCATTTTCCTGTGGCTTAAAGTTAGCTTTCTGTGCGTTCAAGTGGGACAAAAGTATGGCCAAGGTCTCGTTGAGCTCTGGTGTCAGCTTCTGCCCGTTGACTACCAGTTTCGCCATGGCCCACAGCATGTTGGCGATCTGCTGAGGAATAAATTGGACTTTCTGTGCGTTCACGTGGGGCAACAGCGCGACCACTGTCGCTTTGAACCCTGGTGTCCACTTCTGCCCGTTGTCTACCAGTTTCGCCATTGCCCACAGCTGGTTGGAGATTCCCCAGGCATCAATGTCCCTGGCTTGAGGTTTTTGGTTGCACTTGAATATGATGGCATCAAGTTGTGTTGACAATAAGTAAGCTTGAGTTAGCTTGACACGCTCATCCATGGGGTTATGAGGGGTAAAAAACCCCGCTGAAGTCAATGAATGGAGTGTTGTTGTAAGGCTTCTCCAGTCCCAACGCCGTGTTATGGTAAAATTTTGCAGCAAACGTATCAGCTGGCTTTGTTCAGCTTGATTTAACTGTCTTTTAGCAACTGATGTGTATCTTTTAATTGAATCAGCATACAGACCGTGATGTCTCCCATCATAGCGATCACCGAAACGATAAGATTTACTCACCAGATCAGCCATTATTTCTGGTTTGATGAGCGCCTTAAAATCTTGAGCAGGGTTAACTGAACGGCGCTGTAGATGTTGAGAAGGGCGTGCGTCAGAAGAACGGTAAAATGTAGTACGCCCCGGGTTTGTTCGTGGGGTATCATCCCTCTGCCTGACCGTGGCCTGTCGGTATCGTCCACGCCTCGAAGCAGCAGCACGGCCACCCGGTCGGTTATGATTATTATCGGATCTTGCGTATTGACCACTGATACCGGCAGAGCTTACGTCCATAATTATATTTCATTAATTCATGGAAACATAAAAAGCAGACTGCTGTGCGGTTCAGAAGTTCATTTTGCAGAAATGTTTATCACCGGAATATGAACACGGTTCCAGGAGGCTGACCGAGAATAGCGCCCGTAGCGAGGATGGCAGAAAATTGAGGATAAAAAGTCCGAAATTTTTAGTGAATAGTGGTTCTATTTGCTAAAAATTTCCGACTTTTTAGACCAATTTGCTGCCACCGCAGTAGGGCAGTCTATTCTCGGTCAGCCTCCTAGAGTCATGGTGAAAGGGCAGAGGTTATTGGCTTTTTTTTCCTCTTCCTTGTTCTTTTTTTGGGTTTGCCTGTTTGCTTTTCTGAATGCTCTTCGCCGGTTAAGTAACAGTGATGTGAGGATTGCCCTCCTTTATCGGCGGTAACGTTTGCCTTATCTGTCCACCCGATTTTATAGGATACAGAGCCATAGGCCTGTGGTGGGATGTCGATCCTAGTCTTTATTTGATCAATACATCGTTTTATTGAATCCGGGTTCAAAAAGGTGTTAGTCGGGATTTCAATGACCTCAAATCCTGCTTTTTGCAGCAGTGCGATTTTCAGCAGAGTCGAACCATTCCTGGTTTGGAAATCACCACTCACGTAATGAGAGGGTCCCTGAATTTCAATAATAATATTGTGGGCTGGCAGTAGCAGATCAACCGGAGGTAATGAGTTCAGACTCCTTTCTACTTCAATCTTTAAAGAGGGAATAGATGATTGAAGTTGATCGCGGAAGTCGGTTTGATGTTTTGAAATGCTGGTCTGGTAATGAGGGACGATCGGACACGCCCTGCCAAGCCAGCATGCGGCCATGGCAATGATGGATTGTTCCTCTTCATTGTTAGGGAGTGCATTTTCCAGGCGAGTAAACAGGGCATCCATGTGCTTTTCAAGCAAGCTGTTTTTATTGGTATTGAATTCGGGAGACAGCCTGGCACAGCATACCAATACTCCCCAGAGAGACATCGATATATCTTGCTGAGATAACTGAGGGCATTGACTGATTTGGTAGACAAGAAGTTCAGACGTGGATTTAACCACGTTCAGCTCAACGAGCTCACCCAGTTTTGCGATGGCCCACAGCAGGTTGGCAATATCCTGGGGGTTAAACTGGTCTTTCTGTGCGTTCACGCAGGGCAGCAGCCCGCCCACAGCCTCTTTGAACTCTGGTGTCTGCTCTTGCCCGTTGTCCACCAGTTTTGCCATGGCCCACAGCAGGTTGGCGATTTCCTGGGGGTTATAGTTCGCTTTCAGTGCTTTCACGTGGGGCAGCAGCATGGCTATGGCCGCTTTGAGCCCTGGTGTCTGCTCCTGCCCGTTGTCCACCAGTTTTGCGATGGCCCACAGCAGGTTGGCAATACCCTGGGCATTAAATTGGTCTTTCTGTGCGTTCATGAGGGGCAATAGTGCGGCCACGGCCTCGTTGAGCCCTGGTGTCTGTTCCTGCCCGTTGTCCACCAGTTTCGCCATGGCCCACAGCAGGTTGGCGATATGCTGAGGAATAAATTGGTCTTGCTGAACCTTCACGAGAGGCAACAGCGCGGCCACGGCCTCGTTGAGCACTGCTGTCGGCTCCTGCCCGTTGTCCACCAGTTTCGCCATGGCCCACAGCAGGTTGGCGATTTCCTGTGGTTTAAAATCAGCTTTCTGTCCATTCACGTGGGGCAACAGCGCGGCCACGGCCTCGTTCAGCCCTGCTGTTCGCTCCTGCCCGTTGACCACCAGTTTTGCCATGGCCCACAGCAGGTTGGCGATATGCTGAGGAATAAACCGATCTTTCTGCGCGTTCACGTGGGGCAACAGCGCGGCCACTGTTGCTTTGAGGCCTGTTGTCTGCTCCTGTCCGTTGTCCACCAGTTTCGCTATGGCCCACAGCAGGTTGGCGAGATCCTGAGTATTACATTGGTCTTTCTGTGCCCTCACCCGTGGCAATAGAGTGGCTACGACCTTTTGGAACTCTGGTATCCGCTCCTGCCCGTTGTCCACCAGTTTCGCCACAGCCCACAGCAGGTTGGCGATACCCTGGGCATTAAATCGATCTTTCTGTGCGTTTACCCGGAGCAACAACGCGGCCACGGCCTCGTTGAGTTCCGGGGTCAGATCCTGCCCGTTGACCACCAGTTTCGCCATGGCCCACAGCAGGTTGACGATACCCTGGGTCTTAAATTGGTTTTTCTGTGCATTCACGTGGGGCAACAGCGCGGCCACGGTTTCTTTGAGCCTCGGTGTCCACTGCTGCCCGTTGTCCACCAGTTTTGCCATGGCCCACAGTAGGTTGGCGATACCCTGGGCCTTAAATTGGTTTTTCTGTGCGTTCACGTGGGGCAACAGCGCAGCCACGGCCTTTTTGAGCCCTGGTGTCCGCTCCAGCCCGTTATCCACCAGTTTCGCCATGGCCCACAGCAGATTGGTGATATGCTGAGGAATAAATTGGTCTTTCTGTACGTTTACGTGGGGCAACAACGTGACTATTGTCGCTCTGAGGCCTGTTGTCTGCTCCTGTCCGTTGTCCACCAGTTTCGCCATGGCCCACAGCAGGTTGGCGATATCCTGAGTATTAAATTGGTCTTTCTGTGCGTTCACGTGGGGCAACAGCGTGGCCACGGTCTCTTGGAACTCTGGTATCCGCTCCTGCCCATTGTCCACCAGTTTCGCTATGGCCCACAGCAGGTTGGCGATATGCTGGGGAATAAATTGGTCTTTCTGTGCGTTCACGTGGGGCAACAGCGCGGTCACGGCCTCTTTGAGCCCTGGTGCCCACTCCTGCCCGTTGTCTACCAGTTTTGCTATCGCCCACAGCTGGTTGGCGATTTCCTGGGCATTAATGTCCTTGGCTTGAGGTTTTTGGTGGCACTTGAATATGATGGCATCAAGTAGTGTTGACAATAAGGAAACTTGAGTTAGCTTGACACGCTCATCCGGGTTATGAGGGGTAAAAAAACCCGCTGAAGTCAATGAATGGAGTGTTGTTGTAAGGCTTCGCCAGTCCCAACGTCGTGTTATGGTAAAATTTTGCAGCAAACATATCAGCTGGCTTTGTTCTGCTCGATTTAACGGTCTTTTAGCAGCGGATGTGTATTTTTTAATTGAATTGGCATATAGGCCGTGATTTCTCCCATCATAGCGATCACCGAAACGATAAGATTTACTCACCAGATCAGCCATTATTTCTGGTTTGATGAGCGCCTTAAAATCTTGAGCAGGGTTAACTGAACGGCGCTGTAGATGTTGAGAAGGGCGTGCGTCAGAAGAACGGTAAAATGTAGTACGCCCCGGGTTTGTTCGTGGGGTATCATCCCACTGCCTGACCGTGGCCTGTCGGTATCGTCCACGCCTCGAAGCAGCAGCACGGCCACCCGGTCGGTTATGATTATTATCGGATCTTGCGTATTGACCACTGATACCGGCAGAGCTTCCGTCCATAATTATATTTCATTAATTCATGAAAATATAAAAAGTAGACTGCTGTGCGGTTCAGAAGTTCATTTTGCTGAAATGTTTATCACCGGAAAAGGTATCGGTAATTTATTTAATCGGGCGTATGAACACGGTTCTAGATTTCATAATTCCCCGGCTCGTCAAGGCAATCCAGGACAAACGACATCAATCCTATATTGACCATTCCATGCAGGATCTTCTGACGCAAAGAGTGCTGCAAATGGCCTGCGGTTATCAGGATGCCAATGACAGCAACCATTTGCGTAAGGACCCCATGTTCAAGCTCGCTGTCGGTCGCAGTCCTCTAAATGCCGAGACCCATCTGGCATCAGCCCCCACATTTACACGACTCGGGAAGGGCTTGTCCCGCAGGGATATATACGATCTGACCTACGCCTTTGCAGAGCATTTTCTCAGCAGCTATAAAAAACCGCCCAAGCTGGCAGTCATTGATCTGGATCACACGGCCAGCCTGACCCACGGTGCTCAACAGTACAGTCTGTTTAGTACCAAATACGGCAACACCTGCTACTTGCCACTGATGATTTTTGAAGGTTTGAGCGGGAAGTTGATCACAGCCATTCTTCGGCCGGGTAAAACACCTTCGGGACGAAAGCATGGCAG
Organism: Salinisphaera sp. G21_0; assembly: GCF_017744115.1. Lineage (GTDB taxonomy): Bacteria > Pseudomonadota > Gammaproteobacteria > Pseudomonadales > Endozoicomonadaceae > Endozoicomonas. Next base: position 86,488 of record NZ_JAGHQW010000024.1, on the reverse strand, counting down.
AAGCTCGCCACTGTCTGCAAACACGTCCAGCTTACGCCCGATTAAATAAATTACCGATACCTTACCGGGTGCGTCTGTATAGCGAGGCTCAGTATCAGGCAAAGAGCTGGAAAGGGCTGGATACACTTGTCATATATCAGGCTGAAGTGAACCCGATGGGTGACAACCCTCGCTTTGTAGTGACATCAATCAAGAATACCTCGGCCCGGTGCGCTTATGAGCTGTTCTATTGTCCCAGAGGACAGGATGAAAACTTCATCAAACACCTGATTGTCTTGCTGGTATTATCACCCAGCAAGGATTGCCAACTACTTATGAGTAACTTTAAGTAGCTGGCCATATGGAATCGAATATTTCTGGCTACTTGGGCTGGTACTATGCGAGGCACAACGGAGGGAGCATAGCCGTAGCTATGTGACCGGAGTTGTAACGAAGCAGAGTGCCGGCACAAGGAGTCAGAAATATATGATTTCATAGGGTTAGCTACTTATTGGAGCTATCCAGGGCAACTACTTGTTTTTTTGTTGTGCAATGTCTGTGGGTAGTTGGTTCAATGGTGCAGGCTGGTTAGTTACCAACGTTGATTGGTTTAATAGTTCCCGGAGGGCAGCAATTTCCTCACGATTTTTTTTGCAGCTCTCATTAATCTCTTTTTGTTTCCTGTATAATTGATCCAGCTTTTCCATTGGCTTTTTGTTCAATTCCTTAATATCCTTTTCAAGATTCTCAATTTTTGTCTGGATTTCGGTAAGTTTCAAAGTGCTCTGTCTCAGCTTGTTCGATAATTGTTCAAACCTTTCCACTAGTGCATTGTTTAACTGCTGTTTGTTTTTGTGCAGTAGTACAGTAGTGTATTGATGCCAGGCAATGTTGCGACGATTCAGGGTGCCAGCCAGGAGATTGGCACCGCTAAATGTCATAAAACCAACTGGTAAAGGTGTTATAGGGCTAACGATGCTACCGAAAATGTGACCAAAAACTCCACAACAGGCCGAACCTGCCAGCAAATCAAAATCTATATAGTCTAACAAGCGTTTGGACGGAGCAATCGGGGCTGGTTGCATGATTGTTAACTCCTGAAAATAAGGGCTACATACTTAGATTTAGAAAATAAGGGCTACTTACTTAGATTTAGTTGTTAGTTATTACGGCGATAGATCAAACTAAAACATTTCCTCTAACATCCGACTTTCTTTCCAGAAAAAAGTTCAAAATATTTGATTGAAGGACCTTGGCTTTTTTTTCCTCTTCCTTGTTCTTTTTTTGGGTTTGCCTGTTTGCTTTTCTGAATGCTCTTCGCCGATTAAGTAATAGTGATGTGAGGATTGACACCCGTTATCGACGGTAACGTTTGCCTCATCTGCCCACCCGATTTTATAGGATACAGAACCATGGGCCTGTGGCGGGATGTCCAGCCTGGTCTTTATTTCATCAATACATCGTTTTATTGAATCCGGGTTCAAAAAGGTGCTAGTCGGGATTTCAATGACCTCAAATCCTGCTTTTTGCAGCAGTGCGATTTTCAGCAGAGTCGAACCATTCCTGGTTTGGAAATCACCACTCACGTAATGAAAGGGTCCCTGAATTTCAATAATAATATTGTGGTCTGGCAGTAGCAGATCAACCGGAGGTAATGAGTTCAGACTCCTTTCTACTTCAATCTTTAAAGAGGGAATAGATGATTGAAGTTGATCGCGGAAGTCGGTTTGATGTTTTGAAATGCTGGTCTGGTAATGAGGGACGATCGGACACGCCCTGCCAAGCCAGCATGCGGCCATGGCAATGATGGATTGTTCCTCTTCATTGTTAGGGAGTGCATTTTCCAGGCGAGTAAACAGGGCATCCATGTGCTTTTCAAGCAAGCTGTTTTTATTGGTATTGAATTCGGGAGACAGCCTGGCACAGCATACCAATACTCCCCAGAGAGACATCGATATATCTTGCTGAGATAACTGAGGGCATTTACTGATTTGGTAGACAAGATGTTCAGACGTGGATTTAACCACATTCAGCTCAACGAGCTCCCCCAGTTTCGCCATGGCCCACAGCAGGTTGGTGATACCCTGGGCATTAAATTGGTCTTTCTGTGCGTTCACTTGGGGCAACAGCGCAGCCACGGCCTCTTTGAGCCCTGGTGTTCGCTCCTGCCCGTTGATCACCAGTTTCGCCATGGCCCACAGCAGGTTAACGATTTCCTGTGGTTTAAAGTTCGCTATTTGTGTGTTTACGTGGGGTAACAGCGCGGCCACAGCTTCGTTGAGCCCTTGTGTTCGCTCCTGCCCGTTGTCCACCAGTTTCGCCATGGCCCACAGCAGATTGGTGATACCCTGTGGTTTAAAGCTAGCTTTCTGTACGTTGACGCAGGACAACAGCGTGGCCAAGGCCTCGTTGAGCTCTGATGTCTGATCCTGCCCGTTGTCCACCAGTTTCGCCATGGCCCAAAGCAGGTTGGCGATATCCTGGGCATTGAATTGGTCTTTCTTTGCGTTCACGTGGGGCAACAGCGCGGCCACGGCCTCTTTGAGACCTGGTGTCTGCTCCTGCCCGTTGTCCACCAGTTTTGCCATGGCCCACAGAAGGTTGGCGTTACCTTGGGCATTAAATTGGTCTTTCTTAGCGTTCACGTGGGGCAACAGAGCGGCCACGGCCTCTTTGAGCCCTGGTGTCTGCTCCTGCCCGTTGTCCACCAGTTTTGCCATGGCCCACAGCAGGTTGACGATATGCTGAGGAATAAATTGGTCTTTCTGAGTGTCCACGTGGGGCAACAGCGCGGCCACGGCCTCGTTGAGCACTGGCATCTGCTCCAGCCCGTTGTCCACCAGTTTCGCCATGGCCCACAGCAGGTTGGCGATATGCTGAGGAATAAATTGGTCTTTCTGTGTGTTCACGTGGGGCAACAGCGCGACCACCGCCTCGTTGAACTCTGGTGTTTGCTCCTGGCCGTTGTCCACCAGTTTCGCCATGGCCCACAGCAGGTTGGCGATTTCCTGGGCATTAAATTGGTCTTTCTGTGCGTTCACGTGGGGCAACAGCGCGGCCACAGCCTCTTTGAACTCTGGTATCCGCTCCTGGCCGTTGTCCACCAGTTTCGCCATGGCCCACAGCAGGTTGGTGATTTCCTGTGGTTTAAAGTTCGCTTTCTGAGTGTTCACGTTGGTCAATAACGTGGCCACGGCCTTGTTGAGCTCTGGTGTCTGCTCCTGCCCGTTGACCACCAGTTTCGCCATTGCCCACAGCAGGTTGGCGATATGCTGAGGAATAAATTGGTCTTTCTGTGCATTCACGTGGGGCATCAGCGCGGCCACTGTCGCTTTGAGCCCTGGTGTCCACTCCTGCTCGTTGTCTACCAGTTTCGCCATGGCCCACAGCAGGTTGGCGATTCCCCGTGCATCAATGTCCCAGGCTTGAGGTTTTTGGTTGCACTTGAATATGATTACATCAAGTAGCGTTGACAATAAGGCAGCTTGAGTGCTCTTAACACCCTTATCCACGGGTTTATGAGGGGTAAAAACACCCGCTGAAGTCAATGAATGAAGTGTGGCCGTAAGGCTTCGCCAGTCCCAACGCCGTGTTATGGTAAAATTTTGCATCAAACGCACCAGCTGGCTTTGTTCCGCTCGATTTAACGGTCGTTTAGCAGCTGATGTGTATTTTTTAATTGAACTGGCATACCAGCCGTGATTTCTCCCATTATAGCGACACCCGAAACGATTCGATTGACTCACCAGATCATCCATTATTTCCTGTTTGATGAGCGCATTAAAATCTTGAGGAGGGGTTACTGAACGGCGCTGTAGATGTTGAGAAGGGCGTTCGTCAGAAGAACGGTAAAATGTAGTACGCCCCGGATTATTGCGTGGGCTATCATCCCACTGCCTGACTGTGGCATGTCTGTATCGTCCACGCCTCGAAGCAGCAGCACGACCACCCGGTCGGTTATGATTATTATCGGATCTTGCGTATTGACTACTGATACCGACAGAGCTTCTGTCCATAATTATATTTCATTAATTCATGCAAATATAAAAAGCAGACTGCTGTGCAGTTCAGAAGTTCATTTTGCTGAAATAATTATATATAAGCAGTGCCGTATTTCTCATCGGCCGACCCGCTTTTCAGTAATACAGAGCCATGACCCTGTGGCGGGATGTCTACCCTGGTCTTTATTTGATCAATATATAGTTTTATTGAATCCCGGCTCCTGAGCTGGTTAACCGGGATTTCAATGACCTCAAATCCTGCTTTTTGCAGCAGTGCGATTTTAAGTAGAGTCGAACCATTCCTGGTGTTGAAATCACCACTCACGTAATGAGACGGTCCCTGAATTTCAATCACCATGTTGTGGTCTGGCAGGAGCAGGTCAACCGGAGGTAATGAGTTCAGACTCTTTTCTTCTTCAATATTCAAAGAGGGAAGGCATGACTGGAGTTGATCGCGGAAGTCGGTTTGAGGTTTTGAAATGTTTGTCTGGTAATGGGGGATGACCGGACACGTTCTCCCAAGCCAACTTGCGGCCATGGAAATGATTTGTTGATCCTCTTCATTATCCGGGGATGTATTTTCCAGGCGAGTCAACAGGTCATCCATTTGTTTTTCAAGCAAATTATTGGGTGAAAGTCTCATACTGAGCACAACTACAGACCCTGGAGCATAGAATTTATGTCCCGGAGCCAAAATTCCCGAACAAGAAAGGCGACCAAACGCAGCTATGATTTTCATGTGACAAAAGAATCATCTGCGAGAGGCCGCCCCCCATGGAAGTATGTCAGCCACTGACCATTCCCACTAGTAGTTACTGCCCTGCAATCGAGACGCTGCAACATCGGTTATCTCTTCTTCGCCAGTCATGCCATGGGCTCCACTGGGAGGATTACGAAAATGAACTTCATAACCTCATGACTCTTGCAGAGCAGGAGATTCTCTCTGAAGACCTTCAAAAACTGGACGTCAATGAACCTTCCATTGAGGTCAAGGGCACCGTTTATCGCAGGGTGGCTCAAAATCATCAAACATACCAATCTGCCGCTGGCCCTGTCCGGGTAAAGCGAACCCTGTATCGATCCGGCTCAGGAAGCAAATGTATAGTCCCCCTGGAACTCCGGGCAGGGATTGTTGAAGGGTTCTGGTTACCCAGGGCGGCAAAACAAGCGGCGTGGATGGTGGCTCAGTTGCCACCAACCGAAGTTTCAAGCCTTCTTGAGTTGTTGGGAAATATGAAGCCGTCGGCCAGTACTTTGGCTCGTCTTCCTGCAAAACTCAGTGAACGGTGGGAGCAGTATCTTGAACCTTTTGAGTATATTCTGGCAGACAACTTTCAGGTTCCAGCCAATGCAGTAACGGTAGCGACCTCTCTTGATGGTGCAATGCTGCCTATGAAAGACGGAAAGCGTCAGGAAAAACGAGACAAGGGAGCTGCTGAAGGCAAGCGTACCCGAGGCCCTGCGGGTTGTCAGGAAGCCAGTTGTGGAACGCTGTCGTTTTATGATGATCTGGGTAATCGGCTATCCACCATAAGAATGGGGCGAATGCCCGAGAGCAAAAAGGAGACGTTGAAACAGACCATCAAGAATCACCTGAATAAGGTCCTTGAACAAAAGCCGGGTCTGACATTGGTGAAAGTCGCAGATGGAGCCAAAGACAACTGGACATATCTCTCCAGCGAGTTACCTGAAGGTCATGAAATTATCGACTTTTACCATGCGGCAGAGCACCTGAAGAAAGCCTTTGATCTGTCGTACGGTGAAAATAGTCCAAAGGCTAAAGAGAAGTTCAAAACGTACCGGCATATTCTGAAAGAAGAAACTGGCGGAATTGATAAAGTCATCAAGGCCCTGGCTTACCAACACAAAAAACACCCGCGCCGATCCAAGCTTAAGACCGAACTGGAATACTTCAGAAAAAATAGCCCACGGATGAAGTACGCAGAGCATTTGTCAAAAAGTCTTCCCATCGGCTCCGGAGTGATTGAAGCGGCATGCAAAACACTGGTTACTCAGCGCATGAAGTGTTCGGGAATGCGGTGGAGAAATCCGGGAGGCCAAGGGATTCTAACACTCAGGTCTTTAATCCAGAGCGACTGGTTTGATAAGGGCTGGCGGCTTTTGTCGGTCACCTATCGAGCCAAGATCAGCGGTCATAATGACAATGTCATCCCATTTCCTAATAAAGTAGATCCATAGTACTTGTCAGTATGAGACTTTCACCCAATCCTTTCGGTAGAGATGATATGAGCCCTGTCTGGGAAATTAGTTTTCTCCCAGATGATGAAGAGGTTCAAACATGGAATCAAATTTTCTCCATCCGAGACCGGTTAACAAAAAGTGTGTTATCCCCAAGTTACGATTTAGTGCTTGGTGATCTTCTTGATTGGCTCGTTATCCAAGAAATCACCTACGATAGCTCTAATCACGATATTGTGCACTCCATAAACTCCTATGTTTCTTATAAGACCAGAAATAGAAGCGGAGGAATTAGCTTTTTAAATCACAAGATTGCTATGATGATTGCACATCATTTTAGCTCGGGTAATCAAACGATGATTGATTACATAAGGTCTGGCCTAGCTACTCAAAGGCAAGGTAAAGCAGCGTGAAAGACTTGACAACATCGAAAGCGGTTTGTTCAAAGAATTAAAGCAGCTCATCACCAACTCCCGCCAAAAAGCCTCAGCCGCCGTCAACGCCTCCCTGACCTTTATGTACTGGCAGATCGGCCATCGCATCAATCAGGAGGTTCTGGGCGGTGAACGAGCCAAGTACGGCAAGCAGATAGTGGTTTCCCTGGCCAAACAGCTCACTCAGGAATTTGGCCGAGGCTTCTCCGATAAACAGCTGCGCCGGATGATGCAATTTGCCGAGGTTTTCTCAGACCGGGAAATTGTCGTATCGCTGATGCGACAATTGAGCTGGACCCATTTTATCGCCCTGATTCCCATGAAAGACCCGCTGCAGCGGGAGTTCTACGCCCAGATGTGCCGTATCGAAGGCTGGAGCGTACGGGAACTGGGGGAGCGGATCGACTCCATGCTCTATCAACGCACGGCCCTTTCCAAAAAGCCGGAAGCCCTGATTCAGAAAGAGCTGCAGACCCTGGCCGAGAAAAACCGTCTGGAACCCAGCCTGATATTGAAAGACCCTTATGTCCTGGATTTCTTGCAGCTGAATGTTCACTACCTTGAAAGAGATCTTGAAGACGCTATTCTGCGCGAGCTTGAGAACTTCCTGCTGGAGCTTGGCGCTGGTTTCTCATTTATTGCCCGCCAAAAGCGCATCCAGATCGATGGTGAAGATTTCTATATTGACCTGCTGTTCTACAACCGTCAGTTAAAGCAACTGGTCGCGGTGGATTTGAAGATTGGTCGCTTCAAGGCCCACTACAAAGGGCAAATGGAGCTTTACCTGCGCTGGCTGGATAAGCATGAACGCCAGCCAGGAGAAAAGCCGCCACTGGGCATTATTCTCTGTGCCGAAAACCGTAAAGAACAGATTGAACTGCTGCAGCTGGATGATGCCGGTATCCATGTCGCAGAATATTTAACCGTTTTACCTGAGCGTGAAGTGCTGCACCACCGTTTGCAGCGCGCTATTGATGAAGCACAAAAGAAGTATGTGCTTAAGGACTCTGATTAATGAACGCATCTTCACTGGTGCAAAAGGTCTGGAACTATTGCCATACACTGCGTGATGATGGTGTGGGCTATGGTGACTACCCCGTATTATTAAAATGATCGATGGTGAACAGTGGCTGGGTATGGACTCCGACACCAAAGGTGATCTGTACGAAGGCCTTCTCCAGAAAAACGCGGAAGACACCAAAAGCGGTGCCGGGCAATACTTTACGCCCCGGGCCATTATCGAAGCCATGGTTGAATGCGTACAGCCTAAACCCATGAAAACCATCGCCGACCCAGCCTGTGGAACCGGTGGTTTCTTTCTGAGTGCTTATCACTGGATTGCCAAGCAGCAGCTCAACCCTAAGCAGAAAAAGTTCCTGCGCGACGAGACCTTTTACGGGAATGAAATTGTTCCTTCTACCCGTCGTCTCTGTTTGATGAACCTGTTCCTGCACAATATTGGTGATATCGAAGGCGACCCCTGCGTTGCCCGTGCCGATGCTCTTACCCAGCCTCCAGCCCAGAAAGTGGACTATGTGCTGGCCAACCCTCCGTTTGGTAAAAAGAGCCGCCTCACCATTACCAACAAGCAAGGGGAAGAAGACAAAGACGCAATTACCTATGAGCGTCAGGATTTCTGGGCCACCACTACCAATAAACAGCTGAACTTCCTTCAGCATATTGTTGCCATGCTCAAGTCTGATGGTCAAGCTGCGGTGGTACTGCCGGATAACGTACTGTTTGAAGGGGGCGTTGGGGAGCGTATCCGCAAGAAGTGGCTGCAAACCTGCGATGTACATACCATATTGCGTCTGCCCACGGGCATTTTCTACGCCAATGGTGTTAAAGCCAATGTGGTCTTTTTTGATAATGCCCCCAGAGATGGAAAGGTGCATACCAAAGGCAGCTGGTTCTATGATTTACGGACGAACAAACACTTCACTCTGAAGCAGCGGCCATTAACGCTGAGTGACCTTCAGGAGTTTATTCAGTGTTACAACCCGACGGATCGGCTGAATCGTACTGAAACCGAACGTTTCCGGTTTTTCAAATATGATCAGTTGATCGCGCGGGATAAAGCCAGTCTGGATATTTTCTGGCTCAAAGATGACAGCCTGGATAATCTCGACAACCTGCCTCCTCCTGCCATTTTGCAGCAGGAGATTATTGATCATCTGGAAGCTGCTTTGGCCTTGTTCCGCGATGTGGCAGAAGGTTTGCCAGAGCCAGAACAGCTCTAACATCACTTTAACTTAACTCTCAACTCTCCGTGCCAGAGGAGAGCCGCTTAAGTGTATACCCTGAATGACTGCTAATACCGTTGTGGTACAGAAACTTGACGTAACATGGTTCACTCCACACGGTTGCTGCAGTCATGATAACCAAGAAACGGTTTGATTACCTCCACAACCCTATTTACTACTCAGAAATGAAGTCTTGTGGCACTCAACTTTACTGCTAAGCTGATATGAGTCTCCAGCCTTGCAGGCGGTCCCGGTGTGACCGATAGCCGAAATGCCTCCCCTGATCTGTATCCCCATGGGTGACCCAGCCGGTATCGGCGCAGAAATCATCATCAAGTCACTATGTGCCCCGGAGCTTGCCAGCACCTGTCGGCCAGTGGTGATGGGGGATGTTCGATGGTTGGAACAGGCAGCCAGCCTGTGCAGGGAGAAGGTCAGCTTCCGTTTGATTCAACACACGACTCCTGACTTGCATCAGCCCGGACAAATCAGCCTGATTGACTGTCCAATCGTAAATATCGACAACATTATTTTCGGGAAAGTCTCTGCAGAAACCGGAGCGGCAGCATACCAGTTTATTGAGCAGGCGGTTCACTATGTTCAACAGCAGAAAAAAAGCGCCATCGTTACCCCACCTATCAATAAGCTGTCGCTCAAAGCGGCAAAGATTCCTCATATCGGCCATACGGAAATACTGGCATCACTGACTCACACCCATGACCCTATTACGCTCTTCCAGGTTGCCGGGCTCAGGGTTTTCTTTCTTACCCGCCATCTGTCGCTCAGGCAGGCCTGTGATGCCATTATTGAAGAGCGGGTTTTCAAGGGCATTGTCAAGTCTTACCAGATTCTCAAGTCCCTGGGCATCCATTCGCCATCGCTGGCCGTGGCCGGTTTGAACCCCCACTGTGGCGAGAACGGACTGTTTGGCGATGAAGAAGTCTGCGCCATTGAGCCTGCGGTGATGCGGGCCAGGAAGGAAGGGTGGAATATCACTGGTCCCGTTCCCGCTGACTCCGTGTTTCATCAGGCGCTTAACGGCGCTTATGATGGGGTGCTGTCCATGTATCATGACCAGGGCCATATCGCCACCAAGATGGTGGACTTTCAACGTACGGTTTCCATTACCTGTGGCCTGCCATTTCTGAGAACCTCGGTGGATCACGGAACCGCCTATGATATCGCCGGTACCGGTCAGGCCAGCGAAGTCAGCCTGACGGAAGCGATCAAAGTCGCCATACAATATACCGATGGAACCAACCGAAATCAGTAATCCGCTTTATGCTTCAGGATCTCACGACGCTGCTTTTTATCCGGACGGTGATCGGGTCTGGGCATGGCACCTCGCAAGGCTTTTCGATTCGCGGCAGCCTCTTCCCGGGCCTGAAGGCTCTCAGGCGTTTCTTCATAAAGCTGCTGGGCCAGCTCAGCCTTCTGCCGCTTATCACTGAGCTGCTTAACGATAACAATGCGCTCATCCCAGCCAGCACGAAGTTTTATCACATCACCCACCCGGGGCTCTTTGCCTGGCTTGCACCGCTGACCATTCAAGTGCACTTTGCCACCGTCTATGGCTTCTTTGGCAATGCTGCGGGTCTTATAAAAGCGTGCTGCCCATAACCATTTATCAAGTCTGATCTTTTCACTATTACTCATTCGGTCCCCCTGACTGCTTTTTATCGTGAAAAGGCTGCGGCAGGTCGAGACTCACATCTCGGACGGACAGTCTTTTCAGGAAAAAATACGCTAAGAAATAAACAGTTCCCGGAAATCCTCAACAGCATTGTAGGTGCCAGTGTCCCAGGGCCCTTTTTGACTGTCGGGATAACGGATGGCCAGCAGCTCGGCAATACCATAGGTTTTTGCTGAATCAAGAATGCCGATATTGTCATCAATAAACAGTGCATGTTTCTTATCGAGGGCAATATCGTCTTCCAGTGCCCGCCAGAAACTCTGTTCCTCCTTGGGATAGCCATAGTCATGGGAACTGATTAACTTATCAAAGTAGTGCGCCATGGGCAGACGTTCCAGTTTCAGAGAGAGGCTGTCACGATGGGCATTGGTGATCATAATCACCTGCTTGCCATGATCCCGGATATTTTGCAGAAACCCATCGGCGTAAGGCCTGAACGAGATAAGATGGGTAATCTCATGTTTCATGGCGATAATGTCCAGATCCAGCTCCACGGCCCAGTAATCCAGACAGTACCACTGCAGCTTGCCATAGATTTGCTCAAACCGGGGATTAAGCTCCTCTTTTGCCTTGGCCAGAGAAATACCGTGTTTCTCTGCATATTTGTACGGCACGTACTCTTGCCAGAAATAGTTGTCAAAATGGAGGTCTAATAACGTGCCATCCATATCCAGCAACACTGTGCTGATCTTGGTCCAGTCAATCATAAGGGCATCTCAGCTAGTTGAGGAATTCAGGGGTTATCCGGCTACAGGTCATATCTGAACGTTTCCAGCCATTTTATCAGTGCCATAATGTGAATGAAATTCCGTGCTTTCAAGGCCAGAAGTGACCCGACATCAATGGATACCAGGAGCCTGTACCCACTATAATGACCGGATATTTCCAGCCAGTACCATCAGGAAACCATGACGGAACACATTCCACAGAAAAATAAGCCAGAGATTCGCGCATGCCGGGAAATCGCCCGAACCCGCCTGTTCCGGGTCGAAGAGCTGGATATCCGGTTTTCAAACGGTGAAGAACGTATTTATGAACGTCTCGGTGAGTTTGAGACAGGACACCGGGGCGTGATGGTTGTGCCACTGGTCGATCACCAGCATTTCATGATGATCAGGGAGTACGCTGCCGGCACGGAAGATTACCAGCTCACCCTACCGAAAGGCCTTGCCGAACCCGGCGAAACCCTGCAAGAAGGGGGCAACAGAGAGCTGAAGGAAGAGATCGGTTTTGGCGCTCACCGCTGGCATCACCTGGGCGACTTCAGCCTTTCACCCAACTACATGAAACGCAGTATTCATATTATGGTGGCCCGGGACCTTTATGAAGAGACGCTGGAGGGCGATGAACCAGAACCCCTGGAAGTCGAGACGTTTTCATTTGATCAGTTAATGACGCTGTGTGCCCGGCCGGACTTTACGGAAGCAAGAGTGATCGCAGCCCTGTTTATGGTGCGCGAGCAACTTCAAACCGGGTTACTGGGTTGATACTTAACCGGCCAGCTCAGGCCAACAGGGCCTGATCCACCTTTGCCAGAGTGCGAGATATGAGCAATCCTGAGTCTTTAATTCCTGAGTTAGTGCACATTGCCCGAGAGGCAGGAAAAGGTATTCTTGCCGTCTATCAGCAGGATGATCTTGGGGTACAAACCAAGGCGGATACTACGCCTGTCACCAAGGCGGACCTGGCGGCCAATGCAGTCATCGTTCATGGTCTGGAAGGTTTACCGGTAACATACCCTCTGCTTTCTGAGGAGTCGGATCATCCCTCCTGGCAGGAAAGAAAAAACTGGCAGCGTTACTGGCTGATTGACCCTCTGGATGGCACCAAAGAGTTTATTAACCGCAATGGTGAATTCTCCGTCAATATTGCCCTGATTGAGAATAACTATCCGCTCCTTGGCATCGTGCATCTGCCCGCGACGGATACCACTTACTGGGGAGGTAAAAGTCTGGGCGCGTGGAAACAGGTTAACGATGGTGTTGCTTATGAAATCCGGCCCCGAAAGTTCGCTCCGGAGAAGGAAGTCATCGTTCTTGGCAGCCGCAGTTATGGCACAGAACAGGCCAGTCACTACCTTAACGCACTGAAAGCGGTGTATCCGGGCCTGATATCCAGAAAAGTTGGCAGTGCATTAAAAAGCTGCCTGATAGCTGAGGGTCAGGCTGATATCTATCCCAGACTTGGCCCTACATCGGAATGGGATACCGGGGCTGTTCAGGCGGTTGTTGAAGGGGCAGGCGGATTGTTTCTTAATGCGGATGGCCAGCGTTTCAGTTATAACCTGAAAGAAAGCCTGATTAATCCCGACTTTCTCGTACTGGCTGATAAAACGATTCAATGGAATAATTTCTGGCCGCCGCGTTCCTGAGGGACTGTATGAGCGGCAGATAGCTATCAAAAGACATAATGAATATCATCCACCTCAACCCTGGGGGCTCTGTCAGGTGGATTATCCACCTCACCTTTAATAATGCTGGGAGAGTTCAGCTTAACCTCCTGATCGGGCAGGGCTGAATCATCAATAAGCACGTTAATCTCACCGGTTTCACCACGAAACAGATATATTTTCCCTTTGATTTTCTTAACAATTTCACCGGAAATCCGAACCAGTTCTTCATCGTCTGAGGTGTTCAGAATTTCTTCAACACTTTGCTTGTGATACGTGGGCTTTTCTGACATATCGCTCTGGTCAAGATTAAAGCGTGTTTCCTGAGAGCAGGCCGAGGCAATAAAACCTGACAGAATTATTCCTGCTAACTTTCCTTTCGTCATAAGTCTTATCTCTATTCAATCCTTATATGATTATTCGGCAGTGCCGGATTATGATGCAATATCCATTTAACCCTGTTAAAAACGCTATTTATTTTCTTAGCTATTTATTTTTGTAGCTATTTTTTCTGTAGCTAATCATAAATAATATCCATGCTAATCAGGACCCAATTCAGAATAGCAAATGCTTTCCGGGTTTGTTCAAAGCCAACAATTATCTATCGAAACAGTTAACCAAACGAAGACGGGACCGTTCACGAAGAGCACAAAGAAAAGATTTCTTTTCTCCCTGCTCTTTTTGACCTTCGTGGTTATCCAATTCCAAAACCCATTAAAAATATTGGGGTACCATTACAGTAAATTCGATCCTTTTTTGTGCAGGTCTTTCTGAACGCAACGGGATAATTATGCTAAGTTGGGGACCTTGTTGCTGAAAAAAGCATCAAGCACCTTTTGAGTTTCCTCCAGGGGACCTAAATTCACCAGGTCTTTTGCAATGATGGGTTTCAGTAGCTGCCTGGTATCTGCATCGAAGTAGTCTCTGTCATTCCATTCGAAACTATTCGAAACCGAACGAGGACCACCCCTTAAATCCTCACGTGGCTGATTAATATAGTTGATAATATCTTGCAGAAAGTGCAAGGTTTTGATGGTCTTCGGAATAAACAGTGACTCTGCCCAATGACTGACCTTCATTTGCTGAACGGGACCCTCCGTCCATTGGTCATAACATCTCATTAGCTCGCTTTCCTCACTTGAAAGTTCAAGGCTGATCAACTGCTGGAAAATATCTTTATAGTTTTCCTCCCATTTATCAGGGGCCGTAGCCAGCTGAAAGGCTAAAACTAACAAATCCTCATATCCCAATTTATGAGAATGGGCGCTACTTAACTGGTCATCCAGAGAGTCGTGGTGTTTGGGTTTGGAACGATATTCAGACATTTTGTGTAAGACCTTCGTATACGACACCATCAAATGACTGACCCTTTCCATGGTTCCGGTATTATTAGTCGATAATGCGTCAAGCCAGATATCCTTGACCAGACGGAAAAAGACCGGATACTCCAGGAATGAACATTCATCGATTTTGGGGAAATCTGGCGGAGGGTTATTAACCAACTCCTGAACTTGTTGGGCAAACTCACCAAAACGGCGTTGATAGACCTCTGGAGAATAATTCTTATAGTACTTTGGATCAAAACTATGATAATGAAGATTTGCAAGACCAGGAAATATCCGCGGATGGGCACCCGGGTATGATTCACAGTAGTGAGTGCAGACTTCTGTGGCAGACCCGAAGTCACATAAGAACTGTTGATCATCACCAATAGCCAGAACTGGCCAGCCATAACGGATGTAGGTTGCCGACTCCTTGAGGAACTCTGGCCAATTGCTGACAATCTCGGCCACTTTTTGCTGCTCCGGCCACGCAGAGGTAAGGTGTTCGTCAATTTTTTTGTCCAGACTTTTTTTCAGCGACTCGGCAAACCTGGCGACATCTTTGACCATTTGAGATTGATTACGGAAGCCGAGAGTCTTGTCCATCGCCTCTTTGATGATGTGAAATGCGGAGGTTATATCAACGCGTTTGCCGGCAAGCTCCTGGATAATATCAGCCGGAGTTGGTTTAATTGCCCGTTCATATAGCGCCGTCTCCCCAGTAATAATATCCTTCTCAGAATACCCCAGAATCTTCAGTTGAAGGCGCTCAGATGAGGTGGTGGTGGTGTGCCGGGAATCAAACGTCCCGGCTACTGCAGGTGTAGTGCCGAACGATAATTGATCAGCACCGTCGACGGCAGTGCGCCGGATAGATGTTTGTGACTGGATGGAATTCGCCATGTAAACTCCAGAACGTAGAATGAAAACGAAATTCTTGTGATTGACCAGATTAAAAGCCGATATGTTGACTGACTGATCAGTTTTATGGACAACCGGATTAGAATTTTGTTCCCAAACTCGCCCGGTTGGCCAGCAGTTCAGTTATAACCTGAAAGAAAGCCTGATAAATCCAGACTTTCTCGTACTGGCTGATAAGTAGCTAACCATATGAAATCATATATTTCTGACTCCTTGTGCTGGCACTCTGCTTCGTTACAACTCCGGTCACATAGCTACGGCTATGCTCCCTCCGTTGTGCCTCGCATAGTACCAGCCCAAGTAGCCAGAAATATTCGATTCCATATGGCCAGCTACTTAAGACGATTCAATGGAATACTTTCTGGCCACCGCGTTCATGAAGGACTGTTTGACGGGCAGATGACCATCAAAAAACATAATGGATATCATCCACCTCACCTTTCTCTCTTCAATGTTTGTTCAAATCCAACCATCATCTGTCGATATATTTTTAACCTTTTCATAGTGTTAGTTAATTAAAATTGATTTGGACATCATAACGCAGTCACTTCGCAATAATATGAGGCCCATTATGCCCCACCTTACCATCCGGAATGCATCCAAGAGCCTAACCTCTCTCGTCCTGGGCATAGTGTTCATGAATCAATGCCTGGCTACAGAACAAGACTGCACGAATCTGCATGAACTCCAACACTACTCTGAACAGCTATTGCCTCTGTGTGAAGCCGATGATTCGGCCACACCCATCCAGCTGACCTCCGATCAGGCACTGGAGGTCTGTGATGAACCGGATGGAAGTGGCATTTGCAGAACCTATTTCAACGCTAGCGGCAATGTGGCAGAAGCGCTGGCAGACAATTTTTCCTATGCGCGGTTGATTCCGTTCAACCATCACGATTTTTATATGGCATTTATGTCAGACCCTCAGTACCCATGGTCATGTAAATCATCAAAGGAAAATTGTGATGACCAGGACAAAGCCTGGCAGGAAAATATGAATTATGTGCAAAGCCTGAATGCATTAATGGATGACCTGGGTAAAGAGCAACTGGCCGGCGTTGTCATCAATGGCGACCTGACCGCTTTTGGTTATGACTGGCAGTTCGATGCCTACTACCAGCTATACCATAACGAATTAAAAATGAACGTCTATCCGGGCCTGGGCAATCATGATATTTCCAACAATATTGATGGCTGCTTTGTGAATAACTGTGCTTCCAGAATGATGCTGTATTTACGAGATCATGTGCGTACGTTGAATGTCCGCAGTTTTGACTATGACAGCACGGGGACTTATTTCGAGTTTCCATCACTGAAAAAAAAATTCAGTAAAAGCTTTGCTTATTCCTGGGATATTGGTGATATCCATTTCGTTCAACTCAATAATTACCCAACCTATACGGCACAATGGGATGGCTGGAACTTTGCCAGGACCCGAAGGGATTATTTTGATATCCAATCCGCCAGAGAGTGGCTGGTCAATGACCTGGAACAGGCCAGCAGTGAAGGCAAACATATTATCCTGAACTACCACATTTCCGGTTTTACCAATGAGATAAGAGATATCCTGCGTCGATATAAAATTTCTGCCATTTTTGCCGGTCACCTGCACTCTTTTGTAGGCCAGGTTGATTTTCACACCCTGTGGGATTTCTACGGACCAGGTGAACACCTCCCTGTGTTTCTGGGAGGTGCAACGGTGTTCCAGAAATACATGCTGGTTCGATTTGAGGAAGATCAATTTGAGGTCAGTATTGTGAAAAGTGATCAGGGCGCAAGTTACGAGTTAGAGAGTGAGGGTGTATACCCTCTTTACTAGTACATCCTTTCGATGAGCCTGATGTGCAGGCCAAACCGGGCACAGGGAACTTTCTGCCATTTTGGAGTTCTAATGTCTGGCGTAAACAAATATAATTCGGTCTGCTCTTTTATAAATGCCATCATCGCTGATTAACACACCAAAAGCAGCAACCATCTAATTTAAGAAAGTTCTAAGCAAGTTAAGTGCAATCACTACATCTCTTATTTACACTAAGCGATGTACATGCAGTCATTCAGAGAAAAGCAGGGACTTATGGATATATCCGCAGCAAAGCAGGATTTTTTCACTCCACAAGCCTCTCAGAAAAAAAAGCCTGGGGGGCGACAGGGGGGAAAAAAAACCACAATGGGTTATGCACTAGAGTGCCATAATTCCACCAATCCAAGAAAACGTCCCAACACCTCTCAGGACTCAGATCAACTCCCCCACCGTGCAAAGATATTGAAAACACGTAAAATCACCCCGCCCATAACAATGCAGGCAAACAATCTCCATGACCAGATTTTTACAGATCTGACCGAAGACCCAAAAAAAGGCAGAGGAAAGAAAATTTTTGGAGATTTCTGGAATGCATTTAAAAGTATTCTGGATGCATTCTGTAACCAATACCATGGTGATGATATCCCCATAATTGAGGAAAATATACTGGCAGCATGGATGCCATGCAAAAATATAACCAGAGAAAAAGACAAGAAATTAGTCAAAATTACCTGGGGTGATTGTTATTGTAAAATAACAACAGTTAATTATTTTTGGGATCAGGCAAAGAACATAGTTTTACGAGGCCTCAAGGAAGGGGAAAATTACTTCTCTTATGAAACTGAATACAAAAATGGTAAAAAACCAATAACTGCATGGGAATGTCTGGACATATTTTTAACACAATACATAAGTCGGAAAGGATGGAAAGTATCAGCAGCATTGCTCAGAGAGAAACTGACCTCATCATTGAAAGACCCAAAGCCAACCGAATCAGACAAGAAAAAAATCAGCATTAAACACTGTGACCAATTTCTCAAACCTGAAGACATTGAAAGTAAGGGTCTGCAGCTGTTCGGTAAATCACAATGGCAAACAATCACTAAACTGATTGCAACATCCTACAATGGTTATAAACCATCCCTACAGGAAAACTGTACACCCGAGGTTCATGATATTTTCCACCAGGCATTAAAAGACTTTATTCAGATAATGCCAGAACTGCCCGGCATGGATGAAGTAGATGATCTTCATCCGGAAACCGGTGCACCCATAAGAAGGACAGTCGCAACGACTGAATTCAACATAAGTTCATCAGCTAATAAGCTTAATTCTGAACAAACATTTGCAACATTGATCTACCCATTTGTTCATGCTGAAAAATACGATCTGATGAGACAGGATATTGAGAAATATGAGTTCCTTTTAGCGGCGGTAATGAATTTAAAGCACTACTACTTTATCATGGTAGACCCAAAAAATACCCAAAAAGAAGAATTTAGAAATGAAGAATTATGGAAAAATGAGCATAAGTACCACAGTATTTTTCCTTTTCTACTTGCATTTAAATCAGGTGTTAGCTCTATACCCAGCGGTGAAGATCCTGAAATCGGAGAAGATATAAATTATGATGCTTTAAAAAATTGTTTTTCTTCAGAAAATGAATTATCCATAGTAAAAAATATAAATATGGAACTTGAATCGCGACTTACTGACTCTGAGAAAAATATATCAAATCTTACAAAAGAAAAAACACATCTGGAAGAAAAGATAGAATTACTATCTTCAGATAATACAGAGATAACAGATGAAAACAAAAAATTAACTGATCAACTAAAAAATTACAAGGACGAAATTTCTGAATATAGAAAAAAAATACAATCAACAGAAGAAAAACTGCAAGAAGCCAATCAATTATTGTTAAAAAAAGAAGAGGAAGTTAAAGAAAAAAACACATTAACTAAAGAAAATCACCACCTGGCAGAAGAGCTTAAACTGTCAAAAGAGTCAGCAATAGCGTTAGAGGGTGAAGTAAAATCACTGACAGATACCATAAGATCTCTAAAAGAAAAACTAGGCAGACTTGAAGAAGAACATAAAAACATTGAAGAACAATGCAAGAAAAATATAAGTGAAATATGCCCACAAAAAAAAGAAACAAAAAAAAATAAATCAGCAGATAAAGAGCCGAACAACCCATTAAGATCAATGAAAAACATGGTAGAATCTATATGTTTGATAACAAGAGAAACACGGCAAGAGACTGCAAATCTGCAACAAAAATTAATGGAAGAAAAAATTACAAATCAAAAGTCAATCAAAGAGGCAGAATCATTCAGAGATACTATTTCTGACAAGGAAAAAAAGATTAAAAAACTGGAAAAGGAGATCCAATCAGCCAGAGAAGCATGCACAATTTCCAGAGACACATTACTTGAAAGTGGTGTAAAGATGGAAGAGTTGAAAACTCAATATCAAAATGAAATAAAAACAAAAACAAAAAAAATAGAAGAACTAAAAAAAAATCACATCAAAAAAATAAGCCGCCTGGAAGAAGAAATCGACAACCTTAAAAAGCAGAAAAAAACAAATCAGGACGAATTAAAAAGCCTCAAGCAGGATCTCAATAAAGCAAATTTGAAATTAAAAAACAATGATAGTTTGCACAAAAGCTTAAGCAATAGAATCACAGAGCTCTCAAAAAAGATTAAGGAAAAGGAAAAAGATATTAAAGAGAAAGATAAAGATATCAAAGAGAAAGATATAGGGTTAACATCCCTAAAAGACCAGATCACAGAATACAGAACAAACTCAGAACAATTAGCAGGTAAAGTTAACATCCTGGAAAACAATGTTAGAACTTTAGCAAAAGAGAGAGAACTTCTTTGCCAATTACTCAGAGAATCCAGCAACCAGGATGAAAAAATCAAGCTTGAATCTGAAATCACTCACCTTAAAAAAGAGCTACTAACTTCTAAGGAAAGCATCAAAGTGTATGAGAGTGATTTGAAAAAAATGAAAGACAAGCAAGAATCTCTGTTATCCGAATTAGAAAATATTAGATACGAACTAGACAGAAAAGAATCAAAAGAACGTGAACAACTAATAAAAAAAAAGACACTAGAAGACCAATTGAAATTGACTGAGGCAAATGTTTTAGAGTCACAAGCGGAAGTAAGTAGCCTGAAGAAAGAATATGAAAGACGTATTAAAGCGTATGAGAGCGATTTAAAGACATTAAAAGACAAACAAAACTCGCTTTTGTCTGAATTAGAAAGCACTAGATCTGAACTTGCCAACAAAGAAGCCAATGAACGTGAGCAACTAATAGAAAAAAACAAACTGGAAGACAGCCTGAAAGAAACCAAAGCAAGGATGTTACAGTTGCAAACGGAAGTCAGCAAGTTGAAAGAGCATGAAGAACGCATTAAAACTTATGAGAGTGATTTAAAAATAATGAAAGACAGGCAGCACTCTCTCACATCTGAATTAGAAAACATCAGATCTGAACTTGCCAACAAAGAAGCAAATGAACTCGAGCAATTAATAGTAAAAAACAAACTGGAAGACAGCCTGAAAGCAGGCAAAGCAAGCATGTTACAGTTGCAAACGGAAGTCAGCAGGCTGAAAGACTATAAAGAACTTGTTAAAAAATATGAGAATGATTTAAAAACGATGAATGACAAGGAAAGCTCTCTGTTATCTGAATTAGAAGATATTAAATCTGAGCTTGCCAATAAAGAATCAAATGAACGTGAACAGCTAATAGAGAAAAACAAGCTGATAGATAACCTGAAAGAGACTAAAGCAAGTATTTTACAACTGCAAACAGAAGTCACCTCCCTGAAAAAACATGAAGATTGTTTAAGTACAGAAAATAAAAACCTTAATACCAGGTTGACTGAGATCAGATCAGATCTTGAACAGTCAATATTGGAAAAAGAATCTGTTGGGGAAGACCTGAGTCGTGCCCAAGATGCACTGACCAAGCAAACAGAACTCATGAAAATAATACGTCAAGAGTCTAGTCATACACAGAATGAATTAAAAAGAACTCAGGACAATTTTGAAAAAATATCTGCCCAGGCTGAAAGCAGCCATGAAGAAATTTGCCAACTCCGGGATCAGGTGACTTCCTTAGAACGAGCGAAAGCCCGGTTAGAATATGATTTAAACCAATCACAAAAAAATATGACCAATTACAAAAAATCAATAATTCAGGTTAGTAACAGCCAATTTAAAAACCAAGAAAAATGTTTTATCGAGCAACAGACAGTACTGCTTAATGAAGACCAACAGTTAGAACAAGTGCAGAGAGAACTCATTTGCACAAAAACTCTGGCAGACGCGAAATGTCGGGAAGTCGAAGAATTAAAGAAAGAAATGAATAACCTGAAAACAAATGTTCCTGCGATCAATCATACTGTTAATCAGCAGCTCAATATACTCCAGATGACGCCTGATCAACTACTGGACTACCAAACGGGAATGGAAACACTCCTCAGGCAGAAAGATATTACCATTGATCTATTACATGAGATGTTGGCTGCAAATGCACAGACAGGAAAAATCCAACCCGGGCCTTCTCAACTGGCACCGTTAAATCCTGAGGCCGTTGTTCCTGTCGGGACCAGCACCAACCCAGCTCAGGTGAATAGCCCTACGGGCATTAGTAATGAAACTGGTATTGCATTTTCTATCCTATGCCAACAATTATTGCAAGATGATAACCCGACATTTGAGCCTGACATTGTTCATCCAGCATTGACCTCAACAGGTACGGAGTCAGCACGAGCAATGGCAACAGTCACACCTCAACAACTATCAATGTGTGGTCCGGGGACTTTCAATTCAGATTCACAGTGGCCCGTACCCGGAGGACAACTCTCAACTATATCGATGAGCACACCTGTGCAGGAGAGCTCCGGGTCAGCCCCAAATACCAACGAATCACAATACAGAAGGTCAACTTTAAATACCTCCAGATTACCATTCCCCGAAACCCCATCCCTGCGCACTCCAGATGCTGACGCACCATGGAACTTTGGATCTATTCCCTCCCTGCTTGGCATTACCACTGATTTAGACGATATGTCCTCTATAGAGTCTATATGTAACGCACCAGTCCCTATCCAACCCGCATTGCCAAAGCCCAGAGATAGTTGTCCTTTTAATAATAATTCCCGTGAGCCTGTCGGACTTAAGCATCTATAGTGAGGATTGCGAGAAATTGAGGCTAAAAATTTCTGATTCTGAGGAAAACACCCTAAGGGGCACAAGTAGCGGGGCTATTTGACGAAGAAGCAGGGATTTTAGACCAATTTATCGCAACCGCACGACTGCACGGATGCACTAGGAGCAGTTGCCGCGCAGGACAGTCTTAAGTCCGACAGGACGCCTAACTCCTTGAGGGCCATGCCGGTATCAGGAATAATACTTCTCTCAATCACCTGAGGTTACCACCACGAACAGGGTTGAATGAGCATATGGACGCAGTTGCGAAAAAATACCGTCCCGGGAAAATCCGGGAAAATAATAAAAAAAGCATTCTGGCCGCTGCCGA
Organism: Salinisphaera sp. G21_0; assembly: GCF_017744115.1. Lineage (GTDB taxonomy): Bacteria > Pseudomonadota > Gammaproteobacteria > Pseudomonadales > Endozoicomonadaceae > Endozoicomonas. Next base: position 63,943 of record NZ_JAGHQW010000024.1, on the reverse strand, counting down.
ACAGGAGTTTGTGACCCATGGCTTCAAAGGCACTACCATGCAGCGCATCGCGGAACGGGCAAACCTGCCCAAGGCCAACGTTCACTACTACTTCAGCAATAAGCTCTCGCTCTATGCTGCCGTTCTGTCGCATATCCTCAAGCTATGGGATCAGAGCTTTAACAGCCTCAGTCCTGAGGATGACCCGGAAGAGGCGCTGGCCGCCTACATTCATACCAAAATCATGTTCTCCCGGAAGAATCCCCTGGCCTCCAGACTCTTTGCCCAGGAAATCATCAATGGTGGTCCGCACCTGACAGAGTATTTTGGTGAGGACTATCAGATGTGGTTTCGGGGACGGGCACAGGTGTTCAAGGCATGGTCTGACCAGGGAAAAATGGATGCGGTGGATCCTGTGCACCTTATCTTTCTGCTCTGGTCATCCACACAGCATTATGCAGACTTCTCTTACCAGATAGCCCGGGCCATTGGAAAAGATACGCTTGAGCAGTCTGACTATGACCAGGCAACAGAGACATTAACCCGGATAGTCCTGAAAGGGCTGGGCATTACTCCAAACCAGCGTTAAACCTACTGGCAACACCGACCTTTCCTCGCCTGATTCCAGCGATGAAAGGTTGATGTCATTTCCAGAGCTCCCCTTTCATCACGGATATGGGCAGGCAATTCAGGGTATTCCTGCCAGCGTCGGTAATGCTCTATCATCGCTTCCGGTGCCCGTTCACGATAAATATTCGGATGCTTACGACCGTATTCCCACTTCTGAAAAGCTGAACGAATTGAGTTCAAACCCATCTGCGTATGATGGCAATCCGTATCCTCTTTACCCGTAAGTGCGTGAACTGACTGGTTTAACAGTAGAAAGAAGACCGCGGCAATAGAAAAACGATAGCGAAATGGAACCACGAATAAACTCCTTAAATGTTTTACGTTCCTTAAAGAATAGGTCTTAATTTCGCCCTTACCTGAAAGTCAAAAGAGGAACCTAATAATCATTTTGAGGTCAAATGGCGGTATTTATAGTCCAAGTGTGCAGGGTTTTATTCTGAAAGCATCCCCATCAAGCCACCCCCATCGAAGGCCTGCTGGCCGGGTTAGCCATCAAGCCGGATCAAGTGGAATTCCAAACCGCTCAACAAGCACATTTAACGGTCAGAGAGTATCAAAACTGAAGTCCCATAGAGATACAGCCTCCACTAAGGATCATGGCAAAGAACTTGAAGACGACTTCTGGAATAACAAACCATTACAAGGACGCAAAATCACCCCGGCTGATGTGCTCAGAGCCTATGGAAATGACAAGACTTCTCTGAGACGTGGCTTCTTCCTGCAAAAGCTCTGCTTGCAGAACATTTTACAGGGCAATAGAAAAGTTACCCCGGAGCAGGTCATTCAGGAATTCAACCGGCAACCAGGCCAATACAATAAGCACAAATTACCAATAGCACGCTTTAAGGCGGAATGCTGCCTGAAGGGCCTGACGCTCAATGGCCATCGGGTCTCAACGGATGCGGTGGTCAAGAATTTTCAGGCACTCAAAACCCCCCTGGAGCTGGCGCGTTTTAAAGAACAATGTTGCCTGAGAGACCTGACAGTAAATGGCCAGCGGGTCACACCGGAGGCGGTAGTTCACGATTATCAGCTGGCCAACGCAACACTGGAACTGGTGCGCTTTAAGGAAATGTGTTGCCTGAAGGGCCTGTTGTTGAATGGCCATCACGTCACACCGGAGGCGCTGGCCAGGGATTATCAGGCAATCAACGCAACACAGGCGTTGGCATACTTTAAGGCGCTGTGTTGCATGAAGGGCATAATGTTGAATGGCCAGCCGGTCACACCGGATGATGTGATTAAGGGGTTCATTGGTACCCCGGAAAGTAAACTGTCAATAGCACGCTTCAAAGCGGAATGTTGCCTGAATTGCCTGCCGTTGCGTGGCCAGCCGGTCACGCCGGAGGCGGTGGTTAAGGATTTTCAGGCAGCCGGCGTCCTCCTTGACCTGGCGCACTTTAAGGAACAATGCTGCCTGAAAGGCATGACATTGAATGGTCAGCTGGTTGCACCGGAAACAGTGGTTAAGGAGTTTCAGGCCGCCGGAGCAACCCTGGGGCTGGCGCGCTTTAAGGAACATTGCTGCCTGAAAGGCATAACATTGAATGGTCATCTGATCACACCGGAGGCGGTGCTTAAGGATTATCAGGCAGCTAACGCAACACTTGAGTCGGCGTGCTTTACCGAACTCTGTATGCAGACAGGCCTGCAGATACATGGCCAGCACGTCACAACGGAGGTGGTGGTTAAGAATTATCAGGAGGCCAACGCCACACTGGAGCTGGCCCGTTTTAAGGAGCAATGTTGCCTGAGGGACCTAATGTTAAATGGCCAGCGGGTCATTCCGGATGAGGTGGTTAGGGATTATCAGGTTGCCAATGCAACACTGGAGCTGACCCGGTTTAAGGAACAATGCTTCCTGAAGGGCCTGCAGTTATATGGCCGGTGGGTAACATCGGATGAGGTGGTGAATGACTATCAGGCAGCCAGGGCAACAACGGAGCTGGCGCGTTTTAAAGAGCGATGTTGCCTGAAGGGTCTGCCATTGAATGGCCAGCCAGTCATACCAGACACCGTGGTTAAGGATTATCAGGCCGCCAGGGCAACACTGGAGCTGGCACGCTTTAAGGCAGAATGTTGCCTGACAGGCTTGTTGTTAAATGGGCGGCCGGTCACGCCAGAGGCGGTGGTTAAGGCCTTCCCGGCTACTCTCGATGGCAAACTGGGACTAGCGCACTTTAAGGAAAAATGTTGCCTGACAGGCTTGATGTTGAATGGCCAGCCAGTGAAACAGGATGCGGTGGTTAAGGATTTTCAGGCCGTCAGGGCACCACTGGCGCTGGCACGTTTCAAGGAACAATGTTACGTGATGGGCCTGGCATTAGCTGGTCGGCAGGTCACACCCGATGAGGTAGCAAGGGATTTTCAGGCAGCCAAAGCCACTCTGGAGCTGGCACGCTTTAAGGAACTATGCTGCCTCAGGAACCAGGCATTGAATGGCCAGCCGGTCACACCGGATGCAGTGGTTAAGGATTTTCAGGCCGCCAGGGCAACACTGGAGCTGGCACACTTCAAGGAACTGTGTTGCCTGAGGGGCCTGGCATTGAAGGGGCAGCAGGTCTCAGCGGATACGGTGGTTGAGGCGTATCCCGATAGTCCGGAGGGCAAACTGGGGAAAGCGCGCTTCAAAGCGGAATGTTGTTTGAAGGGCATGGCGTTGAATGGCCAGCCGGTCACACCGGATGCGGTGATTGAAGATCTTCAGGCCGCCAGGGCAACACTGGAGCTGGGTCGCTTTAAGGAAGAATGTTGCCTCAGGGGCATGTTGCTGAAGGACCAGCAGACCACACCGGATGCGGTGGTCAGGGGTTTCCCGGATAGTCCGGAAGGCAAGCTGGGGGTAGCGCGCTTTCAGGAGCTGTGTTGCCTGATGGGCCTGCTGTTGAATGGCCAGCCGGTCACACCGGATGCGGTGGTGAAGGGTTTCCCGGATAGCACCGCAGGCAGACTGGGGATAGCGTGCTTTATGGAAAAATGTTGTCTCAGGGGCCTGGCGTTGAATGGCCAGCCAGTGACACCGGATACAGTGGTTAAGGGCTATAAGGCAATCAGAGCAGCGCTGCAACTGGCGCACTTTAAGGAAAAATGCTGCCTGAGGGGCTTGCTATTGAATGGCCAGCCAATCAAACCGGATACGGTGGTAAAGGCGTTCCCGGAAAGTATGGAAGGCAAACTGGGAATCGCACGATTTAAGGAGAAATGTTACCTGAGAGGCATTGCTCTGCGTGGCCCGCAGCTCACATCAGATGCGGTGGTCAGGCATTTCCCGAACAGTCCGGAAGGTAAACTGGCGATAGCGCACTTCAAGGAACTGTGTTGCCTGAGAGGCCTGCTGTTGAATGGTCAGCAGGTCACAACGGACAGGGTGGTTAAGGATTTCCCGGACAGTCCGGAAGGAAAGCTGGGAATAGCGCACTTTAAGGAAAAATGTTGCCTGAGGGGCCTGGCGTTGAAAGGTCAGCCAGTCACACCGGATGAAGTGGTTAAGGGCTTCCCGGATAGCCCTGAAGGCCAGTTGGGGGTGGCGCGCTTCAAAGCGGAATGTTGTCTGAGGGGTTTGCTGTTAAATGGCCAGTTGGTGACGGCGGATGCGGTAGTCAAGGATTTTGAACGCATTGGCAGATTGCTGGAAATCGCTATTTTTTATTCTCAGCTGGCATTGAATGCAAAAAAACTGAATGGCCGTTATCTGGGTAACAAGGACGTATTGGAAGCATTTAATCAAGTCCCCGGGGATCAATCTGCAAGGCAAACCAGATACCTGATTGAAAGACTGAAACACTCTCAGTGGTGGGATGACAACAACGACGCTCAGGATTTGCTGCAAGAGGCCTGGCAAATCCTGAACAACACATCAGTCAAAGGGGATGAGCAACATCGACTGCAATGTATATTGAAATTCATGGCTATGCAGCATGAACTGTCCATTGATCAACAGAGCGTGTCTGCAGAGCAGGTATTGCAATCCATCATAACCCTGAGACACTCATTTCAGAAAGCACGGCTGCATTTCTTCTTCCTGGCCTACTGCTATTTCACCAGCCACGGGGTGAATGGACATCAAATCCAAAAGGATCAGGTTCTGGAGTGCCTTCAGAGTTTTACTGAAGTCAGCAAACTGCACCATGCTTTAGGCTGCTGGTTTGAGCAATGCCAATCCGAAGCCGATGTAATGGATAATCTACTGCTTCAAAAAGAAAATATTTTTACCCCGGGGAGTAACAGTGCGCAAGGATACGTAGCCACTCAGGCAACAAACGCCGGTGTAGCGCAAACCCTGCCGCAATGGTCAAATAGACCGGGTTTTTCGGACAAACAGGTTCCGCAGTTAACCGCACTCACACTTCAAGCACTGGATATTATTCAGGAAATCAATATTTCCTGTACCGATTCCCCCATTCTGATTACCGGTTCTTTCGCACGTTGTTTGCAGAATATGTGCTCAGTATTTAATGACATTGACATTATCTGCGCGACAGAAAAGTCGGCCAGAATACTCTGTGAAAAGCTGCGGGCACTGAACACAGACAGGGATTCAGACATTCCCAAAAGTATTGTCATCCGGGAAGTCCCCGGGTGTCAGGAGATCAAACTGCCAAATGGCTTCAATATTCATCTTGAAGATGGTGATTTCGGTATAAAAGCCATGGGGCTTCAGGTCAATGTTGATGCCAGAGTCATCCATGAAAATGCCGCACCATTGGCCGTTCACGTCCACGGTGTTCAGAGACCTGTACAGTGTTTGTCGTTTACTGAAGAAACCCGATTACTGAACGATACGCTGGAATACCTCACTGAGAGCCTTGATCCGCTCACCGAAAGGCTACAAAAAGGGGAGGTATTTAAAATACCACGAACCATTCTTTTTAATACCCCTCAAAACAGCGATGAGCGTATTTATGGCTTGCTGTCACGCTGCCTGTTTACTCTGAATAAAGCCAGGCAGTTTATCACTCTGCACTGTGCAGGCAATCCCGGGAAACCAGGCTGCCGCAGTCATCAGCTGCAAAAAGAACAACAACGGCTTGATGCACTGACTAAGAGTCTGCAAATGAAATTGACCAGCCATGTTTGCCGTCATGATTTTGAGCACAGGGTTAACAACTGGCTATCAACAACTCAGCCTGTTAATGATTGCCTGACCAATAAGAAAGCGTTTATCCGGACACTGCTTGCAATGATGCACGCTTGATAACTCAAATCGGTATTGTTATGACTGCCACGCACCTCACATCCCCCCAGTGCAGGCCCCATGAATGGAACTTAATGATCATTTTTCGGTCAAAAGGGATGTTTTTCGTCCAGGTGTGCAGGGTTATCTTATGAAACCAACTACCTCAACCTTTTCCCCCCCAGAGCCCGCTGTCTATGTTGACCAACAGGCCGGTTCAGACGCGATATCTGACCGATCCGCAAGCACCTTTAACGGTATGGAAATCTCAACCCGTCAGCCTTGCAGGCGAACAGCCACCAATGCATATGAACGCATCAGTATGGAGGTTGCCTATTGGCAAAACAAACCATTACAAGGACGTCAAATTACCCCGGCTGCTGTACTTAACGCCTATGGAAATGATACAACCTCCCTCAGAAGTGGCGTCTTCCTGCAAAAACTCTGCCTGCGAAACATTCCCCACAACAATCGACAAGTTATCCCGGATCAGGTCGTTCAGGAGTTCAACCGACAGCCAGATCAAAACAATGAGTTCAAATTAGCCATCGCACGCTTCAAAGCGGAATGTTGCCTGAGGGGGCTGCCATTGAATGGCCAGCCGGTTACACCGGATGAGGTGTATAAGGACTTCATGGAGAGTCCGGCTGGCAGCGAGGAGATAACGCTCTTCAACACCAAACGTTATCTTAATGGTCATCTGCTGGCTGACCGCCAGGTCGACCCGGGTGATGATCCTGAAGGATACGCAGCCTCTACCAGTCAGCATCAGGCTTCTGCTGCCGTCAGAAGTGAGCTCCCCTTATCAGACAATCAGGTTCCGCAGTTAAATGTGCTAACTCGCAGAGCACTGGAGATGATCCAGGAAATCAATGAGTCTTATAACACGCCCCCCATTCTGATTACCGGTTCATACGCACGTTTTTTACAGAACCGCTGCACATCATTCAAAGATATTGACATTATCTGCTCGACTGAAGATTCGGCCATGAAACTCTTTAAAAAGATGCAAGCGCTTAAGGAAGCACTTGACATTGACAGGGATTTAGGAGCCAACGACAACATCTTCATCTCACCAATGCCAGGATGCCGGGCGATTCAACTACCAAAGGCTTACACTATTCATCCTAAAGACAGCAGTTCAGACATCCCGGGTCCGGGGCTTATGGTCAGTATTGACGGCAGAGTAATCAATGGACATGCAGCACCATTGGCCATTAGCACTCCTGGCGTTGAGAGGCCGTTATGGTGTTTGTCGTTTGCTGAAGAAACCCGATTACTGAACGATACGCTGGAACACCTCATAGAGAACCTTAACCCGCTGACAGTTGAACTGAATCAAGGGCCAGCGTTTGAATTACCTCGAACCATTCTTTTTGGCTTTCCAAAAAACGGCAAAGAGCGTATTTATGGTTTGCTTGTTCGCGCGCTGCTTACCCTGGATAAAGCCAGGCAGTTTATCTCCATATTCGCTGAAGAAGAGCCTGACGGTCAGCTGCAAGCGCAACGACAGCGCCTTCATGCACTTGCTGCGATTCTGCAGAGGAAATTGAGCAGGCATATTTGCCGCAGTGATTTTGAATGCAGAGTTTCCTGCTGGCTATCGACAGTTCCGCATGTGAGTAACTACGAGATCAAGAGGATGGAATTTATCACATCACTGTTGAAGATGATGCATCCTGAGCTGGATCGGATAGACTCAACTCATTGAACATTTGATCACCGGTAACTCACTCAGAATCTTTCAACCTTCTTTACTCAGGCCAGGTTATGTCAAACACTTTCCAGTTCTTGCAGTTTGGTTCCTGCGAAATATGTGGCCTTGCTCAATTACCGGAGCAACTGGCTTGTCTTATGGTTCCACTTGATCAGAACAAGATGCGTTTTTTCACCCTCTTTTATTGCGCCGATAACCCTCAATGCCACCTGAAAGCCATTGATAAGTTGTCAGAAAAAGAAGGTAAGCGATATTCAGGAATCCAATGCCGCTGACTATTTTGACTTTGCACATGTTGAACTCAAGGTTTCTTGTTCAAATTGCAGGAGGTATGACATCAGATGAACTTTAATATAACGCCGATGCAGTCTCGTACGCCATCGGATAATCCTTATGGCATGTGTCGAATCAATTCACCCACAGCATGCACTTTCAATCAGTTTAATGTCCAGCAAATTGACCCTAAATTCCAATACTCCATACCAGCCACAGAGGAAAGTACAAATCCCCCCCAACGTAGTTATGATGAACGGAAAAAGATCCGCGCCGATAATGAAAAAAGACGCAGGGAAACCATGAATCAAGCCTACCAGGCACTTCGAAATGAAATTCCCGGAGCATCCAACCAACAATTAACAAAGGTAGAGACTTTGATACAAGCCACGGCATACATTCAACAACTGGAACAGCAACTTGGTATTAGTCCGGATTTCACTTGAGTTATTGGATTATGCCTTCTGAAATCTCGAAATCAAGGACTGAAAGTTAAGATATGGATCGGTCATTAGCATGCTGAGTTATTGATTCCTTTATCAAGTCAGTCGCTTTTCGACCAGCAATTTTTGCCTGTTCTCTGTCACCGGTATTCTTGAGAGCAAAATAGTAAGCCTTACTGTAAGCCCTTCGACAAGCCTGATGAATAGAATTCTGACACTTCCTCTGGTAAGCCTTTCGGGTAGCTCTCCCTTTCCGGGAGTCCTCCCAGGCGCGTTTGACAGCCTTCCCTCTCTCGGACATACGATAAGCCTTCTGGTATTCCTTTTTTTTATCTGACTGATCGTGAGTGACTGCGGGCCTGAGGGGTAGAGGTATAACAGAACGGAACGATTCAGGTGCTCTAAACTCAATAATTCCCGTTGAAGCCTGCCCTTGTGTGTGTGTATTTAACGGGCCAACGATAGCAACTGATCGTGATGATGGCTTAGAAAAATCAGCTAATGAATTTTCTGAGGGTAATTCCCAGGCTATCTGTTGAGAGTTTTTAAAAGTTAAATCTGTGGATGAAAAAGGATTATTAACAGGTTGACTGGAAAAATCACAAGATACTATTGCATCAAGCTCTTCTGGTGCAAGCCCAGAATGCTTGAATTGACCTTCAGTGTACGGTCGTTGGGAAATTGTAAAATCTTTAAGTGCACGTGAAATTGATGGTATGCCCTGATTGCTTACCTCCCGATTTGAATATCGGGGAAATGGATCAAGTGCCTGCACCGAATAACCAGCCATAGTTCGCGGTGAGCCGAAGGTATCAGGTGGTAAAGCTGATCCTGAATAACCCTGCAAACAGGAAGAAACGGAATTTGCGTCTATGTTAAATCTGTACATTGAATTAGTAAAAATATTGAATTACAGCTTAGGACAGTGCCTTCATTATAAAAGTTCCTCTCTGCCCCATTCCATTCAACAATTATTTCAACCAGACCTGAAGATTTACTATGACTGTTAAGTAGTTAACCAATATCATACTGCTACTGACTTATCAGTCAGTTTAAAAAGCAGGCAGGACGGAAGAAACAGAACTTGATGCAAGCTCATTTTTTTTTGCCTTATCAGACTCTCTTATAAGAGCGCCAGCTTGCTGACCAGCGATTCTTGCCTGTTCCCTATCACCGGTACTCTTGAAAACTTTATAGTAAGCCTTATGGTAAGCATATCGGTAAGACTTCAAGGCAGCAGCCTTCCCTTTCTCAGACTGTGCGTAAGCCTTGCGGCAAGCCTTCCCTTTCTCGGACTTTTCCCAGGCTCGTTTGGCAGCCTTCCCTCTCTCAGACTGTGCGTAAGCCTTGCGGCAAGCCTTCCCTCTCTCAGACTCACGGTAAGCCTTCCCTTTCTCGGACTTTTCCCAGGCTCGTTTGGCAGCCTTCCCTTTCTCAGACAGTGCGTAAACCTTGCGGCAAGCCTTCCCTCTCTCAGACTGTAACCAAGCCTTCCTGACAGCCCTTCCTCTCTCAGACTGTGCGTAAGCCTTCTGGCAAGCCTTCCCTTTCTCAGACTGTGCGTAAGCCTTCTGGCAAGCCTTCCCTTTCTCAGACTGTGCGTAAGCCTTCTGGCAAGCCTTCCCTTTCTCAGACTGTGCGTAAGCCTTCTGGCACGCCTTCCTTCTCTCAGACTGTGACCAAGCCTTGCGGACAGCTTTCCCTCTCTCGGATTCACGGTAAGCCTTTGTGTAAGCTTTCCCTCTTTCCGACTCCGCCCGGGTTCGTTTGGAAGCCCTCCGTTTCTCAGGTTGCACGTAAGTCTTATCATGATCGATGATCAAAGATTCACCAGCTCCTGAAACAGAAGCTTCAACATCCAACTCATTTCCTGCTGTTTCTTTCAACGTTGAGATAAATGGAGGATGATCATTACTTAAACCGTATGAGTGAGGGCTCACTTCATCGACCATACTCCAGACCTGCTCAATTCTTATTTCTGATTGATTGGATAGAATTCTGTTATTTTGTTCGGCCTCCTGATATTTTCCGGGTTTATGTGATATGTCTAGCAGCTTGATTTTTTCAGGTTCTTGCGAATAAATAATCCTGACGGGCATTTTTTTAAAACGGGAGTCATTGAAAGGGTTATGGAAGTTTTCACCATATGGAATCAAGGGGTTTATATAATTATTTGGTGCAGTTTGATCAACTCGCAGCCCGAATACCAAACCACTTTGCTGCGACCAGTCTTTAACAGTGAATCCACTGCCCGACATAACAGACTCATACGCTCTTCGGGATCCCGGATACAAAAAGTGTGAATCAAAATACGGAGTAGCCATTGAATTATTGAGTTATTGAATTAATGACTAGGACTATACTTTCTTATAAAAGTTCCTACCTGAAAGATACTTTTCCATTTTTATGTCAGCCAGGCATAGCTATTAATAATTGAGGTTGATTCAATCTCATTTATTTTTTGCTTTATTTGAATTTTTTATAAAGGCAGTAGCTTGCCTGCCGGCGATTCTTGCTTGCGCTTTATCACCGGTATGCTTGAAAACTTTATTGTAAGCCTTGGTGTAAAGCGTCCGGTAAGCCTTACCCCTCTCTGAATTTCTCCATATCAGTTTGGACTCCTTCCCTTTCTCGGAGTTTGCCCAGACCTGTCTGACAGCCTTCCCATGCACAGACTCACGGTAATTCTTCTGGTTAGCCTTCCCTTTCTCAGACACTGCGTAAGCCTTACGGGCAGCCATCCCTTTCTCGGACTGACGGTAAGCCTTCCGGACAACCTTCCCTCTCTCAGACTGACGGTAAGATCTATAGTATGCCTTACCTTTCTCGGACTGAGACCAGGCTCGTTTGGCAGCCTTCCGTTTCTCGGTCTGTTCGTATGCATTCCGGGAAGTTTTTCGTATATCGCTCTGTTCATAAGCCTTAAGGAAAGCCTTCCCTTTCTCGGACTTCACGTAAGTCTTCTGGTAAGCCCTATAGTAAGCCTTCCCTGCTTCAGACCGATCCCAGGTTCGTTTTTTCGGAGGCCTCCGTTTCCCGGTCTGTGCACAGGCCTTCGGGGAAGCATTTCCCTTTTCGGATTCATGGTGAACCTTCTCTTTCCCGGACTGTGTGCAAGCCTTATCAGGAGCTACGGCCAGAGATTCACCAGATTGCGCCTTGGGTTTAGGTGAGAAGTCTAACGGCTGGCATTGTTCAAATTCTTGAGAATAAATCACCCTGACCGGCATTGTTTTAAAACGGGAATCATTGAAAGGGTTATGGAAGTTTTCACTATATGGAATCAAGGGGTTTATATAATTATTTGGTGCAGTTTGATCAACTCGCAGTCCAAATATTAAACCACTTTGCTGCGGCCGGTCATGAAAAACCAATCCATTGCCCGTTATAACAGATTCATACGCTTTCTGAAATACTGAATACAAGGAGTGTGAGTTAAAATATGGAGTAGACATTGATTTGTTGAATTATTAAATTATTGAATTAATGATTAGGACTGTGCTTTCCTGTAAAAGTTCCTATCTGACAGACCAAACTTAATTTTTAACCAGGCTTAAGTCATTAAAGGTTTATTCAAGTGCATTATTTTTTATTTTATTCGACTCCCTTATCAATGCGGTAGCCTGCCTGCCAGCAATTCTTGCCTGCTCTCTATCCCCGGTTTTACTGAAAACTTCATAGTACGCCTTATGGTAGGCTATCTGGTTAGACTTACCTTTCACAGACTGTGCGTAAATCCTCTGGTAAGCCCTCCGGGTAGCCAGCCCTTTTTTGGACGCACGATAAGCCTTACGGACAGCTTTCCCCCTCTCAGATTTTGCGTAAGCCCTCTGGTAAGCCTTCACTTTTTCGGACCTCGCCCAGGCCCATTTAGCAGCCTTCCCCTTCTCGGACACATGGTAAGCCTTATCGGCAGCCCTACGTTTCTCAGACTTTTTGTAAACCTTACCATGAGAGAGAGTAAGAGGTTCAACAGAGCCAGAAGCAGAAGCTGCAACATCCAACTCATTTCCTGCTGCCAAGTTAGAACGTTCACCAGCCATACTCCAAACCCGATCAATTCTTATTTCTGGTTGACCGGTAACAATTCTGATATTTTGATCAGCCTCCTGATATGCCCCGGGTTTATGTGATAGCCCTAACGGTTCTCTTTGTTCAAATTCTTGAGAATAAATAACTCTGACTGGTATCTTTTTAAAACGGGGATCATTTAATGGATTGTGGAAACTTCCACCGTATATACTCAAGGGGTTTACATAGTTACATGGTATAATTTGATCAACTTGCAGGCCGAATACCAAACCACTTTTCTGGGCACAGTTTTCAGCAGCTAACCCACTGTTCGATATAACAGACTCATGCGCTTTCTGAAATCCAGAATATAAGGAGTGTAACTTGGAATATGGATTATTCATTGAATTATTGATTTATCTAATTAATGATTTATTGAATTAATGATTTTGACTTTTATTTATTATAAAAGTTCCTTCCTGAAAGACCCCATTCAAAATTTATGTAAGCCAGGCATCGAGGTTGATTCAAGCTTATTTTTTTGCTTTATATGACTCTCTTATAGGGATAGCAGCTTGCCTGCCAGCAAATCTTGCCTGTTCTAAATCATGGGTATCCCTGAAAGCTTTATAGTAAGCCTTATAGTAGGCATTCTGGTAAGCCCTCCGTATAGCCTTCCCCTTTTCGGATTTACGGTAAAGCTTCTGGTAGGCCTTTCGGGCAGCCTTCCGTTTCTCATCCTGTTCATGAGCATTATCAATAATGATGGTTAGAGATTCGCCAGATTTTGCAGCAGAAGCTGTAAGATCCAACTTATTACCAGCAGGCAATGGATCAGAACTTTCACCAGCCATACTCCAAACCCAATCAGATCTTAATTCCGGCGGGCTGCCTGGCGTTCTGGTATTTCGATCAACCCCCTGGTATGCCCCGGGTCTATATGACAAGTCTAACGATGCACTTTGTTCATATTCTTGAGAATAAATAACCCTGACTGGTATTTTTTTAAAACGGGAGTCACTTAATGGGTTATGAAAGCTTTCACGACATGGAATAAAGGAATTCACATAATTACTTGGTGCAGTTCGACCAACTTTCAGCCCGAATACCGATCCATGTTTCTGTACCCTTGCTGTAAAAGCCGATCCCCTGTTCGACATAACAGACTCATACGCTTTCTGGAATTCCGAACACAAGGGATAAAAGTTAGAATACGGGTCAGACATTGAATTATTTAATTACAGAATTATATATTGTGACAACTCCTTCTTATAAAAGTTCCGGCCTGACACAATACATTTAATATTTATATTGCTGAGCGATTTGGCGAGCGTTTGTTATGGCTCAATCTGTCTGTAGCTGATTTTTTTTCCTTTTTCGATTCTGTTACAAAGTTGGAGGCTTGCTTACCAGAGATTTTTGCCTGTTCTTTATCACCGGTATCTTTGAGAACTTGATTGTAAGCCTTACGATAAGCCTTACGTTCCTCGGATTGATGGTAAGCTTTTTGGTAAGTTTTCCATTTCAAGGACTGACGGTAAACCTTCTGGTAAGCGCGCTGGTAAGACCTTCGTTCAAGTACTGACGGTAAATCTTCTCGCAATATAGGCGGCTTTCAGTCGTATCATCAGCATGCATAGTACATAGAACAGTAGCTACTTCTGAAACTTGACGGGAGAAAGCCTGACATGATGCACAAGGTTCAAAATGAACAGTATTTTGAACATAAAAAAAGTGATCAGGGGCTTTATTTAAATAAGCAGAATAGTCAGGTCTATTTATTGAATTATAAAGTTATTGAAATATCAAATTACAGTTTGAGACTACTCGTTCTGGTAAAAGTTCCTCGCTAACACAATCCATTCAATATTTATAATAAATACAAAGTCCCTATGGTTCTAAAATAGCGATATAAACTGCCTAAAAATCGGCAACTCACGGGTAAACAATAATTCATTTGTCGTGCAATTTTTTCCTGGCTGACGATCAAGAACCTGTTTGCTCTCTAAGAGGCTCATTATTGTTTGCTTTATTAGCTTCTCTTATAAAGGCGGTAGCTTGCCTACCAGCGATTCTTGCCTGTTCAATATCACCGGTAACCCCTAAAACCTTATGGTAAGCTTTACGGTAAGCCTTCAGGTAAGCACGTCCTTGCGGAGACTCACGGTAAGCCTTTTGGTAAGCCCTCCCCTTCTCGGTCTGACGGTAATACCTCTGGTAAACCTTCTGATAAGCCTTCTGGGAAGCTTTCACTCTCTCGCACTGACTGTAAGCCTTTCGGTAAGCCTTCCGCTTCTCGGTCTGTTCGTAGGCTTTGAGGTAAGCCTTCCGTTTTTCCGACTGTTCGTAAGCCTTCCGCTTCTCGCTCTGTTCGTAGGCTTTGAGGTAAGCCTTCCGTTTTTCCGACTTTTCGTAAGCCTTCCCTTTGCTGGACTGACGATAAGCCTGATGGCTGGCTCTCTGTTTCCAGGACCGCACACAAGCCTTCCCTTTCTCAGACTGCGCCCATGCTCGTCTGCGAGCCTTCCCTTTTTCGGACTGACGGTAAGCCTTCTGGTAATCCCTCTGATAAGCCTTCATTCGCTCAGACTGTGCGTACGCCTTCCGGACAGCTTTCCATTTCTCGGACTCACAGTGATCCTCATGGGAGCTGGCCAGAGATTCATCTGAGCCGGAAGCCGTAGCTTTATCATCCAACTCATTTCCTGCAGGCGATGCATCTCGTTGCAGCTGTTCACTATCCAGTTGCGGATTAGCAACTAATGCGTTTTGTGAGGTTGATTGCTCTAATCCTAAAATAGACTGGATCGAAAAACGTTCATTACCAGGAATATATTTGGGAACATGATCATTATTCCGGGGTTGTATTCTGACAGGTAAGCAAAGCGGATGGTCTTCTTGAAGATGGCTACTATCCATTAGTATCGACCTTTTTTCAAGCCGGGGATCACCCGATGGATCATTAAAAAGTACCCTTGGCTGCTGGAGGCAGTGTTTAACAGTTCCATCAGCACGCATAGCGCACTGCAAATTTGCTACGCCCACAACTTCGCGGAAGAATGCCTGACAGGATGCGGCAGATTCCGAATAAGCACTATCTCGAAAATAAGAAAAGTGATCCGCAGCTATATTAAAATTAAAATCAGCAAAGTAGACAGGCATATTCATAGAATTATTGAATTATTGAGTTTCATCCTATGACCTCTATTTCATATAAAAGTTCAAACAGCTTTTAAGAAAAAACCATCTCCACCAGTTCCGTGATCAAATCCATCCAGGACATCATGCGCAAAGACGCCGGTGTTGTTGGTGATGCCCTGCGCATTGGCCAGATGCCCTGGCTACTGTTCCTGAAAATCTTCGATGCCCGGTAAGAAGAACTGGAATTTAAACTGGACGACTACCGTTCACCAATCCCCCGTTCGACAGCACCGGGGAAGACGGGATTGAGAAAAACTTCCTGGCAGAAATGCAGACCCGGGAAACCGTCGACCTGTTCTTGCAGCTAATCATTGAGCTTTTAAAAGACGGTGGCCGTGCAGCCGTGGTACTATCCGATGGCACCCTGTTTGATCAAAACAAGGACGGTCTTGGCTGCTGAACCGGAGTTGGCAGCCGGGGCGATGGTATTGATTTATCCCCCTGACAAGGTGTCGAAATGAAAGTAAAAAAACAACCGCCTCAAACCAATGAGCAATGGATTCAGGAAATTCGTGCCGCCTGGAAGGACGCCCGGGAGGTGATACCTTACGGACACATGATCGGACATAACATGACCGATCAGGAGCTGTTTCATATCGCTCACTGTGAATGCCTGAATTTTCGTGGCATCAAGCCCGGCAAAAAGGCCAGAAAAAAAGCCAGTGATGCCGCGCTCACCAGTTATGTTGCCAACCTGGACAACGAACCCTTACTGCAAGACCCTCTTATGGCCTTTGCGTTTTGCTATATCCTGAGCCATTACGGACTCGGGTTGATTGATGAACCCCGATCCCGGGAATTACTCGGTTATGTCGAAGAGCATCTGGAGCGGATAAAAGCGGGCCAGACATTGGTGACTTTTTGATTCTCGAATGACCGGCAAATAACGTAATTCACCCTAACAGCACTCTGCCGGTGCTATGGTTGAACCATCATTCACCAAACATTCAGAAACCCGGAGTACTGCTGTGTTTGCCGATCATCCGTTGCTCAAGCCCTTTCTCAACCTTGAGCCCGATACCTTCCCGGCGGAAGCTATCCGCCAGGTTATCGCCCATCAAGAGGAAATGCCCCCTTTACTGCTGGCGGTACTGCGGGATTTTGCCGATGCCCCCGAAGGCTATAACGAACAGGAAGGTAACTGCCTTCACCTGGTGGCACTGATGGTGCTGGCGCAATTCCGGGAGTCTGCGGCATTCCCCGTGCTAGCGGATATCATCAATGACTTTGATCAGGGTGATGGTGACTGGGATTCCGGAGCCGCTTATGACTCACTGCTTTTTTCGATCGGTGAAAACGGGCTGGAAAGGATAACAGCCTCTATTATGGCCAACGATATCGCTCAGCTGAAAGGCGTTATTCTGGACAGAAACCATGGGCTTGAGCTTCGCGTTCTGGCCCTGGAAACCATGAAGTGTTTTTATTTTGAAGGAGACATAAGCCGCAGTGAACTGATCGACTTCTATTCTTCCCTGTTCAGGGCGTTTAAATCAGAACATCTGGAAGACGATTTTCTGCCCCTCTGGTTGACCCTGTACGATGAATGCGTGACGATTCATCCGAAAGAACTGATGGAAGACATTCGGGAAGCCTGCGAAAACGGTTTTCTTGGTGAAAAATATAATGGCCGGACCCTCGCCAAAGCCAGCGATTACTGTATTGGATCCCCTGAGCAGTGGTGGCAGACCAACCGGGAGCAACTGCTGACCGAGTTTGGTTATATTCATCACGCGGATAGAGAACTGGAAAGCTGGGGCATGAACCAGCATATCGAGCTTGAGGATTGGCTGGGTGGACTGGATTTCATGGATTTCAGCACTTCCCATATAGCCGAAAAAGCGAAGCAACGTGCAGACCTGAATGAACAGATCGGCAATACATACCGGGAGATATTCCACGAAACCACCAACACGCCCTTTGTCCGCGAGGACTCCAGAGTCGGGCGTAATGACCCTTGCCCCTGTGGCAGCGGTAAAAAGTTCAAGAAGTGCTGTGGCCGATAGGCAGTAAACATCTACCCTTAACCGGAACCTGCAACAGGCATTCATCCATGGCCGATTTTTTCCGATTTCTACAGACACCCCATATTCAATGGCTCACCATGATGAGCTGTTTGCCCTTCCGGGCCTTCAACCAATAAAACCGCTTGCTACTGGCACCTTTTCGATGGGGCAGTTAGTGGGAATGCTGAGCACACCATCTTACTACGGTGCCATCAACATTGAAGGCAAGAAGAAAAGCAAGATCAGTGAGCCGGTCGGGGGCAAAGGCGAAGGGACGCTTGTCTATAAACAGCAAAAGAGCAATGTTGAGGCCTATTACCGATATCGGGATAACAACAAAGACACCTTGCTGTTTATTGGCCGATACAGCCGGTTGGGTAAAACCGGCCTGAAGCTGAATGAGATACGGGATAAAGCAAGGGAGGGAACGATCACTCTCCAATGAAGAGCTCCATCAAATGTGGCACCACCTTGAATCCGGCAAAGAAACATGGAGTCCGTTGTATGGCCTGCTGTTGCGGTTCTGTTTTGTTTGTTTTGATAATCGCCCTGGGCAGCTTAATGATATCAAGTGGTCTGATATTGATTTTTCCCAGCAAACACTCCGTTTTATCTATACCAAGGGCAAAAATGCCATCCCCAAAAAACGCATTGTTCTCCTAACAGACAGGGCATTGGCCATACTGGAGCAGGCGCAGCGGATATCAGGCAGCTTTGATGGCCCCTTTATTATCACCGGTGGATCACCCATCGATATTCGTAACCTTGGCCGCTTTGTGGGTGCTTATAACGACTGGTTGCAAAAGAATGCAATGGCGAAAGGCAAGCAGCCTCCGGAACGCTTTACCGCAAAAGACCTGCGCCGCACAGCTACCCACCTGTTCACCGACTGCCGTGTCCTGAAAGAACACCGCTACCTGCTGCAAAGCCGGGAAGATGGCAGTGTCGAGTCCAAACACTACGACCACGATGACCGCCTGCCAGAAAAGCGCGATGTTGCCAAAATCTACGATAACTACCTGGATGTGGACCAGCAAGGCTGGTGCCCAAAATCCGGCCAGAAGGATAAATACGGCAACCTGATCGAAGACCGCATCTACAACCAGAAAGATATGGACCGTGATATTGTCTTTGACGAGCGCACCCAACTGGTGGCCTTCAAAGTGACCGAATACCTGCAGAAAACCGGCGAATTCCAGAAGACCATCGTCTTTTGTACTGACATCGACCACGCAGAACGAATGCGCCAGGCACTGGTCAATCTGAATCCTGAACGGGTCAAAGAAAACCGCAAATACATCATGGGGATTACCGGTGACAATGACGAGGGCAAAGCCGAGCTGGATAATTTTATCGACCCGGAATCCCGTTATCCGACCATCGTTACCACCAGCCAATTGATGAGCACCGGTGTCGATGCCAAAACCTGCAAACTGATCGTGCTGGATAAAACCATCGGCTCACCCACCGAGTTCAAGCAGATCATTGGTCGGGGTACTCGCATCGATGAGGAGCACAACAAACACTGGTTCACCATCATGGACTTTAAAAAGGCAACCGAACGATTTGCCGACAAAGACTTCGATGGCGACCCGGTACAGATTTTCAAACCCAAAGAAGGCGACGATATTGTTCCGCCGGACGACAACCCGCCCGACGATACCTATACAACCCCAGATAACATTGACGATATCGGTGAAGACGACAGCATTGAAGATGGCGAAGAGTGGGGCAACGATGACACCGATGAGGAAGATACGCCCACACCACCGCCACCCGGCGAAGAAGGAGAGCCAGAACCCCGCATCAAATACCATGTTCAGGGTCAGGAATTCAAAGTCTCCAGAGAACGGGTACAGCATCTGGATGCCAACGGCAAACTGGTCATCGAATCCATGCACGACCATACCAGAGAATGCGTCACCCGCCAGTACGCCAGCCTGGATGACTTCCTGCGCAAGTGGAGCAGTGCCGACAAGAAAAAGGCCGTGATCGACGAACTGGCTGAGCAGGGTGTCTTCTGGCCGGAATTGCAGGCCAACGTCAGCAAAGAACTGGGCACTGAGCTGGACCCTTTTGATCTGATCTGCCATGTCGCCTTTGATCAGCCACCGCTTACCCGAAGGGAACGGGCGGACAACGTGAAAAAGCGCAACTACTTTACCCGCTATGAAGCGGCTGCCCGGCAGGTGCTGGAAACCCTGCTGGAGAAGTACGCCGATGTGGGCATTGAGCCGGTGGAAGAAATGACCATCCTCACCGATCAGGCCTTCAGCAAGATTGGTGCCCCCATGGAACTCGTCAGTGCCTTTGGTGGCAAATCCGGTTACCTGCAAGCGGTTCAGGAGCTGGAGGCCCTGCTGTATAGCAAGCCACAATCCGCCAGATTTTTACCCTCACCTCTTTTACAATGGCGGCCCGGATAATCCGGCGCTGCCTAATCTGTTTTTACATAAGGATTGCCCATGTCGATCAGTACCACCATCAAGTCTATCCAGGACCTTATGCGTCAGGATGTGGGCGTCGACGGCGATGCCCAGCGAATTGGCCAGTTGGTCTGGCTGCTGTTCCTGAAAATCTTTGATGACCGGGAACATGAGTGGGAGATGTTTAATGATGATTACGTATCCCCTATTCCCGAGCCACTGCGCTGGCGTAACTGGGCCTCTGACCCCGCCGGTACCACTGGGGACGCACTGAAAACCTTTATCGACAATGAGCTGTTCCCGGAGTTGCAAACACTTCATGCAAAAGAAGGCGATCAACGGGCAGTAGTGATTCGTAATGTATTCGCGGATGCTTACAACTACATGAAGTCCGGCCACCTGATCCGACAGGTGGTGAACAGAATTCAGGCAGATATCGACTTCAATAAGGCTCAGCAACGCCATGCCTTCGGGGATATGTACGAGCAGATTCTTAAAGACCTGCAAAGCGCTGGTAATGCCGGGGAGTTTTATACACCCAGAGCCGTCACCGAATTTATGGTGGCACAGGTTGACCCGAAGCTGGATGAAAAGGTCATGGACCCCGCCTGTGGTACCGGCGGCTTTCTGACCTGTACTATCGAGCATAAACGCAAGCATTACGTCAAACATACGCAAGCCGATGAAAAGCGACTGGAGGCGAGTATTTTTGGTGTTGAGAAGAAGCCGCTGCCACACCTGCTGGCCACCACCAATATGATTCTGCACGGCATTGAAGTACCCAGCCAGATTCGTCACGACAATACGCTGGCTCGTCCTCTGAAAGACTGGAGCAAAGAGGAACGGGTCGATGTTATCGTGGCCAATCCACCGTTTGGTGGTACTGAAGAGGCAGGCATTGAGAAGAACTTCCCCACCGATATCCGTACCCGGGAAACCGCTGATCTGTTTATGGCGCTGTTTATCCGCTTATTGAAATACAATGGCCGTGCAGCGGTGGTACTGCCCGATGGCTTTCTGTTTGGCGAAGGCACCAAATCCCGCCTGAAGGAAAAGCTGCTGACCGAGTGCAACCTGCACACCATTATCCGACTGCCCAATGGCGTTTTTAACCCCTAAACCGGCATCAAAACCAACCTGCTGTTCTTTACCAAGGGCAAGCCTACCGAAACCATCTGGTACTACGAGCACCCCTATCCGGAGGGCTATAAAAACTACAGCAAAACCCGCCCCATGAGGGTGGAAGAGTTTGCCACAGAACAAGCGTGGTGGGGCGATGAAGCGGACGGTTTTGCCCGTAGGGTAGAAAACGAACAAGCCTGGAAGGTGGACTTTAAGGCCATCAAAACCGCCACCGAATAACGCTGTCAGCCCCACTGGGATAACGAGACCCATTATAAGCAGCAGGCCAATGTGCTGGAAATGAGCGTCCGCCAATTGAAGGAAGACCTGAAGGCAACGAAAAATGCCGGTATCAAGGCCTCTCTGAACGAACAGATCATTCAGCAGAACAACGAGGCCAGGGCGTTAAAAGCCAAAGCCGATGCTGAGATAAAAGCGGCCGATGCCATTTACTGGCCCATCTTTAATTTGGATATCAAAAACCCCCATGTGGGCGAGCAGGAGAGCCACGATCCGAAGGTACTGCTGGCCCATTATCAGCAGCAGCAACAGTCCATGACCGACACCCGCCGTAAGATCAAGGCAATTCTGGATATCGCCCTGTCCGGCCAGGCGAAGGAGCAGGCATGATGTTGAACACCCTGACGGAGCACCTGGAACTGCTGACCACCACTCATACCCCCCGTTCCGCCAGTGGCCGGGGCAGTGGTAACAAGCTGGAGCTGACTGGTATTAAAAAACTGCGGGAGCTGATTCTGGAGCTGGCAGTGCGGGGCAAGCTGGTGCCGCAAAATCCGGAGGATGAGCCTGCTTCTAAACTGTTGGAACGGATTGAGGCAGAAAAAGCTGAATTGGTAACAGAAAAGAAAATAAAGAAGCCAAAAAAACTAGCAGTGATCAGTAATGACGACCAACCCTTTGAATCGCTACCAAAGCAATGGGAGTGGGTAAGGCTAAATGACCTTGGAGAGTGGGGGGCAGGAGCCACACCACGAAGAGGAAGCTCAGAACTATATGGTGGTGATATCCCTTGGTTTAAGTCAGGGGAACTTTCATCTGACTACATTTCCAAATCAGAAGAAACAGTTACTGAACTCGCTTTAAAACAAAGCTCATTACGTTACAACAATATTGGCGATGTGCTTGTTGCAATGTATGGTGCAACAATCGGAAAGACGGCCATCCTGGATGTTCGAGCAACAACAAACCAAGCCGTTTGTGCTTGCACTCCATTTACAGGTTTTCTAAACACCTACCTTTTACTTCTTCTGAAGGCGTTTAAAGGGCGGCTTATTGGAATGGGTTCAGGTGGAGCACAGCCAAAGACCACCTGAAAGACCAGGTGAAAACCGCTGCCGATCATCAAACCCTGCAACAGCAGATCCATGGCGTAGAGAAAAAGCAGCTCCCCCATCTGCTCTGCACCACCAATATTCTGTTCTTTACCAAAGGCCAGCCTACGAAGGAGATCTGGTTCTACGAGCATCCCTATCCGGAAGGTGTGAAAAACTACAGCAAAACCCGCCCCATGAAGTTTGAAGAATTTCAGCAGGAAATGGACTGGTGGGGCAATGAGGCGGACGGTTTTGCCGCACGGGTAGAAAATGAGCAAGCCTGGAAGGTCAGTATCGACGAGGTGACCGCCCGTAACTTCAACCTGGATATCAAGAATCCCCATGTGGGCGAAATCATCAGCCACGATCCGGATGAACTGCTGGCCAGTTATCAGCAACAACAGTAGGAGTTGGAAGGGTTACTGGGTCAGTTGCAAACTATCCTTGGCGAAGCACTGACCGACCGGAACGGGAGATAACGTGGCCGACACCGACCTTAACATTGCCATTTATGAAGCCAGCCAGGGGAATATTCAGGTACTGCTGGACCAGGAGACCATCTGGCTGTCCCAGCGGCAGCTGGCAGAGCTGCTGGAAACCAGTATTGATAACATCAGCCTGCACCTGAAAAACATCTACAAAGAGGGCGAGCTCACCGCCGGGGCAACTACCGAGGATTACTCGATAGTTCAGCAGGAAGGCCAGCGGCAGGTACGCCGGAAGGTCAAACATTACAACCTGGACGCCATTATCTCCGTGGCTTACCGGGTCAACTCCCGCAAAGGCACCCAGTTTCGCCAGTGGGCCACCAGCACCCTGAAAGAGCACCTGACCCGTGGCTACACCATTAACCAGCAGCGGTTCGAGCAGAATGCCCAGGAGCTGGAAGCGGCCCTGAAGCTGGTGCGCAACGCGGCGGCCTCCCCAGAATTGCAGACGGACACCGGTCGTGGGCTGGTGGAAATTATCAGCCGCTATACCCAGACCTTTCTCTGGCTGCAACGCTACGATGAAGGCAAGCTGAACGAGCCCCACGGCCAGCATGGCGGCACCCTGCCTACGGCGCAGCAGGCCAGCAACGATCTGGCGACCCTGAAACAGCAGCTAATGGCAAAAGGCGAAGCCTCTGACCTGTTTGCCCGCCCCCGGGGCGATGGCCTGGGCGCTCTGCTCGGTAACCTGGATCAGACCGCCTTTGGTGAACCCGCCTACCCGACCATCGAAAGCAAGGCGGCGCACCTGCTGTACTTTGTCGTTAAGAACCACCCATTTACCGATGGCAACAAGCGCAGCGAGGCTTTTCTGTTTGTGGACTTTCTGCACCGCAATGGTCGCCTGTTCAATCCAAACGGTGAGCCGGTGATTAACGACATTGGCCTTTCTGCCCTGACCCTGCTGGTGGCGGAGTCCGACCCCAAACACAAAGAAACCCTGATCCGCCTGATTATGAATATGCTGGCTCCGGAAGCTGAACAATGAATGCCCTGATTACCCAAAACCTCTCTACCCTGGCGCTGGCGGTGCAGAACAAATCCGCTTCTGGCCGGGGTTCCGGCAAGAAGATTGACCTTTATGGCGTTAAGAAACTGCGGGAGCTGATTCTGGAGCTGGCGGTGCGGGGTAAGTTGGTGGCGCAGAATCCGGAGGATGAACATGCTACCAAACTGCTTGAGAAGATATTCACCGAAAAAAAACGATTGATTAAGGAAGAAGGCCTTAAGACTAAGGCTAGTGAACATATATCGGACGAAGATCAATATTTGTCAGTACCTGATACTTGGGAGTATTGCCGCCTTGGCAATCTTGCAAAGTTTATTGATTACCGTGGGAAAACCCCAATAAAACTTCAAGCGGGAATCCGTCTGATAACAGCCAAGAACGTACGCTTTGGCTATATATCCTTGCAACCAGAAGAGTTTATTTCTGAGGATGAATACGATGCCTGGATGACAAGAGGTTTCCCCAAGATGGGAGATATTCTATTCACGCCAGAAGCGCCATTGGGAAATGTTGCAATCATAGATATTCAGGAAAAGTTTGCTCTTGCCCAACGAGCTATTTGCTTTCAGCTACATGATCCATCAACAGCCCCTTTTTTGAAAATTTTGCTAATGTCTCCAGCTTTTCAAAAGGAGCTAGAAAACAATGCAACAGGCATGACTGCAACCGGAATTAAAGCATCCAAGCTGAAAGAGATACCCATCCCGATTCCTCCACTGGCAGAGCAACACCGCATCGTCGCCAAAGTCGATGAACTGATGGCCCTGTGCGACCAGATTGAACAGCAGACCGAAGCCAGCCTGTCCGCCCATACGACACTGGTAGAAAACATGCTGGCAACCCTCACCAGCAGCGCCAATGCCGAAGAACTGAAACAGAACTGGCAGCGCATCGCCAGCCACTTCACCACGCTGTTCACCACAGAAGTGAGCATCGACCAGCCAGACCATCCTGCAACTGGCCGTGATGGGCAAGCTGGTACCCCAAGCCCCCAACGACGAACCCGCCGCCAAACTGCTGGAACGCATCGCCGCCGAAAAAGCCCAACTGGTCAAAGAAGGCAAAATCAAAAAGCAGAATCCGCTGCCGCCGATTGCTGAGGATGAGAAGCCATTTGAGCTGCCGGATGGGTGGGAGTGGTGCCAGTTTGGTAATGCTGTTTCTTCTCGACTTGGAAAAATGCTTGATAAAGCAAAGAACACAGGATCCTTGAAAAAGTATCTGAGGAATACGAATGTCCAATGGCAACGGCTAGACTTAGATGATTGGAAGGAGATGAAGTTTGAAGAAAATGAGCTTGAAGAATTCAGTTTAAAATTTGGAGACCTACTTATCTGCGAAGGAGGTGAGCCAGGCCGTTGTGCAATATGGCAGTCGCATGAAAAGGAAATTTATTTCCAGAAAGCACTGCACAGAGCCAGACCTTGGGCGGGGATTCTTCCCAAATACTTAGAAATCAGTCTCATGGTTGATACCAGAAACAACCGTCTTGCAGCTCTATTTACCGGAGCAACAATAAAGCATCTTCCGGGTGACAAGCTTGCTAAATACTTATTCTCTTTACCGCCTGTTGCAGAACAACACCGCATCGTCACCAAAGTCGACCAACTCATGACCCTCTGCGACCAAATTAAAACCCACCTGCAACACCAGCAGCAAACCCGCCTGCATCTGGCCGATGCCATTGTGGCACAGGCACTGAACCCCACCAACCCGAATTCACCAACCCAGCCAAAGGCAGCCAATCCGTGACCATTGACGAGATTCTGGAACAGCTTTCCAACAACCCTACAGGCTCCTTCCCACACGCCGCCATTAACGCCGCCGTTGAACAGCAAGAGGCCATCACGCCCCATCTGCTGGCCTACCTTCAGGAGCTTATAGACCTGGGCGAAGACATTGACGACGACTTCAACGACAGCCTGACCCTGTTTGCCATTTTCCTGCTCGGCCAGTTCCGGGAAGCCAGGGCGTACCCGCTGATTATCCATCTGCTGACCAGCTGGAAAGACAGTGCCGAGTTTTACTTTGGTGATGCCATTACCGGTGGCATGACCCGTATTCTGGCTTCCATCTGCCAAGGTGACATTGCCCCTCTCAAAGCATTGGTGGAAAACGAGGCGCTGGATGAGTTTGTCCGTGCTGTCGCCCTGGAAAGCCTGGTCACCCTGTTTACCGAGCAGGCATTAAGCCGGGAAGACCTGCTGTCGTATTTTACCTGGCTGTTCCGGGAGTACCCGGTGCGCAAGGACAGCTTTTTGTGGGACAGCCTGATCATATGCTGTGCCGCTTTCCGCTTTGCTGAACTGCTGCCCGATATCCGCAAGGCCTATGAGGACGGGCTGGCCGACCCCACCGTGGCATCCCTGAAAGGCATCGAAGACGAGATCGTGTCAGAGTACGACAATCTGGACGAACTCTGGCATCTCAAACACTACATCACCGACACCACCGCTGAACTGTCCAGCTGGGCATCGTTCCAGCCGGTAGAGCAACGGCGAACCATTCCAGAGCCCAAGGGGCCTGTTACTCCGGACAGAACGCCAAAGGGTACCGTATTACACGATAGTGGTACCTTCTTGAGAGCCGCCCCCAAAACAGGCCGCAATGACCCATGCCCCTGCGGCAGTGGCAAAAAGTTCAAGAAGTGCTGTGGCCGATAGGCAGTAAACATCTACCCTTAACCGGAACCTGCAACAGGCATTCATCCATGGCCGATTTTTTCCGGTTTCCACAGACACCCCATGTTCAATGGCTCAGTTCTGGTGAACCCCGTGGAGACAAGCTTTTATCAACCAGCAAGGCCAATGAGCTACTCCTGGCAGAGCTGACCGTGGAAGAAAAAGTCGATGGTGCCAATGTCGGTTTCTCAGTCGGCCCTGATGGGAAACTCAGGGCTCAGAACCGCGGTGCCTGGATTGGGATACCGGGTGGTCAATTCAAACACCTCTGGCGGTGGGCAGGCCGTTTTGAAGCGGATCTGATCAGCCTGCTGGGTGAACACCTGATCCTGTTTGGGGAGTGGTGTTATGCCCGTCACTCTCTGGCTTATCAGTCCCTGCCAGACTGGTTTGTCGGTTTTGATATTTACGACCGAAAGGCTGAAAAATTCTATTCCGTTCCTCACCGTAATGAGCTGTTTACCCTTCTGAGTCTTCAACCAATAAAACCGCTTGCTACTGGCAAATTTTCAATGGAGCAGTTAGTGGGAATGCTGAACACACCATCTCACTATGGTGCCATCAACATTGAAGGCATTTATCTGAGACAGGATCAAGGGGAATGGCTGAAGCAAAGAGCCAAGTTGGTCAGGGGCGATTTCACTCAAACGATTGGCGAGCACTGGACCAGAAAAGTCATTATTCCCAATGAGGTTTTCGGCCAGAGATGGCGGTAGTCTGTCGCTCGATTCCCTGTGATTTTTTGCCGCCAAAACGGTTCAAGCTACACCACTAAAAAAAAGGGGGAGGTATAGCTTCATATCCGCACAACAAAATGCCTTCAGATAATGATTTTTTCCCCGGAATGGAGCTGAAGGTATACCACTAAAAAAAGGGAGGGAGAAATCTACTTAAGGTTTTTTGACGACTGAGCATGCACAAAGGAAAATTTATCCGGCCAGTCTTTGATTACTGAAGACCGTAAGAAGTATTTATTCATGAGTGACAGAAGGCTGCATTGCAGATCTGAGCCTGATACCGATTAGTACCGTTACAGCCCAATCGAAAGTGGGGGCAATAGTAGGGGCAAACCGTCAGACACAAAAAAGCCCGAAGTGCTTACTAACGCTTCGGACTTTGCTGTGTATGGTGCCGGCACCAAGAGTCGAACTCGGGACCCACTGATTACAAGCGGAGATTTTGGGTATTCCGTACCATTTCATATAATTCCACTAAACTTACTTAAAGCCCTTTAATACAAAGGGTTAGCAGTAATTGCTCGTTACATACAATTCCGTATAATCCCGTTACCGTCCGACAGAAACCCGGCGCAATAACCGGCGCAGATTTCCAAGGAGTTTTACCAGATAACAGACAGGTGATCACATGACTACGATAAGCCCTTTTGACCTACCAAAGATTGAGAAGAAAGTTAGAGAGAAGGTCGGTGGCCGTGGTGATGGGACTCTTTTGTTTGATAAACGGGCAAGTGGAAGCATTGAGGCCTATTATCTTTACCTGTTCAAGGGTAAGGAATTCAAAATCAAGATCGGGCCATACAAAGCTACCAGGGCAACACATGGTTATACATTGGCTGAATGTAGGGAAAAGGCTCAGGAGCTGTCACGTTTAAGGCGTGAATGTGGTGGAGACCTTAAAGGGCATATCGAAGCCCAAGAAAAACTGAAAGAACAGGAGCAATTAGAAGAACAGCAAAGACAGGAGGCTGAAGCACTGAAGGGCTCTTTCATTGACCTAATACAGGCCTATGTTGATGACCAAGAACAACAAGGTAAGGACAGTGCTCACCAGACCAGGCAGGGATTAGAAAGAAATGTGATCAAGGCATACCCTGCGATTGCTATCAAAAAAGCCAGAGATGTGACCCCTGACGATATAGTAACCATACTGGCAGCCATCCATAACAGAGGATCTGAAGGAGAGTCAGTAAGAGTTAGGTCACTACTGCATGCCTGTTTCAATTTTGGAATGAAGGGTGACTATGACCCTACTCGTGTTGGTGAAAAGCGGTTCTATATTCAGCATAACCCTGTCTCAGCAACTAAGAAGAACACCAAAGCTGTCAATGTTGGTGAACGGGTATTAAGCCATGATGAGTTGAGACAGCTTTGGTTTGGTGTTGGTAATGTCCATAGAGTGGGTTTTGTGATGGCCTGTTTTATTCGATTCATGTTGGCTACTGGAGGGCAAAGACCAAAGCAGTTGTTACAAGCCAGATGGAACGATTATGACTTCACCAGAAACTGTGTCACGTTGATAGATCGCAAAGGCAGGCAAGGAACAAAGAAAATTCATGTAGTCCCACTGTCTGCAAGAGCACTCTCTATTCTAAACGAAGTCAGGGAGTTTTCAGGATCCTATCCATGGCCATTCTGTTCAGGTGCCCCAAGTCGTAAAACAGAGACTAAAGGACAGTTAGTACCCATAACACTGGAGTCACTGAAAAATGGCTTTATCCGGTACAACAAGTGCATTCTTGATCAGGCAGAGAGAGAAGGCAGGCAGCCACCAGCGCCTTTTACAGCTCGAGATATTCGACGTACTGTAAAAAATATTCTGATTGATGCAGGAGTCAACCGTGAGCAAAGAAACCTGTTACAGTCACATGCTCAGACAGGAGTTGATGTAAAACATTATGATCGCCATGAACATCTGCCAGAAAAAAGAGAGAGTATGAGGATGTATGATGCTTTCCTGGAGCGCATACTGAATGGTGTAGATACAAAGCTGGTAGACCTCGATGAATACAGGCAGACAGCAGGTAAAAAATAGAGAATTCTTAAAAACAGATACCCGAAAATACCCGAAAAAATAACTTTCAGTGTCTGAAAACAGAAAATATGTAAAACATGATACCCGAGAATACCCGATTTAATCAGATACAGGAGATAGCACGATGCCAGCACAACCAACACCGCAGTACATTATCGACGACAAAGGGAACCGGGTTTCTGTTGTCTTGCCTGTTGATCAGTATCAAGAGCTCTTGGATGACCTTGAAGACCTTGCGGCTGTCGCTGAGCGTAAGGGGGAGGACACCCTTTCCCATGATGAGGTTATTAAGCAGCTAAAGGCCAGTGGCAAGCTATGAGCCAATATGAGCTACGCTGGAAGCGTTCAGCCCTGAAGGAACTACAGAAACTACCTGCGACAACAGTCAGTCGTCTGGTAGCGTTAGCTGAATCGCTGGTGGATCAACCTTACCCCTCTGGCTGTTGCAAACTGGCAGGTACAGAACATACATACCGGGTAAGGGCTGGCAACTACCGTCTTGTATACCTGGTTCATAACGGACAGCTCATTATTGAGATTGTCCGGGTAGGACATCGGAAGGATATTTACCGATAAAGGTTTGCAGGCCTGAGCCTGTCACCAGATAGCCGGTCTAGGGTAGCTCCTGAAAAGACGGATAACCCACCCGTCCTGACTGGCTTATTTATGTGGGGATCGCTGAGGGCAGTGGTTGTGGAAAGTGTATTTACCGAGTTTGTTACTTTCGGTCGTGCTGAAAAGCTGACCGGAATTGAAACAGATGAGTTGGAGCAGCTGGCCATAGAGGGCAAGATTGGGGTTTATTTTCGGTTGAATGAGAATGACAGGGTTGATTTTTATAAAGCTCCAACCGTGAATAATGTTACTGGAGAAACTGAGTGTGAGCTTTTGCCACTCTCATTTTTACAAGACTATGCACAACCAGGCTACAAGCAACTTTTCCGGGAGAATGTTGCAGCTATTTTGAGACATGGCCAAACTGTTATTCATCGTTTTCAGGAAATGCCGGCTGATGTTGTGGTGGGCCATTACACCGACAATAGAAATGAATACCAAGAGCTTACCGTGATGGCTAGCTGGCTAAGGCTAAACAGGTCAGAAGTTTTAAACCTGGTTCAACCAGCAAACCAGTCTGCAGATATTAGTGATATCCAGAGAGATCCTGAGCAGCTGCTAAGAGCTTTTCTTGAATGTGAAAATGAATATCTCTCTGCCAAGTTCAGAACAGCTATTGAGGTATGGCTTGAGCTGGTGGACAAGGGAACCGGTAAAGCGACGCCTAAAAATGCTGCACTTAAAATTCTTGAAAGCCAGTACAAAGGGCAGTTCCCGGACCTGGGCAGCAGAAAGCAAATTGCTATGCTGATTAATTGGCACACTGAAGGCGGCTCTGTTCCATTCCCGCCACTCATCGAACGTAAAAATAAAAAATAACCAATCTCTCCTGAAACCCTTATATTTCATACCCTGTAGACAACCTGTCTACAGGTTTTTGGCAACCTGTCACCCGTCCCCCGTTGTCTGTTCTCAAATCGAATAAATTCATAATTTTCTATTCCGTAGAACACTATAGAACGAAACGGAAACCAGACTATGACAAATGTCTTTCAGGCTTGCCAATCCAGTGCAAATGTACATAACCGACAATCCGAGATATACCTTTCCCGCCAACAGGTGTTAAACCGATACGGCATCAGCAATACCACCTTGTACAGGTGGATCCAAGATGACGCTGTCAGTTTCCCTCAATCCGTACAGATGGGCCCCCGATCTGTGCGTTGGAAAGTCGTAGACCTGGAAGCCTGGGAAGAGAAACGCCAGACAGAAACCGCCTAAAACCTGTTCTTTTCCTTCTTTCTACCAGGCATTCAACCATGAAGCGTGAATTAAACAACTTGCCAATCGGGGGATATTGGGGCTATGCTTCAAACGTTGCAGCAAAATCTGCAACCCGGCTTGACCTCCGGCAAACATTCAAGGCGTACAGCCGCAATCAGCGGTTTTTTTGTGCGTATTTTCAGCATACCTGCCCTTTTATGGCTGGGTTGTTGGGGGCGTCTTCGGATGCGCCGGTTTCCTTGAATGCCGGTAAGGTCAACCCTGACAACTCAGCCACCAATCCAGATGTTGACCTGTCTGCTGGTGGCTCCACAATTCAAGGAGCCTGCCCTATGGCTATCGCCTGTCGTCTTGCCCTTTTAGAAGGCAATCACAGCCGTTTATCCGGCTGTCGTGTACGGGGCTACCTGTCCCTGTCGTTCACTTCCTACCAGCAAGCCAAAGCTACTGCCAGCAGCCTGAATGCTGTTCTGTCTGGCTGGAGCAAAGCACCACAAAGACCACCATTGAGAAAGGGCTCAAATCATAGCCCTCTCACTACCGGACTTCCGGTACAGCTCAAGGTGGGAAATCCCTCTTTGAGAAACCTAAAAGGCGGAAATCCGCCCTTTAGAGACCCTGCCCTGATAATTCCCGGAGCACCCTCCATCCACCAGCAGACAGTTCGGAGGGTGCAGGCATGAAACTGGATTGGGCTTACCAACATGCACCCCATGGCCTTGCCTGCTTTGAATCTGCAGGTTGCTACCACTGGGTTGAAATTCAAACTCGTGGAACTGCCTTTACCGCTGTCATTCAATCTGACGAAATGTTGCTTGAGCTAAAACCTTGCAGCTCCAGCCAGGCCGCTAGAAAAAATATTGAACTCGTACTATCGCTCTTCAATGCCAAACCAGAAGGGAAGGATTCCAAATGAACAGAGCTGCACTAAAAAACGCCATCAGGCAACTGAGCCAGGACAGTTACACCGCCTCAGGGCTGGCCAACCTTCTGTATCAGGATCTGCTGTCCACAGAAAATGGTATTGATCCAAAGCACACCACCACAGAGCAGTTGCACATAGCCACAGCCTTGAAGCAGTTTTGCCAGAACATTGATAAGGCCGTTGCAGAAATGGAAGACGGGGAGGGCAAATAATGAAAACCAAGAACCAACTCATGTTTATCGCCCGTGATCTGGAAGGGCACACCAACCCGGCACAAGGCATTGCTGAACTGTTGTTTGACTGCCTTTCCAATATGGAAGCCAGTGAAGATGGCTCCAGGTTGGCTCTGGCAGAACTGGTCAATCTCGCAGATTCTCTGAGGGCTCATTGCCGGGCAACGTCCCTGTATACCGGAGAACTCAAGGACAAAATAGAAGAGGTGAGAGCATGAAGGAGCGATTCAGTGACTACAAGGATCGTGTCGGCTCTCTGGCTTGTGGCAACTGGGCTGACATTCTTCAGTCGGTATGTGGGCTGACCGATCGGGAGGTAACTCCAAGCAAGAGCGGTATCCCCTGCCCTCACTGTGGAGGGGTTGACCGGTATGAATTTAAAAGCCCGGAAAATGGCTATTACCTGCGCAGGGGCTGCAAGCCTGGTGATGGCTTCAGCATGATCATGAAAATACACGGCGAACGATTCCCTGATGCCATAGACAGGGTTGCCCGTTACCTGGGCATTGAGAAAAACACGTATCGCACCACTGCAGAGGCCCGGGCAGAACAGGAGCGAATTAGCAGGATGTTGGAAGCCAATAAAGTCAAACGGGAGCAGCAACAGGAACAACGGGAAGTAGAAAGGCTTAAACGACAGGAGCAGGCCGCCAGAACTGCAGCAATTTTTCTGGAATATGCCAAGCCGGCAGATCCGGGGCACCCATACCTGAGACGCAAGATGCTACCTCCTGAACCTCTTGGGGTTGTGCAAAGTGGCGAGGAACTGCTGATACCTCTTTTTGAGAAGGGTCACAGGCTTGTCAATCTGGAAAAGATAAACCCAAAAGGGGAAAAGCGAGGCCTTGAGGGTGGCCAGCGAAAAGGGGTTTACCACCGTTTCGGCGGTGATGTACCTACCAGGGTTGTTTATATCAGTGAAGGCTGGGCCACTGGTGCAAGTCTGTACCTGATGGGACAGCAGAAAGTAAGGGTCTACGCCGCAATGGGCAAGGGTAATCTTGAAGCCGTGGCAAGAATCGCCCTGGAAGAAAACAGAGAGAGCGCCATTGTGGTTGCGGCAGACAATGACAAGCACAAACTCAATAACCCGGGCTTGACCAAAGCCAAGCAAGCAGCAGAAGCGATAGGTGGCGATTTGGTTCTACCCCTGGGAGTGGATACCGGGCCAGATGAAGGCGTGGATTTTTCAGACTACTTTGTAGCAAGCGGGGGCAAGTGTCATGTCCTCTACTGACAAACCAACCATTATGCAGGTTAGTAATGCTGACCTGGATAACCTGGAAAAACAGGCAGGCTTAAACAGCATCCAGTGGTCAGAACCAAAGCCCCTGAACAATGTTCTGTTGCCTGTAAAGCCTATCACCGAGGATATGTTGCCACGGACCCTTTCGGGCTGGCTGGTGGACATTACAGAGAGAATGGATAACGGGCATCTTGAATACGCTGCTGTCTGTGCTGTGACCATTGCCTCTGCATTGATTGGACGAAAGGTTGGGATCCACCCCAAGCAACGTGACAGTTGGCTGGTCATTCCTAATTTATGGGGTTGCATGGTGGGCAGGCCTTCCAGCAAAAAGAGCCCTATTTTTTCTGAAGTGGAGAAGCCAGTAAGAAAGCTTGAGGCCAAGGCCCGGCAGCAGTACGAGGAAGATAAAAAGACCTATGCCGCCGACCAGAAGATAACTGCTGTACTAACGAAAGATGCAGAAGCCAAGGCAGCAGACCTGGCAAAGAAGGCAGCAAAGACCAATGACCCTGTTGAGCGGTCAAGAAAGATGGATGAAGCCCGGGCTTTATTACTGGATGACTCTGGCGACCCTGAGCCCCCTGTCTGCAAGCGTTACATCGTCAATGACACCACGGTAGAGAAACTGGGGGAGTTGCTCAGGGACAACCCGAGTGGACTGTTGCTGAGTCGTGATGAGCTATCAGGCTGGATCAGCAAGCTTCACAGGCCTGACCATCAGGCAGATAGAGCCTTTTACCTTGAAGCATACAATGGCAACGGCTCATTTAACTTTGACCGCATAGGCCGTGGTAGTCTCTATATCCCCAGCAATACGGTTTCTGTTATCGGTGGCATACAGCCACGGAAGTTAAAAGAATCATTGATGAGCCAGCGTTCAGGAGAAGGCGACGACGGGTTTATAGAGCGTTTGCAATTGATGGTATTCCCTGATGATAAAGTGTTCCGGTTTATGGACAGGAGCCCGAATAGTCAGGCGGCAGAACTGGCCTATGAAGCATTCAATCGAATGGCTGAGATTGAGTTCAGAGAGGATTCGGCCAATCGTCCTACCTTACGCTTTGATCTCCAGGCACAACAGGTATTTGACACCTGGTACCAGGCACTTGAAAGCAGGTTAAGGGAAGAGCGTAGTGATCATGTTCAAAGCCATCTTGGAAAGTACCCAAGTTTGATGGCATCGCTTGCGCTGATATTCCATGTTCTGGACCACGGGCCAGCAGGGACGATCAGTAAGCAGACTTCAGAAATGGCGGTGCACTGGTGCGATGTTCTGGAGACACACGCCAAACGGGTTTATGCCATGGCTGATGACCCATTAGAAGGTACTCGAGTACTGGTGGAACGCTTGTCATTGTTCAAAGATGGATCATTTACGGCAGAAGAGTTAAGGAACAAGGGCTGGGCAGGACTGCGAGAAAAAAGGGAAAGAGACTTTGCCCTGGCATTTGCAGAGACTCATTCCTATTTGTACAAGGAGCAGGTAAGGAAAAGCTCAAAGGGTAGATCAAGCATCATATATCACATCAACCCGGCAGTACTGGAAGCATGAGCATCGCTGAAAAACATCCTGATTTGATACCCGAGAAAAAGAGCCTTGCATTAAATCGGGTATTTTCGGGCATGAGTTTTTAAATATTTCTGTGTTGAACTCTTCCGTAATTTATCAGGACTGACCAATGTTCAGCCGCAACAGAGCAACCAGACTGAAACCCATATCCCGGCTACCCATAAACATGAAAGATCTACAGATATGACCCTGTTTTATTTACCAGAGCCAAGCATCAGCCCTGCATACCCTATTACATCGAATACGAACCAAGTGTATGACCTGAACATAAGTCAGCTATTCGTACTGGAAAAATTTATCGGTCTGGTTGCCTTATGCTGGTTGATCATGGGGAATGCTTTGCTCTGTCCATACAAAGTATCTGAACAGGGGTAGGGCAGGGGGGGGGAACCCATTGGGTCCTTCCCGGGTGATTTTTGGCGCGGGTAGTTCGAACCCCGGTGAAAGACGACATTTTGAGAATTTCTAAGGGCAACAACATAGATGATTTTTGATGCTCCTTTAACCCCTGATATACAAGGGCTGAAGGTGCATCGAGGTTAAGTCACTACTCTGTCTTTAGCTATGACATTGACCAACCAGCACAAAGAATGGAGAAAACCAAATGCCACTGCTAAGCATCAGCAAATTAAGTGAGCTGACCGGTAGAACTCATAGGACCATCAAGGCCCGGCTGGGGAACATGGAGCCTGTCATTGAGAATCGCAGTCATCTGTACGAAAGCAAAATTGTATTTCCCCTGATCTATGATCAGCACAGAGAGCAACGGGAATATGACCTGGAACAGGAGCGGGCACGACTGGCCAAAGAGCAAGCCGATGGCAAAGCAATGGATAACGCCAGGCAGAGGAAAGAACAGCTGGATGTTGCCACTATGGAGAATCTGGTGGCCGGTGAATATGCCTTTGTTCGCAATCGGATTAAGGCCTTGCCAGTTGAACTGTCAGCACGACTAGCACAGAGCCCGTCATCCACCGAGATTCAAGAAATTTTAATGGCCGCTGTAACGGAAGTTCTGAAGGAGGTTAACCTTAACGAACCTGACAGCATGAAAACCAGCGAGCCAGGCGACAGCTTTACCCCATCTGATGCAGCAGAATAATTACCATCAGTTCAGCATAGGCCAGGGGATAGTGACATCCCTGTCATAAATGACGTTGTGACCGTCGCCCCAGAGACATTTTTCTATGGCCGTTTCAGAAATTTTGAAAATAGGGAAGAAGCTCAAAATAAACTTGATTACTCCACCTCACTATTCTGTTACAGCGTAACAGGTAAAGGTTGACCTTATGGCGATAAGCAGTGCCGAAAGACAAAAGCGATACAGAGAGCGTTCCCGATCTGGAGACCACCAGCTGGCCAGACTCAACATGACAGTATCAGAAACCACCAGACAGCAGCTTCAAAGACTGGCCAGCTTCTATGAGATGACCAATCGGAGCATGTTGGAAGTTCTGGTACTGGAAGCCGATGAGAAAGTGATGGCAATGTTGCTTGAAGAAGATGTGGCAACCTACCTGAATCCGTTACGCCGAAACAAACGGAAAAGGACAAACTGGCACCTCCTGTCCACATTACTATCTATGTGGGCAAAAGGTAGGTTCTGCCCACATAGAGAAACTAAGAGCCTGATGCTATTTTCTCGGGTATTTTCGGGTATGCATTTTTAAGTATTTTTAATTTCGCTGGAATTGATTGTTACGCAGAAAGAAAGGAGTGAATAAGCAAAGGGATTTCTGTATTGCCAGAACAATTGACAATGACTACGTCGGTCTATGTTGATCCCATACAATTCTATTACCGTCCGACAGAAACCCGGCGCAATAACCGGCGCAAACAGACAGATACAAAAAAGCCCGTAGTGCTTACTAACGCTACGGGCTTTGCTGTATATGGTGCCGGCACCAAGAGTCGAACTCGGGACCCACTGATTACAAGTCAGTTGCTCTACCAACTGAGCTATACCGGCAAGGAACGAGGTGAATAATATTTATGCCGGATGTGTTTGTCAACTTCCATATGCACTCTGATCTTCATTTTGTCGCCAACCCTAAAGCCACTATTTTGCTTTGCGCCAGGAGGGCCCGGGAGCTGTTGCCAGCTGACAATGCCGCTGGTTCATGTCTAATCCATCCTTTCAGTGGAATTTTCTCAGGCCAGCAGTTTTTTATAGCGTCCAAACTGGAGCAGCGCTGCCACCACCTTATTGTTAAAAGGCTTATTAACATGCATTTGCTGCAACCTGAAGTGATGGGTTGTGATTGAGTCCTTATCCAGGCAGCTGTGGATATAATCGGCGAAAGCTTTATCGGAAGGGTCAAGCGCTTCGAGTAACGCTTTTTTTTCAATATTTCCCAGTTTGGCTCCTTTCTGTAACAGGCTCATAATGGTGACTGGTCGTAGTTGCAAAGGTGAGGGTTGAGGATCATTCCAGACAAAGCCCAAAGGTCCATTTTCAAAGTCTTTTGTCTTTATCTTGTCAATATAAGAGAGTGCCTCTGTATAGTCGCCTTTCCTTGCAAGGCCTGACAATTTTTTCAGGACTTCAATCTCCGCTCCTTTCTTTTCTATCTGCAACTTGCAGGAAAAGGCCATGGCCTTTAAAGCCTCCAGCGGTACTCCCATGTCCTGGGCCACCGGCGTATCTCCGTGGGGAAGGAGAGAAAGATGGGGTTGGCCATTTTGCAACAGGGTCGTGGTCAGGTTGGCACCTTCACTTAACACCGGGAACCGGGAGCTTTGCACCAGTTTGTTGAAACCCTGCCTTGGCAAACTGGGCATAAGACACAGAAACAATTGACCCTTGCCTGCCGCCATCAGAGAGGCCCGGTCTTGCTGGTCGCGAAAGTCAATCAGTGTGAAACCTGTGGTTCTCGCGATTTCGTTTAACACACTCTTGCCATTTTCTTCCCTGTCTTCATCTCTGAAAGCGCTGAGGGTGGTGGTCACCACCACCGGGTGAGCATCCGTTACCTTACCCTGGTTTAGTTTAATAGCGCTGAGCCAATTGGTTAATATCGTTTTTTTCAAGTGGTGCAGTACATTATGATGCAAACCATAAACTACAGCGGTTTGTAGTTTCCCTTTAGCGGATAAATCACAAAGATGGTTAATAGCAGAGACTAATGTTACTTGATGGCTATCGAAGGCTTCGGTCGATATTTCAGCTTCCTTTGATTGTAGATCACCACTGGGGATAATGGAGTTTACCGGTAGATGCAAAGGGTGGATATTACAGTCGGGCATTGAACTGTTGTCGTTATTGATATAAGTGAAAATGGACATGAAAAAGTTGTAAAGCAGTGACCACAGGAGGTGGCCGTTATTGTTATTATTCGTTGTAACTGATGTATCGGTATCCAGATACATCGCTTCATGTTCAGAGTAAAAACGATAGGGTTTTAAACTAATATAGGACTCTTGCACATACCCTAATTGTTGGTACATTGCTTCGGCTTCGAGAAATGAGAGGGTAACGGCAGCATTGATTTTATTCTCACTTCGCAGATTACAGCTGGAAATGATAACCTTGGTGTCGTCTATATAAATTTCTTGAATACCCGGTCTAATCTTTATTCCCGGCAGTAAGTAAGCCAGCTTGGATAACGCTATACGCTGCTTCTTGACATATCTTATCTGCTCTTCACTATTAAATTTTTGTCGTTTAATAAGGTCACTATCATCCGGCGGTGACAGTTGTACATGGATCGTTTTTGCGCCCAAAGCAACAAGGGCCTTAATCAGTTCGACAGATGCCGTGGCATCACCCATGGCCCAGAATCGACCTTGTTCTTCATTTTTATCTTCATACACGGGGCAACGTACATAAACCCCTATTTCCGGCAACGCGCTTATTAAAGCTTTGGCCCGTGACAGATATTGGGTGGATGATGTACTCCCGGACAGGCTGTCATCCAGGTGATCAAATAATGGATGCGAATACTGTCGTGAGGCTTGCTTTTCTACCATGGTATTTTTATTGGCAATCTTATTTTTTTCCCGCTGCCAGGTTTGCTGGAATAGTGTTTTATCAAAATTCTTTACCGGACGAAAAGGTTGCTTCACTTTCTCACGGGCATCTCTGATCAGTTTTGCACAGACACCATTCTCTTTAGTGCTAAATTCAGCAGCATATTCCATTTTCGTCAGTCGTTTGATAAAGAACGGCTGCTCAAGAAGGTATTGTAAAATTTCATCATAACCATGTTTTACAGCTAACTGGGTTAGAGAACTTAAGCCTTTTAAATCAGGATCTTTAGGGGTGAAAGAGTCTGGATAGTTTTGTACAAGCCATTTGACACAATCCAACCGGCCACACTCAACAGCATAGCGAAGAACGCAGTATGTTTGATAAAAAACACCAGCTGTATGTAAATAGCGGAGAATGACTGCCACGCACTCTATGCGCCCATTTTTTATCGCGCCCCGAATAGGGGAATCAGCCTTGGTCAACAAATACTTGCCAATTCCATAATCAAGCATGGTCTTTAAACCGGCTTTATTTCCGTATTTCGCCGCCAGGTGTACCGGTGTTAGTCCTGATTTGTCAGGAAACAGCAGTTCATTTTCCAGTAATAAGAAGCTGGGGCAGTTATTCAGTAAAAAGTTCAAACAATTGTTTTGTTTTGTTCTGGCTGCAATATGCAGAGGTCGTTCACCGTTATTATTGGTTACCTGCAACAGGTACTGAGCCCGATCAACCAACAGTCGGCATAGGTTTTCATGCCCGTGCAACACGGCCAGATGCAGGACTGAGTTACCCTCTGCATCTTCAATGGCTAAGGAAAAGGGGTTATTGGTAATGCATTCTTTTACTTTTTCTGTATCACCCTGTTTTATCAGGTTTATCAGGGCTATGGATGAATTATACAGATGGGTGTGCTGACACGATGAAGCCTCCTTCGAAAGAAATGGCAGGTCTAGTATATCCATCACCATTTGAGGTGTCGTCAGTTGATCAGATGGTTCCAACAATGCTTCCTCATCACAGGATTTGGCAGAAGGGTGACCAAGAATGGGGCGAACCTGGTTTAGTTTTACCATCCTTTTGGTGTGTAAACTTTCTGGTGGTGTTGTGCTTTCTGCAGGCTGTAATGACAAGCTCTGGACAAAGGGTATTCTAATTTCTACGCCTGTTGGGGGATTATCCTTTTCAACTTGAACTCTGGTAGTTTTATCAATTCCCCCCGGGGGATTAGGTAATATCGGTGTTATTCCCCCTGCTGGCTGCATTGCTCTGACTCTCCTCTTATGGTAGACATTAAGTTCAAGAAAGGTTCATTTCCAGCAGCAGAACTCACCTTGAACAGCCACAATAAAGCTTCCAAATCATTATCAAGGCTGAACAAGATGAGTACTGCAAATAGTAGATTAGTTGAAAAAAACTGTTGGCCTGTTTTGTTTCGATCGGTCAGAACTCCTGAGCATGGCGGGACAGCCTGGTTTTACTATACGACAGCGAGATATCCGTCCTTTGGATTTTATCCTCTCACTGATCGATGCCCTCGCTGGTGATGGAAACTGCGATACCCAGGCGGATCTACACCGTAAATTTAACGAGTTGACGTGGCTGAATGTCTACCTTAAGAAGGCCTATTAACCACTTGGAAAGTTCGCATTTAAAAAAAAGAGCACCCATCTATCTTACGGCAATTTTCAGGGCAAGAAACCGGGAGGCTGACCCGTTTTATCATTTCAGCAGACGCTATTGCTCAAGCTGATAATACCGTTTGGGTTTTGGCATGCCATTTTTCATGGTCGGTCCGCTTAATGACTTCAGAAACTCCACCACGGCATAAATCTCGTCATTGTCCAGAATGGCGCTAAACCAGTCATGCCCCTGATTGGATCGACCCATTCCGGATGTGTTGTACCATCTTCTGAATTCCCTGGCTTCCTCACTCCGGGGGTTGTCTTTGGCAGCGGCTTTCCAACGGGCATAGTTTTCCGGGGAGATATCTTTTTCCTGGTAAAGCAGGCCTACTTTTTCCAGATCGTAGGCAAAGGGGTCTGTATTGGTACGACTCCAGATGGCAGGTCGCTCATCGGCTTTCAGGACATGGTAAAGTGTGGGCACAGAGCCATTGTGAAAATAGGGTGCTGAAGCCCATACACCATCCAATGGCGGTGCTATGTAGCCTGCTTTTTCAGGCAAGAAGGCCTCAGGCATCAGTTCCGGGTCATCAAAGAACTGGGCTAACAAGCCACCCTTTTTGTCCAGGGGGGTGAAGGATAGCAGCAACCTGGCGTATTCAGGGTCAGTTCCGACATTTTTCAATCTACGGTCCGGATCCAAATCATCGTAGTAAACGGTGTAACCCCCGGGTGTATCAAAATCGGTTTCTTTCTGGTAACGGCCGTGGCAGGAAAAGCAATCCAGCCTGTGACCGGATCTGGACGTTGTTTCACTGTGAAATAACTGTTTACCCAATTTGACTTTTTCTGCATCAAGCTTGTCGGGATAGGCCGGGGATGTTGTGTTGTCCGCATAGACCAGAATCTCGGAAATATCGGCAACATGTTGAGGATGGTACTCGTTCACCCCGGGAAACTGCTTGGTAAAGTTGAAGGCGAAGTGTGGGACAATATATTTGGTCGGGTCTGCATAGCGATAGTTGGTTGACTTGTATTTTCTGATCCACCATGGATTGGAAATAACGGTGGGCAGCTCTGGCACCTGGAAAAAATAATCGAGAGGGGATGTTTCATCAGGGCGCAGGGTCAGTAAGCCGCTGTTTGCCGGGTCTTTCAGTCTGGCAATCTTTTTCCAGACGATGTAAGGCCCCATGTTATCACCACGAACCAGGGCCCTGGATAAAATCGGTTGTGATTCCGCTTTCACATCATCAAACAGGTAGGTTAATTCAAGGAGCTTGTTATTGAACCGGGCCCTGGCAATCGTGTTGAATGACACCAACTGTAATAAGGTAAGGTGCCTTTCCAGTAATTTGGCAAAACTGATCAGGAAAGTCAGCTCAGCAGCATAGCCTGGTTGGTCGATATGGGCATTGGGTTGACCGGCACTGACAATACCGGCACTCACGCCACTGTGGCAGAAAAAACAGTTACTGTTTTTATAAAACCCCTCATTTCTTTTGATAATACTGGTGGTTAAGTCGGGTTTTGCCAATGGCTGGCCTTCATCATTGTACACCGGCGGGCGGTTTGCCGGGGATGGGAGCCTGCCGTAGAGTTGGAATCGTTTCACATCGGAGTTAAACAGGCGAAAAGGTTTTCGCTGTTGCCACGTTGCAGAGAAAATAGAATCCGATATCCCGGCGGATAAAGATGTGATTTTGTCGTTTAACTGTTTAGCCGACTCAATAGCTGATACAGATTCCAAAGGAAAGGCCAGGCGAAAACCTTTACCAGTAAAAATATTTTCCAGGCCTTTTTGCCGCATGGCCATCCGCACAGGATCATCATCGACAATATCAAAGCCATGATATTCCAGCCCGATATAATTTCCCTCAGCGGTGACACCTTGATAGGGTGGAGGTGCAGCATGTGAGAACACAGACCAAATTATGCCAGACAGTAATATGGAAAGTATTGATACAGGGATAAACGCTTTTTCAACAACTGTATTCATAATTATCAGTACAACAAAGCTGCATTATGTTTAATATGCTCGCCCTTCATTGACGTTTGGTTCTCCATCGTAAGGTATTTTAGCAGGTCTGCTGTCTTGAAAGTGAAAATCTGCCCGATGGCATGCTGCAGCGCATTCATACCCTCAATAGTTTAAGAAATTCTCGTTCCGTCAAGCAGGGCCTTGCGAACCATCAAAGCATTGAAGGCCGTTAGTATTGCTAACCACTTTGTTATTTGTAACCTTTCATTTACTCGGTATGGTTTAGAAGCAGGCAGACTATTCAAAAAAAGGACATAAGGCTAATCCAGATTGTGATGGAATCAGGCAAGGAGTGTTCAAATCTATTTGATGGATCCAAAGTTGAAACAGCCATGATTGAAAATACCGTTCTTTCAAAGCGCATAAACATGGCCACATGGCTTGATGCATTTTTAGTCCATCAACAAGGAGGTGAAAGTGAACATTTCTCAACACTTTTTTATAACAAATACTGATAACTACCCCGACCTTAAAGATACTGCTAATCAGGAAATCCTTACATTTATCGACAAACATGTTCAGGCAGTCGATTCCGTCAAGATCATAACGCCTGATGACCCGTGTGAAATCTTCCCTGTATTGAAGATAATGGCTCGTCAGGCACAGCACACCCTATGTAATCAGTTGCTGCGTGAGGATGGCCTGGTACAAGACAACCCTTATCTGAAATTCAGATCCTTTCCTAACAGGCTTTATACATTCGATGAATCCATTCAGGGATCATTTGAAAATAACAAAGGGCAGAGTCACCCGCGAAAGCCCTGTGCATTATGCAATAACGATTCCAGGCTACTGAAAATCCGCACCGAGGGCATGACCATCATTTCCAATTTCCGGCCTTACAGTTCCGAATGCTGGTTGATAAAACCCACAGAACATCTTGATCAAAGTAACATGTTTGTTAAAAGTTCAGAGCTCTTTGATTTGGCAACAGCCATGGGACCGGCCTATACGTTTGCCCATAGTGGCTACAGGGGAAACTCACAGCCGCATCTTCATATCCATGCAATGAAGGAGAATTTGCCCCTGCGCAAAGCGTTGGATAACGGACAACTCTTTTTGGAGGCTGACCTGCCGGTAATACAGCATGGGAAAACCACGATTCGTTGGATGACCGGTGATCAAGCCCATAACACGGCACATTTTTCAGGAATACATATCGCGGGTGAGAATCCTGCTGAATTTGAGCAAGTCTTTAATAATACTCTGAAATACTTAAGCAAAAGCGATGTCTGCGGTGCTGGCGGCTACAACGTGGTCTATTGGGTAGACGATAATAACTCCTTGCACTCTTTCATTTTTCCCAGAAATCAAAATGCCAATGTTAATCCTCAATATGTGCCTGAAAAGCAGAGATATGGCTGTCTTGAAATGAGTGGATTGTTAATCATGGCTCCAGTGAATGACAAAAAAGTGGGTGAACCGGCCGCAGAGGAACTTGCCTCAATGCGAGATAAGCCCTACGGGGATTTTGTCGCCAGGGCCAGAAATGAGCTTACCCGACTTACCCCGGAGCAATGGCAAGCACTGGCCATGCGTTCTGGAACAGTAGTGAATTAACTTCCCGGCTTAGAACTTGATCTACCCTGAAGCGGAGTCGAAGAATACCAAGCGCAAACAAAAACAGATCCATCCCGGATCTGTTTTTTTACCTATGGACTCTTGTCCAATTGGTTAGGCATCCTGCCCTACTAAAGTCCCTGCCCAGCCTTCATCCTGAAAATCCGGAC
The DNA here is from genome assembly GCF_017744115.1 of Salinisphaera sp. G21_0. Taxonomy (GTDB): domain Bacteria; phylum Pseudomonadota; class Gammaproteobacteria; order Pseudomonadales; family Endozoicomonadaceae; genus Endozoicomonas. Next base: position 19,499 of record NZ_JAGHQW010000024.1, on the reverse strand, counting down.
ATCCTGTCCACTGGCTCCCTGCCATGTAACATCCCTGATTTGTCAGCCATCCACCTTCCTGGCTGCTTTGACTTCCTGTCTCAACTGACGGCTTCCATTCTGAGGCTTTTACTTATCATTTACAGTCAGGGAATCACCATACTCCGTGTAAGACATTTGCCACTGGTAACCGCTCCTTCTTTTATATAGGCCCTTAAACCAAACAACCCGGTATTTCAGACACTGTGCATAAGTACACTCGAAAACCGGAACCAATCAAAATGACTGACAAAAGTAATCAACTACCAGCAGGGCTATCGATAAAACGGGTTAATTTGATTTGTGGCAGCTGTTCCTGCGTTGGCGTATCATCCTGTTCGCCTGAATACGGGTACTGCAAGTACCCGTATCACATAATAAAAAACCTTGCCAGGGACAAGGCTGCAAGTGCTGAACCATCAGCTGTTTGCGTTTTTTATTATTATTGAGGTGGTATTTATTCTTAGACAGAGAGTGAGTATTTGGTGTTCTTATTACCAGGCACCGAAACAATCGTTACCGACTTCGGCAAACACTCAATGATTAAGCCTATGCTACGTATTTACCGAAGCGAAAGAATTGATCTACATCAATAAATACCTACTAATAATGCACAGATGATCGACCAGTTACTGCTGAGACCCGGTTCAGGGTTGACCAGCTTTTGACCAAACAGAAAATAAGCAGGTCTTTAATCGTGCATTAATAACAATACAATAGCCTGAAAATATTAAATCTTAGTTAATATTTACCCATCGAACCTGTTTCCAGCAGCAATTGATCGAGCTTTTCCTGATTATCATCCGATAATTCACCTGCAAGACTGAGTTTATGTTTACAGATAGCTTTATGAAGTCCTTTATCGCACGAAAGCAGTTGGTGTAATGCTTCAAACCGATGCTCAAACAGCCAGTCATATAATCTAATGTCTGAATGGTCAATAGCGTCGTTGTCTTCAGAGTCCTCTGTCTCATGGCAATTGGATTCGCCCCAATCATGACTGTCCCGTACGACAGAATCATCCGACTCTGGATCTAACCCAACCCTGGCAAAATCACTTCTCGGTGCGTTATAGGTAGCTTCCATCTGGCTTATGAAGGAATCTTTGCATGAGTGGGCAAAAGGCTCACGAGGCAGGTAGACGAAAGGGTAAAGACGTATATCCGGGCTGTGCATATCTCTGGCTTTTGCCAGCAACGCTGCCAGTGTCATTTTATTTTGCGCACTCAAATTGTCGGCAATGACGTCAGAGGTGTTATCAATCAGATAAAAAACATCCGCATTACTGGTTAATAGTTTTCCAATATCATCTGCCCGGGTTTCTATTAACGTATCTGAAATAGCGCCTTTCAGAGTGTCGATATTTCCCGGAAAATTGTATTTATACGCGGCTTTCAGGACATAAGAACACAATTCCAGCTTGCGAAAATAGTCACCATGATCTTCAAAAACACTGAAACATGTGGCAAGCAGGGACTGGCCATTATGATCAAGGCGGTTCAGATGCAACCCGGATTTTATCAAATAGAGAAGTGTGTCAGAAACACGATAGAAGTAATAGGTGTTAATGTTCCGGACCAGTTCATTGAAAGGGAGTTTTCCATCGCTGGTGTGCTTATTGATATCTAACCCATGGTGGGTCAGCAAATTGATTTTTTCACTGTCGAGAAACCGACTCGCCATCATTGCATGAAGCGGACTGTTTTCGTAACGATTGTCAGCGTTGTCGATACTGGCTCCAGCCCGCAACAGAAGCACAGCAAGACCGACCAATGACGTTAAGCTCAACGTTTCAGACAGCGCTGTCCTCCCGCTGCTGTTAACGGCATCAAGGATTTCCTGACGGCCACCGGCCTTTTCCAGCAACCTGTCCATAAGCGCCAGGGAAGCACCACCAGTTTCACAGGCAACGTGTAATGGCGTGTTACCAAAGCGATCAGCAACCAGTTCGGCACCACGGCTCAACAGCAATTCCACCACGGTATCAGGATTCACTTGATACATCTGTCCGCCACTGCGTGAATGAAGACAGCTCGCTCGACAAAACTGGTGCAGTAAGGTTTGCCCCGCCTGATTGATGGGCTGATTGATATCAACACCCTCTTTACTCAAGTACCATTGCAGGTGATCCAGTATATTGGGGTCAGCTGTTCGCGGTGGAGAATTCCAATACACGGTATCATCGGGCCCATACTCCGAAGTCTGGGTTATGTGCTGAACTTTTTTCGCACGAATATCAATACCCCTGCTCTCTAATAGCGTATCCAGTTCCTGAATGTCAGCATTGCCTCGAAACAGAGTATTGCATTGGCAATCAGGGCTACGGATTAACCGTGTATCCGGGGTTTCGCACACTATCAACTGACGTCCATTAAATACCTCTGCAGTCTTAGTCTCCAGTGACAGGTGGTGACAGACCACAACGGGTAATGCAATGGGCTTGAATGCCTTGAGATCGTCAGGGGTGACTGAATGCATAATTGGTCCTCCAAAGCGGCTGTAACTATTAGCTCCCGACTTCTTGTCGTTGATAAATTCACAGTAATGATCACCGTTGTCTGGAAATGGTGAATCATCCCTGATATTTATCTCAACATGGTCGCACTCATCCCCTGGCCTGTATTTATCATCAGAAAAATCACACCGTTCAGAGCGGGCCGACATATGCAGGCTTTGTATGGCTTGCCCAAAAACAACCCGCCCCGAAAACAATTTGTTACCGGCTTCTCGAAGTGAGTTGGCAGCCATTGCTGAAAATTGGCTGTTGGTGAGTTGTCTTGTGTGTTTGAGAACGTTTAAAGCCTGTGTGTACATTGAATACCTCCGGAAATTTTTTACAATATTCATTGATCTCCAACCGTTATGGAGAGACTTCTGCAAATCACCCTGAAAACATTCATTCAAGTACATGACCATTTCAGACAACTCTCAAAACCTGCACTGACTGAGGCCAAAACAGTGGAGAATTTTAATGGGTCATATCGTTAACTCTCACCAACCAAAGTAGTCTCCCTGAGTAATTGATCAAGTTTCTCTTTATTGTCAATGGATAACTCACCCACGAGCTTGTTTTTATATTGACTGATAGTCTTATGAATTTCTTTATGTGACACAAGCAGTTGACGTAATGCTGCAAATTGATAGTCAAAAAGCCAGTCATATAAATGAATATCTGAATATCGTACTGAATGATTGCCCTGATGGTCTTCAGTATCATCACAATCAGAATCCTCATTAATCTCTGTTATTTCAGAGCGATCCAGATCTGATTCCAGTAGCCCAACCCGGGCAAAATCGGGGGTTACCGCATTATAAACAGCGTCCATGTGACGCATAAAAGAATTTTTGCAAGAGTGCGCAAACGGTTCACAGGGCTGGTAGACAAAAGGGCGAAGGTTCCAATCCGGAGGATACCTGTCTCTGGCTTGTTTCAACCACCCTTCCAATTTCTTTTTATTTTGCGCATTCAAGTCGCTGGCAATGATTTCGATGGTGTTATCAATGAGATAAAAAACATCCGAAAAGCTTGTTAACAGTGTCCAGATATCCTTGGCATGTTTTTCTATTAACGCATCCGAAACAGCGCCTTTCAGTGCATCAATATTTCCTGGAAAATGGTATTTATAAGCAGCTTTCAAGACAAAAGAACACAATTCAAGCTTTCGATAATAATCGATATTTCCGGCAAAAACATTGAAACACATGGAAAGCAGGGACTGACCATAACAATCAAGGCGGTTCAGGGCCAACCCTGCCTTTAACAGATAAAGAAGTACATCGGAATCAAAGTAGAAGTTACAGTAATACATATCCCTGACAAACTCATTGAAAGGGAGTATGCCTTCACTGAAGCAATTATTGATATCTAACCCATAGCGAGTAAGGAAGTACAGTTTTTCACTGGTAAGTTGTTGATTTTCGATCATTGCATGAAGCGGACTGTAAAGATATCTGTTGTCGGCGTCACCGATACTGGCTCCGGAGCGCAACAGAAGCACCGCTATACCAACCCATGATGAAGAACTGAGCGCCTCGGACAGGGCTGTTTTCCTGTCGTTGTTGACTGCGTCAAGGATTTCCGGGCGGCCATTGACCTTTGTCAGCAATATTTCCATAAGCTCCGGGCTAGCTCCAACATTGCAGGCAAGGTGTAATGGTGTGTTACCAGCGCAATCGGGAAGCAGCGACGCCCCATGGCTCAAAAGTAATTTCACCACTGTATCAGGATGCACAGAGTGCAGCGTTTCCGGCTCCCGGTGATAGAGACAGCTCGCTTTACAGAACTGATGCAACAAGGTTTGCTGCGTCTGGTTGATGGGCTGATTGATATCAACCCCCTCTTTACTCAGGTACCATTGCAGTTGCTCCAGTATATTTGGGTTAAGTTCTCTCAGTGGAGAGCGCCAATACACCATTTCTCGGGGCCCATACGCTGAAGCCCGGATTGTATACCGGGCTTTTTTCGCATGAATATCAATAGCCCGGTTTTGTAACAGCGTAGCTAATTCCTGAATGTCAGCATCATCACGAAACAGCGTATCGCATTGACAATCAGAGGAACGGATGAGTCGAGTATCGGGGTTTTCGCACACGACCAACTGACGACCATTGAATAACTCGTCACTGCGAGGCTGCATGGACAGGTGGTGACAGACCAGAACGGGTGACGTAGTGGGCGTGAATGACTTGAGATGTTCAGGAGTTACGGAAATCATGGTAAATATTTCAAAGTGTTTTTTTTGTACATTTCATTTAAAAAATGTTCATTCAAAAGAATCCGTTAAAAAATACTGGCTGTCTCCCGAATATGGCCAGAAGTCGAGTCTGGTATAAAAACGGAAATAATCAAGTCTTTCCTGTTTACTGACTCATTCTGATTTTTCCTGTTAAACAAGTTTCTGCTGCATGTCGGACGTTGCTTCTGCCGTTGTGATTTAAGCAGATGTTGCGGTTTGGCTGGATGTCAGGGTTTGAACGGAAGCTGTTATTGCTTTTGGCGTTTTGGCAGTAAAATAGATGTTTTTCGAATACTTGCCGCAGCGAAAATATTTGATATCGTTAAAGCTGAGCACGCAACGAAGCGTCAACAGGCCCTGACAGCGCCAAATTTTTATCTTCAATTAGTCTCTGTTTATGCGTTGTATGGTTGGCATATGCAGAGTAATGGTTCTGTTGCTGTATCCTATTCCCCCTGTATTTATCCGATAAGATTCGCTCAGAGAATCTCCATATAATTTGGCCAAGGTTGCACCTATGATACACCCTTCAACCGCATGCCCTGCACAGCAACCAATAACACCACCAGCAGCAGCAGCGCCAGCCACTTCGGGCTTGTCAACACCTGGATAGATAATATCCAAACTGTAAACGTTATTATTTTGAGGTTGCATATCAACGGACTCTTTGATTGGGTTCCTGGAGGTTTACAGTTTCTCTATAAAGTAAACAACAAAGCGGAGTAGTCATTTTCCTGAACCTGACTGCAGGATAATAATACGCTGTAGGTTTCCGTGTTTTACCATCCTCCAGCAGTCAACGAGAGACTGCGTTGATAATATTGACCGTTGAATTATTAAATGGTTCAATCTTTGCTCTGATACCAATCATGAAGTTTACTACGGATATTAGCCTCTTCAGTCACCAAATTACTGTGTAATTTTCTACGTTTCAAAATCTGGCAGATACAGAATCTGGTCAGCCTCTTCTGCATTGTTCACCAGCGTTGACAACCTGCCTTTTTTAAACTCGACATCTTAACTCTTTGCAAGCCTGGAAATATAACTTTCAAAGACACTCGGCCGTTTGGTCACAGGACTATCCAATTCAAAACGGAATAAACTCGGCCCTAATGACAATCTCATCATTAAATTTATAAATAGGTTGGCCAAGATCCTTTTGGTCCGATTGAAGTGGCATTAAACGAAAGAAATCTATAGTATCAGTTCGTGCTTGATGTTCGTCATAACAGGATTTAACTTGTACCACTCTATTTTTCGAGTTCACTGGTATAACAGTTGATATGTCCTCTTTTTGATGGTTTTCGATGGTATGTCTTCTATCCAGTAGTGAAACTTTTATTCCTCCGGATACCGGCCAGGTCAGTTTTTCGTCATGCTTGCCTGGCATAACCTGTGCGCAGATTACCGCCCTGGTTTTATTTGATCGGTAGGTACCTTCAAGATTCAGGATGAGTTTGAAGCAGTATCCTTCATATGACGTATAAAAAACCGGGCTCTCTAATACATGATCACTGTATCGGTTACCGTTAACTTTTTGTGAGTAATTTCGGATGGGCCAGCTGATCAGGCCGATACCTTCAATCACGTCGTATGGTGAATTTAAAAAATTGGGTTTGATCTGAGCGGCTGACAGCACATCTATCGTTGTCTTGCTATCGGAATCCAAATAGCAGCGTTGATAATCCCCTTTCGGGGGTTGTAAAGTGGACAGTCTGCAAAATTCTTTAAAGCCTACGAGAGGATGAGGGGCCTTACCCGGGGAGCTTCGGCACTCGCCCGGAGCTCGTGATAGATGAATCGTCCTTATAATGTCTGTCTTATGTTTGCTGTGATCTTTCATAATAAATTTCATGGATTCACTGCAGGGCCACTCGGCTTTGCCATCATTGTCTCCGTTGATCACACGAACGTACAAAGAAAGGTATTCATGACTTTGTTTTACTAATAACAACTGAAAAGTATGGTTATTGATTTGGAATGGCTCACTGTTCTGTATTATCCCAGCCGTTTTATTTAAGTTTTCAGCATGATCAAATTGCCATGAATAGATAATATTCCCTGCTCCTGCAGATGCAGATGTTTGAGTGACAGTTGCTGGTGGAACCACCTTTGATACATTATCCATTTTGACCTTCGGGGTTCCGGCTTTCGTTTCGGTGTTGGGCGTATGGCTGTTATATCCGGAACGCACGGACAATTGTTGATCATTAACAATTGTGCTTATGACGGTTGACAATGAGCAATTCTCAGATTTAGCTGCTTCCAATTCCCCATCAAGTAATTTGATTTTCTGGTTTTGTGACTGGACTTGCTCTGTCAGCCTCTTATTTTCCTTAATCGTATTCTCCAGTTCTTCCTTTAAGGCGTCTGAATCAGTGTTACTTTCAGGCTGTATTTGTATGTTGTGTTCATATCGCTTTTTTAAGTATTTTATTTCTTCTATCATATACCGTGGTGATCCACTACAGTTATAGACATGAACTTGCTTATAATTTTTAAACTCTCCTTTCCAGCTGCATTTTGGTTCCAGGCACTCGACAACAAGACCATTGATGTCTCTCGCATGAGCTGCATCGACAAAAATATCTTTTATATTTATGCGGCTGTTACATTCAGCCAAGGGGCAGGTTATCTCTCTGTCTTTAATATTTTTTTCTATGCATGGCTTACAAATAATGTGTCCGCATGGCAGCTGATAAGGATCGGAGAGAATATGTGGCCTTGGCTCTGTATATAAACAGGCAAACTTTTTTTGCTTGGAAGGATCCGGAATCAAAGCCAGTGGATGCGGATAGACAAACTCAAATTCAGGCATTGGTGTATCAAGTTTCAGTGTTCCTGATAATGTGTTCATATTGAAATACCTGAGTTCAATGTCAAAGTGTCTGTTTGACCTGTTTTCTGCAACCGAGTTCCCCGTATTTTTATTAGGTTTGCCGGTTTTCTCTTTTGCCCCCTATCAGCAATTCCCGCTAAATTGATTATGGTCAATAATACCAAGTCTTGTAGACAGATCCGGCAGTTCTGAAATCGCAGACTATCGGGTAAAATATCCTGCATTACATGACTATTGTTGTTTACTGTGCCTACATCTAATCGAAAGACAGTTGCCGAAAAACTGATCAGCATCGTTTCTAAAGAAGCTGCAAAAATACCGGATTTCCGTCCAGGGAAGAGCCAGGATGCAATCTCGCTTCATGATGCGATCATGAGCGGCCTTGCCGTCATGCATTTGAAGTATCCGTCATTACTGCAGTTTGACCGGGATTGTGTCAAAAAACCGGATAGCAAAAATCCCCAGTACTATCATCAGCTACTGGCTTGCTGCCTGGTCAAACCGGGTAAGAAGGAAGTGCTGCCTCTGATGCCGGAGCCCATCATTCAGCAGGTGAATGCCTCAAAGAATGACTGTGAAAAAACGGCGCTTAAGCGACTATTATCGAACATATCCAGAGAGCACCCGCACCTCAAACTGGTGCTGAACGGTGATGACCTTTACTCTGACGGCCCCACCATCAACCTGGTGAAATCCTACGGATACAGCTTCATTATGGTGGCAAAGGACACCTCTCATCCTTCACTTTATGAATCAGTCGATGAACTGGATAAGGCGGATAAAGTGGTGCGCTATCAGTATACCGATGAGAAGGGATACCGACACTGGTTCCGGTTCGTGAACGATGTTCCTATTAACAAGTCCCATAAAGAGACGCTGGTCAACTATCTCGAATACGTAGAAATTGATCCGAAGGGTAACAAGAAGTACGTCAATACCTGGATTACCGATATCAAACTCACCCTGGAGAACGTGGCGAAAGTCATGCGAGGAGGACGCGCCAGATGGAAAATTGAGAACGAGACGTTTAACACACTGAAAACACAGGGCTACCATCTCGAACACAATTACGGGCACGGAGAGCAGCACCTGGCCACCAACCTGGCCTGCCTGACTTTCACCGCCTTTCTCATTAACCAGATAGAGCAACTGGCTTGCAAGTTCTTCCTGCAAGCTCTTGAAGCAAAGAAGTCCAAAAAGCGCTATGGCTTGGGATACGAGGCTTATTTGACTGGTTTTTCATCGATAACTGGGAAGATGTGTACACAGCGATTATTGGTGGCAGGAGTGTCAGCTTAAAACACCTAGGAGGCTGTCCGAGAATAGCGCCGGTAGCCCTGTGTATCCTGTGTTCTGAACTTGCTGATATGTTGGCTGATAAAGTAGCCAGGGTTCGTTCAACCTTGAAAAATAGTCACCTGGATAATCTATTTATGCGGCTACAGAGATATGGTCAGCGGGAATTGCTGACCCACCGTTAGCTGCTGACTTGCAGGATGTGTTACTTATAGCACTCTACAGAGCAATTCAATAAACTCCTTTTTATCTGAACTTCTAATGCCCATATTTCTTCTTCCCCATTCTTCTATGTAGTTTGACTTGAAGGTTTCTTTGTATTCAGATGGAATATCTTGCATAAGTTGTTTCAACTCAGTTTTCAGACAAGGAGAAGGTGTTGTTTTTACGTAATCTGTATATTGATCCCAATCTATTAGATATAATTGATGGCTATCTGTATTAATTAACCAGTTCTCAGAATGTGGATGGTTATGCATATGTGGAACACTCACATCTATACATTTTCCAAATGAATCTCTTAATACTTGAGTTTGATATGAACTAGTATGAAGGCGAGCCAAGTATAGAGCCATTCTCTTATATATAGAGTTGAACTCCTCTGATTTAAATGCATTTTTTACTTTTGCCTGATGTAATGTCAAGCCTTCAACAAACGGCACCATTTTAAAAAATGCCAGTTCGCCATAACTGAGACCATGCACTGGAACACAGGCGAACTTGTATGTACTTACGACGGGAGTGACACTGATGTCTGACCCAACTTCACTAAGCAACCCTTTGTTTAGTGACGCTTGTCTGACACTAGTTAATGCAGTAAAAGTTTCAGGGTAGTTTTGTTTAAACTCGGTCATTCGTCCCCACATATGTTTTAATACATATCGTTCTCCATTTGTATTTTCAACTAATATAACACTATTGTTGTCGGCGTTACTCAAGAATTTAATAAAATGAAAATCAATATTTTCGCCATGCTGGATTAAATATAGGTTTTTTGCAATACCGGGGGAATTCAAGATTAACTGATCTTCACCAATACATTCTAGTTCTTCAGAAGTTAAATAATCTACAGGCTTTTGCCTGATTCTAAAGGAATACTCACTCAGATACGCGATACAATAACCACTTAACTGTTTTGGCAAGCCTTCATTTTGGGATACCAAATCAAACTCTGACGCTTGCTCATCTTTCATGCTAAAAAAATCGTAGTGCTTTTTTAAGCGGTCATATTGATCTGGAAATAAAGTAGCAGATACCTCTACTGAAATACCTGCATGGGCTTTTCTGTTATTTTCTGGAAAATAAGAAGAGGGTACTCTTCCTTTCTGTTCTTCAAACCTCATAGCGTAGTTACTTTGGCAGGAGTCAAAATCTACAACCTTAACACCTTCAAATATATCAGGTCTGGTGTTAAATACTTTCCCGTCAACCTCAATAATAACTCTGTTAGCAGTGGTTCTGCGACACTCTCGTGAAAATGCTATGAACCTGTCATCTGTCAGGACAGAAACAGCTTGAAACAAGTGAGGCGACTCGGTTTCCACGATTTTGGGAATTGCTTCCATAATATTTTTCCTGCTTACTACAACCAAATTAAAGCCATCGGACAATATTTACTATAAGTAGTTCCTTGTATTATCAGAGTATGATTAAGCAGCTAACCTCTTGCAAAACCGGCGCAGCCCGGTTTATTCATTCCAGCCACCCCACCATTTCCAATACTTCCTGATATCCGTACCACTCCGGCGCGGCTTAGTATAAGGAAGCAACATGGAACGTTCTGAGCAAATTCGATTTGACAAACTGTACCAAAAACACCTCACCACCCTGAAACTCCGGGGCAAAAGCCAATCCACCATTGATCTCTACAGCAGACCACTGCGACGGGTGGCAGCCTTCTTTGATCGTTGCCCCGACACACTCAAACCCGATGACCCGAAAACCTGCTTTACGTCACTGATAGAATCCCACTCATGGAGCACGGTCAAAAACGAAGAAAGGTGACCTTCTCTTACCTCAATAGTGAAACCGGCAAAAAAGAGAAGCGAACCCTGCCAGGGGAAGACTTCCTGTGGCTGGTACTGAAACATGTATTACCCGGGCGATTTCGACGATCGCGGGATTATGGATTTTTACACAGCAACGCCAAAAAACAATTATCACTGGTTCAACTGGTTTTAAACGTCATGGTCAAAGCAGTAGAACCCGTGATTCGTCCGCAATTCACAGGCAGGGAGGAAATGTAAGCTCAGCCAGACAGATATGACATACCCCGGACTGCTGTAATGCAGTGGTCTGGAGACACTCATCCTGATTAAATAGCGTTCTGAAAAAACGCTCTGATTCAAGATCCGTTAGAAGAGTAAACTTCAATAGACCTTCCTTTCCAGAATTCAACCCGGGCTTGTGCAACAACAGGATAAGATTGTGGCTGGGCGCAATCTATCCTTATTCGTTAAGCCGCTGACTCTTGATTAATATCCCAACCAGGAAAGACTAGAACGGCTGGATGACATTTTAAGGCACGAGCTAAGATCTTGGCCCTTTCAACGCCAAGATTGACTCGATTATTTTCGATTGCAGAAAGTGTAGACTGTGGTATCCCAGTTATTTCCGCAAGTTCATTCTGACTGAGCTCTTGAAGCTCTCGTACAATCCGAACCGATTCGCCCACTGACACCTCTACATGACGTTTAGCTTTTCTATATTCACTCATTTCATTTTCTCCTGTAGTCGTGTGGAGTTACTTTTACGACCTGCACAAGAACTTTATCTTTCTCGACTTTGTAAATCACTCTATGTTGCATATTTAGGAGTGATGATCGAAAGCCCTTCCACTCTCCACGTAGAGCCTCATCATTAAATCCACGAATCTGCCTTAGGCCTCCAGGGCCTGAGATCATTACGATATCCTTCCATTTTTCATACCTTTGCAAGACATCCTTCGGAATTTTTCGAAGCTGACCAGCCAATTTCTTATGCTCGTATATTTCCCACATACCATATACAGTATATATATCATTTATAGTATATCAATGGTAGGTAATGCGACTTAACGCCTAAATCAGGTGCGCCGCAGGCATCACCTGGATTTACTCGTTATCAGTACCTTAACTCCAACCTCAAGGTAGCTTACACCGATAGGTTGGCTTCGACACATAAGAATCAGGAAATATAGTTTTTTCTTTTTTCTCTGGAATATCCTCTTTGAATGAGACCTGCTCTCCATGCTTATTTATAATCTGACAAGCGAAAAAAGTCTTTCGATTTTTTTTATATTTGTAATATGAGGAAAAATATAAGCCAGGCTCTCCTCCTACCGGTTTAACCAACGGTGTGATTTCAATCCTTGTTGCTGGAGCAAGCTCAGATTTTCTTTTATCAAGTAAACTATCTAGTGTTTTCACTATTAAGGAATAATCAATATCATACAATATTTTTTGTGCTGACTTTATTTTTAAGCCAAATGTAAAACAATACTCAGATGGTCTATTGGGATTATTGAAAATAGGTTTGATTTTATTCCTAAACTCAACAACATCCCCTCCTGAATTTAGCTTTAAGCACAGGTAATTGTATTTACTTTCACCTGGTACTTCATATCTCATTAAGAATGATGTTACAAAGTCAAGTTTATCAGCTGTAAAGCTCACATCTAAAGCGTATAAGCTATAAGATCTACCTGTTTCTTTAGCATTATTATCAATAGTCTCTAAGGCAGTAGCGTAAACATCATAGAAATTGAATCTATAGAGTTCACTAGCACTTAAACTTGAAGTAAAGAAAATTAGTATTATGAATTTCATGATTGATACCGGTGTTTGTCAACATAGTTGTCGCCTCAACTCATGCCGCTTGACTTAGCTGCCCGACAGCAGGTCGGTCAGGATTCAGCCAGACTTCATCAGCCAGGTTCCAGTTCCGGCTTGCTCTTCTACCCCATATCTCAGGATGACGCTGCTTAGCCAACTGATAGACTTTTTTCCGGTTATCCATGAGCTCTTTGGTTTCCCCTCAATGCCTTTGACCCGGCGTAAGGAATTTCAGTCCGCTGTACCTATGATCTTCGTTATACCACTGGGAAGCAACTTTTCTTTTCGCTAGAGCGACCAAAGACCATATGTTTCATGTGACTGAGCTGAGAATTGCGTTCTTTGTTTTGCGCTTTGAGTTGCTCGACTTCAGCCTTATGTTCTTTTTTCATCAAGGCAATGGCAGCTGTCAATTCGCGCTCACGATCTCGTTCCCACAGAGTGATTGACCTGCCATTTGAGATCAATGTATTCCTGCTTGGTCAAGCTGACTTGAACAAGACTGAAGGGAGTGCCGAGTTGATCCGAAGTGCATTCAGGTTCAGGGGAGATATCAATCATCTACCAAGGATAGTTGAATACATGACTTTTGATGCCTGAATTATGGTTTTAGCGAAGAGTTACCTCCCTTGTTCGAGAAGACGGATAAGCTGATCAATACTCACGGTATTTTGCTCCACACCAACCAGCTGAGCTGAAAGCTCGGACATTTCAGATCTTGCCTTATCAGTTATGCACCAATTATTATTAGAGAACTGTTCTCTATACTTTTCATAGGCAATCAAAGCTTTTAGACACAACAGATCCTCAGAAGAGGTTATCGCTGTTTTTTCCCAGCCAGCTACTGCATAGTCCGAGAACCAACCACGGAAGTAGTCTGCATTTTGAGAGATCAGCGTGCTGCCGCTCACTGTATCAAACTCCGCCATTAACGCAGGCATAGCTGACATAATGTCTGCGATAGCACCTAAGTTTGCTAAGCGACGGATATCGTATTTATTAAAAACACCAGAGTCAAAAATATTATTTTCACAAGAAAGAAACCGAGCGACCTCATTGATTAAAAATTGTTTATCGTCATACCCGGTAGGCCCAAAATCCTCTACAATAAACTTAACAAGCCCCTTCAGATTCCTGAGGCTAAACTCACTCCCTCCAACATCCCTCCGATACATTTGGTAGAGACGATCCCGGAACCCCCCAAGCGCTCTTACAAAATACGCTTTAAACCGCTCTGCGTTAATCTGATCACAAAGTACAAGAGCTGCAGATTGTATATCCTGATCGCTTCCTGAACGCCCAAAACTATAGCCCTTGGTACCATAAAAAGTTTGCTCATGACCAACATCGATTAGAACCAATTGGGCCTTCCCATCATTATTGCGAGCCATGATATTTTTTGGAGAGATATCACCATGAATAACACCTTTCAATTTCATGGCTTTTAATTCCAAGAAAAAGTCTCGCAACAAAGATCTATAATATTCCTCTCCAAACTGATGGAGATTCACCTCTTCAAGTTTTTCAGTGGTTATATAAAGAGTGCAACCATCAGGAGAAAAACTAAAACCATTCAGATGTACATAATTATCAAATTGAGCCAATGCCAGCATTTTACGCAACCTTTTCCTGGCAACCCCCGGAATTTCCCTGAGTACACTCGTCTCATTAATTTGAGCATTTATATCAAGCTCGGGATCAGACTTTACCAAATGATGACAATCCACAGCGCAGAGCACCTGCCCATTTCCCTTATCATAAACAACAGCCTCAGCACCCGAGCCAATCTTCGTCATGAAAGAAGAATTACATTCATGATCAATGGGAATGATTAAATCAGCCCGACTACTCAAAATATCTTCAATATCTGAAACTAAAACCAGAACACCATTTGGGCCACTACTTACTGTCTGGAAGAAGAGACCTTTACTGGAAGAGTTACGAACAACAATAGAACCAACTGAATCAAGGCCATACTGAGTAGCCACCCCTGAGCCAAGAAGCACCAGTCTCTGCTCCTGCCCCCTTAACAACACATCATCTAAACTAGCAGCCGAGTAAATGTTGGTCGACTCATCAATACCAGACTCTTTGAGCGCAACCGTAAATGTTTTTGCTACATCTGGCGAAACTATCGGCATTGGAGTATCGACAAACGTACATTGATCAGTGCTGGAAGGGGGGGCATTTGTCACATTGAGGCTTTGAATTGAGCTCGCTGGTGATTGTCTGGGAGCCGGAGTTTTTGAACCACTCCCTGATACCTGGTTCGAGATCGGAGTTTGTGAACCACTTGACAACATGTGATTCTGAACCGGTGTTTGGGGCTTCGTGATTTTTCTGTGATGTAGCCTCTTGGCAGCATAACCAAGATCGACCGCTAGAGAAGGGATAAAGGTAATAACTGACACCAAGGTGGCAACAGCATACCCAAAAAAACGATATGTTTTACTGGCAACAGCATCGGAGATTTTGTTAAACCAGCTGACACAAGTCCATTCACTCTTATGAGTATTTAGTGCCATCATTGCTGGGCTTACATCCATATCTAGTCCCTGCATGATAAGTTCCTTTTTTTTGTTTGAATATATTTTTTATATAATGAGTAGATTTTATAATTTGAACTAACGTATTAGAGAAGCAAAGCTGCCAGTTAGTTCCCGGGAGATTATAATTTTTCGTAAATCAACAGGTTAGGAAGGGTTTTCCGGAAAACCGGGGTCCGAAACCGGGGTCGAAAACCGAGGTCGGGTCTTGAATCTTGAACACATCGAAGATTAAAAACTGCCTTTCAATTCTTGCCCTAAAATTTTCAAACCATTTTTTCAGTTTTATGATACAGAACTATTTCTACTATTTTTAATCGAAATCTGGTCGTTTAACGTCCAAAAATCATAAATAACACCAAGACCAACAAAGCCAATGGTAAACAGATACAAAATTCCGGATATCCATTTCCCCAGGTACATGCGGTGAACGCCGAATACACCAAGGAATGCCAGCAAGATCCATGTAACAGAGTAATCATACTGACCACTATGGAAACGAAAATCCGCTTCCCGATCCATGGCCGGGATAAGGAAAAGATCGATCAGCCAGCCAATGCCAAAGACACCAAGGGTGAACAACCAGATAGTCCCTGTTACCGGTTTCCCATAATAAAAGCGATGAGCACCAAGAAAACCAAAAATCCAAAGTACATAACCGATAACTTTACTATGGGTGTCGTTCATTTTTATCACCTGAAACATTGGGAAAACGATGGGGTCTTGGTTTTTGCACACTACATTTTCTCGACCAGAAAAAGTCGGCTTTATGCTTGTCCTACCCGATTCCTTAAATCAAAAAATATTGAAATATTTTCCTGAGGCGCACCGAAGCTACCACCCATCCAGCCATTTTCTGGAATAGTCAGGTCACTACACTCTTTTTCAGCCCAGCCAATCGGCAAGTTGCAATCCGGAAACTCTGGAAAATTCCCGCTGATTATGAGTAACCATCACCATCCCCCGGCTTCTGGCATGGCCTGCCAGCAAGGTATCATAAGCACCAATTTGTTGCCCCCTTCTCAATTCCTCTCTGACTTTTGCCGACTCCCGGGCGGCTGCGCCGTCAAAGTCGATCACGTTCACCCCCTCTAAAAAGAACGACAGCTTACTTTCCTTGGCCTGCCTGTGTTCAGGGTCGCCTTTTTCAATGCCGAACTGCAACTCGTAACAGGAAATGGATGAAACATAGACCTTCCCCTGATGCTCAATAAACTTATCAATGACCGGGCGATTATGTTTTAAAACCGCAATACAAATGTCGGTATCAACCATGTATTCCACCATTAAAAGTCCTCCCGATCCTGGCAGGCCGGTTGTTCCCGCTCTGGAAAATCATCAATGGGATCCATCGCCAGAAACTCTTCCCAGTAGTCTTCGATCGGCGTCAGGATGATGGCTTTTCCTTCTTTACGCACCATAACTCGCTTAACCGTATCCGGAAAGGCAAGCTCTTTCGGAATTCTGACAGCCTGCGTTTTATTGTTAAAAAATACGCTGGTCTCCATAATTCACCCCAATGTATATACAATATGTATATAACATAGGTCGGAAGTGAAAAGCCTGCAAGTTAATACTCAAAATGAATGACGCCCCCCTGATCCAGCAGGTGCTGAGCTTCATCTTCCGCCTGGTTAACCCACTCATCGCAAACCGTATGACAGGCTTTTTCCAACGGAATACCGTCCGCTCACTCCGTCCCTTGATCTCAATCCCTACACGGCCTTTTTTCCCCTCAAAATGGTAGCCTCCTAGGAGGCTGACCGGTAACCAGACCATTTCCTTTTCCATCCTGATGCTCGCCCCGCTTACCGGAATGTCAGGTGGCCTGATCATGCATCGGTATCGCCACTGCGGTACTCAAACCATTTCCCTGAGCCTGTAACGTCATGGCTACGGTTTCGGAATGAACCGGATCGCCCTTCGGATTGAAGGCAATGGTCGGATGGTTATGAGCTAATAAAGGACAAGCTAATAAGAAGCTAATAAAGGACATCCAGGAGCTAATAAAGCTAATAAAGGAAGCTAATAAAGGACATCCAGGAGCTAATAAAGCTAATAAAAGCTAATAAAGGACATCCAGCTAATAAAGGACATCCAAAAATTTGACTATTCGGCCATGCCGTCTATTTTTCTTCTGGAGCCTCTTAAGTGCATTTTAAGCACATATACCCATTAATTAAAAAAAATGACATGACGACCGCCCGAAAAAACCTCATAGATCCAGCCAGTACGCCCTACTACCACTGCATGGCACGCTGCGTTCGTAGGGCTTTCCTGTTCGGCAAAGACAATTTCTCAGGCAAAAACTGTGAGCATCGCAGGCAGTGGGTGGTTGAGCGGTTGAAAGCGCTTTCTGGTATTTTTGCTCTGGAAGTCTGTGCTTATGCGGTGATGTCGAATCATTATCATGTGGTGCTCCATATCAATAGTCAGCAAGCCAAAAAATGGGACACCAAAGAAGTCTTACAACGCTGGACGCAGCTGTTTTCTGGCCCGCACCTGGTTCAGCGTTATCTTGTCGGCGATCAGCTGGGCAAAACAGAGCTGCTGCGTGTCGAAGAATATGCCCAGGAGTACCGAGGTCGTTTAATGGATATCAGCTGGTTCATGCGCTGTCTCAACGAATACTTAGCCCGGCTGGCCAATAAAGAGGATGAGTGTAAAGGGCGCTTTTGGGAAGGTCGTTACAAAAGTCAGGCCCTGTTAGATGAGGTAGCATTGCTGACTTGCATGGCCTATGTCGACTTAAACCCTATCCGGGCAAAAATTGCCGCAACGCTGGAAACCTCAAAACATACCTCTATTAAAGAGCGCATTGAGTCATACGACAGCGCAAACGGAAAAAAACAAAAGGCGCACTTGAAGCCGTTAAAAGCTCAGGGTCAAAACCCTGATCAGGCGATTCCATACCCACTCAGTAGCTACTTTGAACTGGTTGACTGGTCTGGTCGAATTGTCTGCAAAGGCAAGCGTGGTCGTATAACTGACGATGTACCACCTATCCTGGAGCGCTTGGGTATTGACCCAAATGCATGGCTGGAGACTATGCGCTGGAATAATCGTTTTCACCTCGCAGTCGGCAAGCTGTCTTCACTGAAGGCTTATGCAGAAAGCACCGGAAAATACTGGGTTCATGGGATGTCTGTGAGCGGTGCTCTTTACCCTACCTGATAAATGCATTTTCATTTACTTTAATGTGGCCAGCGTTTTCTGAGTGCTCTTTCTTATATTGTCTCGATAGTGTCTTCTATCTGGTTGTTGCTGAGTACTTTTTATACCCTTCCTGTTTGATATGAATGAGAATTTCTTACAATGATCAATACTATCATTTAAAAAATGACTAAATGACGTACTCTCTTCAGTTTTTAAAATATGGGTGTCCTTTTCCTTTGTGTTTTCCTTTGTGTCCTTTTTCTTTCTTTTCCTTTTTCTTTATTTAAAATATGGGTGTCCTTTTTCTTTTTTCTTTTTTGTGTTTACGCCCTTCGACTCCGCTCAGGACGAACGTAGTTTGGAGGTCAATGAAGGAGCCCATCAATTGCATTGAAACCGTGCAGGGTAGACATTAAAGAATTCATATCAGAAAACCAGTTACTTTAACTCCGCTTGCTTGAAACTCTCACCGGGTGGTAGTGGCACTCCGCCAGGTCTTTGAACTTCTCCTGAGGATTTTCTGACTCTGAAAATCCTGCACATCAGGGCGTGACCAGCGTCGTATTTTCTGTGACTTTTTCAATATTCAATAATAGGCAAACGTCTTTAGCATTCTGAGCTATGTTGTTCACGAAGAATTTGAATCAGCAAATAAATATTGGTGTTTATATCTTATTCGCTGATTTACACGACACAGGTTATTTTTAAGAAAAAGCGTTCGAAGTATTGATGAGGTAGTAATGTTGATACAGCCACCAACCGTGCCCAGAAGCGGCACTGCCAGCGACTCCCGACTTACAACAATACCGTCTATAGAGCCACAGGGACGATGGGGCAGTTTGGATGTATCCAGGAAGTCTGGGGTAGTACCGTTTTTACCGGACAATACCCGGGACGGAACCCAGGAAAACGACAACGATAAAATAAAAGACACACAACAGAACTCATCGCAGCAGCATCGTAAACCGGCCAGCACAGCGCCCGGGTCTGGTCATCTGGCGACGGCGGTGCTGGGGGCGCTGTCCGGTCTTGCTGCTGTGGGCCTGGCAGCATCGGCCACCCCTGACAGCGACCAGCCGATTGACGTGGCGGATGC
>NZ_JAGHQW010000249.1 GCF_017744115.1 Salinisphaera sp. G21_0 | reverse complement strand
GTCACCTTCTATGATTATCAACATCATCAAATACAACAAACCATTAAAGCCAGTGGTTTGGTCATCTCTGGAACACTATGCCAGCAACGGCCAGCTAACCACCAGTTTATGTAAGGCGCTCAGCCCGATTATCCGAAATGATAATGAGGGTGTTGTTCCTGAACTCGTTAGAAATGCAGTGGCTGAAAATTTGGTACAGATTGAGACAACAAAAACACCCGTAGTAACAGCCATCGCTCTGCAACAACCTCCTGCAAGCACGACACTCCCTTGGGATCAGGATTCCACCAGGAGCCTTCAAGGGCCGACATTTACCTTTGAAGCGGCAATGGAAGAGCTGGATCGTTTTCCGATATTGGGGAATAGAGAACTTGAACTATTGGAACCCTATCGGAAAGAGATGATACTTCCGCAGTTAATGAGTGTCCTCCAAAAGATCAACCATTATGATGTGGATAAACAGACACAAAACGCTTGGCATTCAGCCTTGGAATGCAGAAAAAAAGACCCTCTTGGGCTGAACGGAATTGACATTGACATTTGGGAATCGGATTCTGATTTATTGTCGCCGGATTTTGATTTATTTGCGACCGGGTCAGAAC
>NZ_JAGHQW010000248.1 GCF_017744115.1 Salinisphaera sp. G21_0 | reverse complement strand
TGCTCCTGCCCGTTGTCCACCAGTTTTGCCATGGCCCACAGCAGGTTGGCGATTTCCTGTGGTTTAAAGTGAGCTTTCTGTATGTTTACGTGAGGCAACAGCGCGGCCACGGCCTCTTTGAGTTCTGGTGTCCGTTCCTGCCCGTTGTCTACCAGTTTCGCCATGGCCCAAAGCAGGTTGGCGATTTCCTGTGGTTTAAAGTGAGCTTTTTGTGCGTTCACGTGGGACAACAACGCGGCTACGGCCTCTTTGAGCCCTGGTGTCCGCTCCTGTCCGCTGTCCACCTGTTTCACTATGGCCCACAGCAGGTTGGCGATTTCCTGTGGTTTAAAGTGAGCTGTCTGTGCGTTCACGTGGGGCAACAGTGCGGCCACGGCCTCTCTAAGCTGTGGTGTCCACTCCTGCCCGTTACCCACCAGTTTCGCCATGACCCACAGCAGGTTGGCGACACCCTGGGCATCAATATGCCTGGCTTGTTGTTTTTGGTTGCACTTGAATATTATTGCATCAAGTAGCGTTGACAATAAGGCAGCTTGAGTACGCTTAACACGCTCATCCATGGGTTTATGAGGGGTAAAAACACCTGCTGAAGTCAATGAATGAAG
>NZ_JAGHQW010000247.1 GCF_017744115.1 Salinisphaera sp. G21_0 | reverse complement strand
GCCCACAGCAGGTTGGCGACGCCCTGTGGCTTGAAGTCGTCTTTCTCTTCTTTTGATTCGGCTTTGGATTTCACATAGGGCAACAGCGCAGCCACGGCCTCTTTGAGCTTCGGCGTCTTCTCCAGTTTCAGCCCATTTTCCACCAGTTTCGCCACGGCCCACAGCAGGTTGACAATATGCTGAGGAATAAGGAGTCCTTTGTCTTCTTTTGATTCAGCTTTGTTTTTCACGCGGGACAACAGCGCGGCCAAGGCCTCTTTGAGCTGCGCTGTCTTCTTCAGCTCCAACCCGTTCTCCACCAGCTTCGCCAAGGCCCACAGCAGGTTCGCTGTAGCCTGGGTGTTGAAGTGGTCTTTCTCTTCTTTTGATTCGGCTTTGGTTTTCACATGGGGCAACAGCGCGGCCACAGCCATTTTAAGCTTCGGCGTTTTCTCCAGCTCCAGACCATTGTCCACCAGTTTCGTCACCGCCCACAATAGATTGGCGACTTCCTGTGGCTTGAAGTGATCTTTCTCTTTTTTAGATTCGGCTTTGGTTTTCACCAGGGGCAACAGTGCGGCCACGGCCTCTTTCAGCTGCGCTGTCTTCTCCAGCTCCAGCCCGTTATCCACC
>NZ_JAGHQW010000246.1 GCF_017744115.1 Salinisphaera sp. G21_0 | reverse complement strand
CAGATCCGGGGGGATGCTGACTGATGCCTGTTACTTTTTATTCTTCAGAAGATCCGGGAGCGCCACAATTTGTTTATTCAGGCTCAAACGGCAGCTATAAAATCGGAATTATTGAAATTATGGATTCTATTCTTGTGAATGGCTATAGCGGCAAGACAGGTCTTGGCTGGACAAAAGTAATGACCAGTGCCGTTGCAGGGAGTGATCGCACCGTTTACAGAAACCAGTCAGCTTATGAATCCGATTGTCATTTGCTAGTCGAGAGCAGTCCAACTAATTCAGGCTGTTTTAAAATGCAGATTGCTGATGTTGTTTCATCCACCGAAGATTACTCCGGCTATAGTCAGGTAATTAATGTTTATGTAAACGGCTATAAATGGATGGCTGTTGGCGATGAACGGAGTTTTATTTTCATTGCATACCCATCAACTATTTATAACTATACCAGCAGCAATTTCCACCTTGTTGTGCCTATGTGTATTTACATCGGTGACGTTGACCGCTTAAACAATACGACACATCTTGGTCATGCCTTGGTTACGGATTCGATGTATGCAGGTACTATGGAAAATGTTACAAGCTATAGCAGTCGACCGACTTTTTTCGATAACT
>NZ_JAGHQW010000245.1 GCF_017744115.1 Salinisphaera sp. G21_0 | reverse complement strand
ACTGATGATGAAAGAGGCGTGGTTGTTGATGGTGATCACGTCATGTTGGGCCGGGAACGCCTGTGGCACTTTATCACGGCCATACTGTTCGAGCTTAAACAAACAGAGTATCAATTCAGGAATCAAAGGCTTACTGTCATGCCACCCGATGGTGAACCGGTTGTACTTCCAAAACCAGAGTTTACCGTTACTGACACCGGTTTTGTTATAAATAACTGGACCCTTGAACAGTTGATCGCATTTTTCAAGGCAACCGAATTCACAGAACAATGGTATGAAAAGCCTCGGGACAAGCGGGCACCCTATGCGATCAGGCTTGAGGCTAAACGGGCCCAAATGAAAGCAAGAACCAAAGAGACCAGGAAAGCCGAGCCTGAAAAAGTAGCATTTCTGCTGTCACCTTCTGAGATTATCGATATCATCAAATACAACAAACCATTAAAGTCAGTGGTTTGGGCATCTCTGGAACACTATGCCCGCAACGGCCAGCTAACCACCAGTTTATGTAAGGCGCTCAGCCCGGTTATCCGAAATGATAATGAGGGTGTTGTTCCTGAGCTCGTTAAAAATGCAGTGGCTGAAAAGTTGGTACAGATTGAGGCAACAAAAACAC
>NZ_JAGHQW010000244.1 GCF_017744115.1 Salinisphaera sp. G21_0 | reverse complement strand
AAGACGATACTTTTGGGCTGGCTGGAAATAACAGAAGCAGGCATGATAAATAACCATTACGAAAAGTGCCTTCATAATAGTCGTGGAATTAATGCACTTTTATTTCAATTATTCAGAGAGAGCACCCAAATATTATGCTTCCCGTGGGTACGAATTTGAAAATGCTTATTTTACAAAACTAAATGAAAATCTGGAAATCTTAAAAAATAAAAAAACTGAAGCTGTAAAAATTGAGATCTTTGAAGCATACGCTTCTCTTGGACAGTGTCCAAAAGTTCAGGTTGAAGAGTTTGTTTATAGTGAGTGTAGCCATTTGTTGGTGCCAGAATCTCTAATACTAAAATCAGCTATGAATTAAAATTTTGGATTTGTTCTTAGAGGCTGTTTTAAAACTACTTAAGCCTTCGCAGCATTATTCGAATCATGCATATATAAACGTAGGCTTCTGAACTCCTTGCCAGCTGTTCATAGTCTTTAGATAAACGTTTGGAACCTTCAAACCAGCCAAAGGTTCTCTCCACAACCCAGCGCCTGGCTTGAATGACAAACTTTCCCCGTGGGCGTTTTGTGATTTCAAGTTCCCTTTTGGGTTTGAAGCGATAAAACCACTCTTC
>NZ_JAGHQW010000243.1 GCF_017744115.1 Salinisphaera sp. G21_0 | reverse complement strand
CAATGACAAGAGTTATTGAGCAAATAAAGACAAAGTTGGCCGTCTCGCCAGAGGCCCATGGCTCTGTGTCACTTAGCAGCGGCGACTGGGTGGTAGATGATGCATATTTTACTGCTGATGAAGGAGCACAATTTTCGGATGACTGTTATTTTACCGCTGAAGAATATTTAGAAGAGCAAATAAATAAACCAAAAAAGAGAAAAAGGAAGAGAAAAAAGCCAGTAAAAACTGCTGTCCGGTGATGCCGTAGAGTAGTCTACATTTTATATTTTCATGAATTAATGAAATATAATTATGGACAAGAGCGGTGCTGGTATAAGTTGGACATGCACAACATCAGGTAATGATTATAATCAACCGGATGATCATACCGGTGCTTCCGGGAGTGTGCGATACAGGTATGGCACAGTCAGGCGGGCGAATACGCCACTTCCCTATATCCCGGAGCGTCATGAATTTTATCCTGCTTCTGACGCCTGCTCTGCTAACCATCCACCAAGACATTCAATAAAACCTGTTCAGGATTTTAATGCTCTTATCACACAAGAAAAAATGGATTACCTGATGAGGATATCTACTCATTATGGTGATCGCTATAATGGGAAAAAACACAGTCA
>NZ_JAGHQW010000242.1 GCF_017744115.1 Salinisphaera sp. G21_0 | reverse complement strand
CTTTTCATACCATTGTTCTGTGAATTCAGTTGCCTTGAAAAAGGCGGTCAACTGTTCCAATGTCCAGTTCTTTATAACAAGGCCGGTATCCGTGAGGGTAAAATCCGGTTTTTGGAGTACAACCGGTTCACCATCGGGTGGCATGACAGTAAGCTTTTGATTCCTGAATTGATACTCTGTTTGTTTAAGCTCGAACAGTATGGCCGTGATAAAGTGCCACAGGCGCTCCTGGCCCAACATGACGTGATCGCCATCAACAACCACGCCTCTTTCATCATCAGTTGACACCCGGTTTGAAAAGCAGAGATCCGGTATATCAATGTGTTCAGGCAGATAGTGGTTTGTCAGTAACATTCCTTCCAGTAACCGTTGCTGAGTAGCTACATCAGGAGCGGCTTCAGGTTTAGCCTGGTATTCAAGACAAGCATCCATGACTAGCTGCATTTTGTGTGGTCCGAGTACCCGATGTAACCCGTGCCATTGTGAGATGGTGGGCACGGTTTTGAATAGCTCATCCATCTTATCCGCGTATTTTGAGCGGTTATCTTCTGATTGTTGCCAGAGAATCTCCAGCATTATGCGTTTCGACAGCGTGTACTCAAATCGCTCGCCAAGCTGTTGGC
>NZ_JAGHQW010000241.1 GCF_017744115.1 Salinisphaera sp. G21_0 | reverse complement strand
GCACCAGTGATAATTGTTTTTTGGCGTTGCTGTGTAAAAATCCATAATCCCGCGATCGTCGAAATCGCCTGGGTAATACATGTTTCAGTACCAGCCACAGGAAGTCTTCCCCTGGCAGGGTTCGCTTCTCTTTTTTGCCGGTTTCACTATTGAGGTAAGAGAAGGTCACCTTTCCCTGTTCACTGGCCAGGATGTTGTTGTCGCTGATCACGCCCCGGTACAGATACCGGGATAGATATTCAAGTGCTGGTAATCCTTTGCCCACTCGTTTGCAATTGACGACCCACTCTTTGGGCAGCCTTGTTTTCAGGCTCGGTGATAGTAGTCCCTGTTCGTCCAGTGCGCGAAGGAGTTTGGCTCGAAAGACCATGGCCAGGTTCTTGCCATTGAAAAGATAGTTACCTGTGAGTTTGCGCCACTCTTTTCGTCGGGTATTGATGCCGCCACCGGGCACAACAAAGTGTATATGGGGATGGTAATCCAGCCGTCGGCTGTGGGTGTGCAGGACGCCGGTCATTCCCAGGTCAGCATCCAGTTTTTTGCTATTGGCTCCAAACTGTTTCAGGGTATCAGCCGCTATTCTGAACAGTAAATCGTACACCTGTCGTTGATGTTGCCAAGCCAG
>NZ_JAGHQW010000240.1 GCF_017744115.1 Salinisphaera sp. G21_0 | reverse complement strand
CCCCCATGCCGGCATCTGCAAACTTACCCAAGGTTACGACCATGCTGTTCACCGCCGTGGTGTTGGCAACCGTTCCTCCATAAACCTGCCCCCCCCCGATGCCGGCGTTTGCAAACCAACCCGAGGTGACAATATCAACATTTTCCGCCCGGATATTACTGACTGTGCCATTAACATCAACAACACAGGCTGCTAACCCGGTCGTCTTCCAGGAATTTGTTATCTCGGCACGAGTAAAGTGAAGGTGACTGATGCTGCCTTCCAGAGTGTCAACAAAACAGTCAGACAGGCCGCTGATGGTACGATCCTGCCCATCGTACTCCCCGGTGAATGGATGGGTATCATTGCCAATGGATTGATAGTCTTTAGTGACAACAATATCCGCTGTCTGTTGATAGGTACCGTTCAGTGGATAGTTGGGATCTCGACCAATCTTGCCCAGAGTTTCTGCATCATTAATAATCATTATGGGTGTTGATGCTGTAGCGGCTGTTGATTCTGTAGCGGCATTTACCGGGCAAACATCACTGTACGACAAATCCAATGCATCCAGAAATTCTGTTCGCGAAGAGCAATTGGCTGTTAACACCCGTGGGTCTGCTTTTTGGCAAAGAAGCTGATCATTGGA
>NZ_JAGHQW010000023.1 GCF_017744115.1 Salinisphaera sp. G21_0 | reverse complement strand
GCTCAAAGTTTTTGCCTGAGAAATTGTCTTTGCCGCATAGGAAGGCCCTGCGAACACAGCGTGCCATGCAGTGGTAGTAGGGCGTACTGGCTGGATCTATGAGGTTTTTTCGGGCGGTCGTCATGTCATTTTTTTTGGTTGCTGGGTAGATTTCCTTAATGCCCTTAAGAGGCTCCAGAAGTAAAATAGACAGTGTGGCCGATTAGTCAAATTTTTGGGTGTCCTTTATTTCGTTCTTTATTTCGTTTTACTAACAATCATCATTTGATGAACTATCACCTGGCTTTAAAACGTCACTGGCCAATAGGTTCTGGAGTCACAGAGGCAGCTTGTAAGACGCTAGTCAAGCAACGGTTATGCGGCTCTGGCATGAGGTGGAAAACGACAGGTGCTGAGGTTCTATTGGCAACAAGGTCTCTGGTCCAGAGTAAAGGGCGCTGGGATCAGCTTTGGTCTAATTACATGTCCGGTAAGTTTTTAATTGACGTATAATTCAATTATCAGATTGAGAGAGCACCCCGGAAAGTTTGCCGGGTTGATGATTGCTGACTCTATGAAGCTTGAAACTTGGTCGAGAGGAAAAAAATGCGAGTTTTCAATATCTGTAATCGATCTCGACAAAGTCGCAGATATAGAGCAACTTCCCATTGAGCTTCTCATCAGTGATTGTGATGAAGGCAGGCATGGTACACGGATTACACTATCTCACCTACGGCAAGGTCTAGCATTTCCAAGTCCCGACAAAATGCGTCAACTTTTGCTCCAAGAATACGGTAGGGAGGAAGAGTTTAATGTTGTTGTGAACGACAAGCCTCTTGGTGTAGATGACATTCAAGGAACATACACAGCCCACGAGAAAGAGCTGCCTTCAGCTGGTAGTGTAAAGTTAGCTTTTACTGTATCAAACCAGAGGGGGAAATTAAAAAAGCCTGGAATTTCAATCAGAGTTGGAGGAAAGGTTGTTGGGAATCCCGATTTTTTTGGCCTAGAAAAGGCTGAAGATTTCCCTCCAAAGCTCTTGGATAAAATATATGGGGAAGTTGAAGTTGATGGCTTATCCGACCATGTAACAGCAGATTGGGGAGCATTAGTCGAAAATAGCGAACTATATCAAGAAGTCGCAAATCATATTCAGCCAATAATTAGGCAAAAGGTTAAGGAAGAATATGGGCGTGAGATGAATCTAGCCCAAGCGAGACTCAAGAAGAAAATCAATGACCGATTAGCTCAGTTGCCTGAATATAAAAGGCAGTATGCAGATAAAGCAATCAAGTCAATACTTGGTCGATACTACGGTGAACCTGAAAATAAAGTTGAGCCTATTGTAGGGGTTCTACTTGATGCGCTGGAGAGGTCTGATTATCGTTCAGTACTTGATTTTATTCATGCAGCTGAACATACAGATATTGCGAAACTGGCAGAGGCTCTAGCAGAATTTGGTATTGCAGAGCTTGCTATTGTTGGCGAGCAGGCGAAAAGCCGTCTTGAATTTTTAGACCGCTTTGAAGAACTGTGTCAAAAAAAGGATACAGAAGAAAGCCTTATTCACTCATCGCTTGAAAAGAACTTATGGGTGTTCGGTGTCAAATATTCAGTCTTTAGCAGCAATAAGACACTAAAGCGACAAATTGAAGACTATCTTGGAAAAAAATATACTGGTAAGAGAGCTGATAAGCGCCCTGACCTGATGTTAAGTGTGAATTATGCTTATGAGTATCTTTTGATCGAGTTTAAGCGTCCAAGCCACAATCTCAGGCACAAAGATTATACTCAAGCAACAAAATATCGTAATGATTTTGATCCTTATACAAGTTCGCAAATAAAGGTTCTACTCATTGGAGGAAAGCGGGGACAAGATTTACCTTCCTCTGAATATATAGAGTCAAATACAGAAATACTGATCTTTGATGAAATTATCTCCAGTGCCAGAAATCAATTGAACTGGCTTTTAAAAGAACTTGGTGGAGAAAGTCATGCATAAAAATTCCGTATAAATCGGGTAAGGGCCGGTCTTTCTCCAGCCCTCCCCACAGCACCCGGCATGCGGGTCCGCACCGGGCGGTTCAACGATGATGGTGAAACCTGATCCATAAGTCTTTCAATGAAACAAGCCCAATTTTCGCGAGGTAACTGTTATTCAGAGCCTGTTGTACCGCATAGGTTTTACTCAGACGGTAATACCCTTTGCTGCTGGCTGCGATCTTGGCGGCGTTCACTTTATCAACGCCTAACCTGACCAGATTCTTGAAACGGGTTTTCGGCTTGCGCCATTGCTTCAGAAAGCAGCAACGGATTCGCCGACGTATCCATTGATCCAGCAGGGGAATTGGTCGGTAATATTCCGATAACCGGAAATACCCCATCCAACCCCGGATATATTGTGCCAATTTGCGTAACCGATGTTGCATTGAGACACCCCAGCGACGACTGGTCAACTTGAGTATCCTGTATTTGAATCGGTCCAGACACTTCTGGACCCAGCGAACTTTCTTCCCTGTGAAGGTGAAACTCAGGAATTCGCTTTCTGTTGCTTTCACAACCTTCTCATCATAAAGAGCTTTTCCGGGAGTTAATCTTCAGTTTCAATTTGCGTTCAATGAATTGGGTAATGCTGTGCATCACCCGATCCCCTGCACGCTGACTTTTGACGAGAATAACGAAGTCATCACACTCTCCTACAAAAGAGCCTTGCGAAGCAATGCCCTCGATATTCAAGCTGCTTGTCAAGTTCGTCGAGGACCACATTAGACAGCAAG
The DNA here is from genome assembly GCF_017744115.1 of Salinisphaera sp. G21_0. Lineage (GTDB taxonomy): Bacteria > Pseudomonadota > Gammaproteobacteria > Pseudomonadales > Endozoicomonadaceae > Endozoicomonas. The sequence goes on along the minus strand of NZ_JAGHQW010000023.1, from coordinate 92,650 downwards.
GGTGATAAAGGCCCACCCTGTGGCATGCCAACCTTGGTCGGGTAGACATTACCATCAATCATGACACCGGAGCGCAGGTAGCGACCAATCAGTTTCAGAAGGCGTTTGTCGTTGATCTTACGGGAGACCCTCGACATTAAAACGTCGTGATTAACCGTATGACCGCCATGGAAGGTGGGAAGTCTGGTTTTGCAGGAGCAAAAACCAGCCAAAGAATTTACTCAGATCAACGTCAACGGCGTAATGCAGCCCCCTGTTGATCAGCTGCTTAACCTGACAGACTCCGTCGTGTGCTGACCGTCCCGGTCGGTAGCCAAAGCTGTTTGGTGAGAATCCCGGATCAAAGACAGGGGTCAGCACCTGCACAATGGCCTGCTGTATAACCCTGTCCATCACGGTTGGGATTCCCAGCAAGAGCGAAATCTCAAACATCTATGGCGGCATTATGGAGGCCGTGACGAACTGTGCACAACATGCCTATCTTCAAGAAGAGTCCAGTCTGGACTTCTCCCTGCTGGGTAAGAGATGGTGGATGCTTATTGCCAAGGATCCGGAACATAAAATTCATATTTTAGTCTGCGATCCAGGTGTTGGTATTCCTGTATCATTTCCTAAAACCAGCAAAGCTCGATTTAAACAGTTCCTGGTGAGTCTTGGTAACCAGCCCCCTAGAGATAAAGATGTCATCGAGGAAGCGATGAAATACGCAGCCACTCGCACCAGAGAGGCGAACAGAGGGAAAGGTTTGGCAGCTTTTAAGAAACCTGTCAATAATATAGCGGGAAGTAGGCTGCATGTATTAAGCAACCGGGGAACGTACATCTACAAGCCAAATGGGAATGCCGATGGTTTTGACTCCAGAAACTCTTTGGATGGCACCCTGATCGAATGGGTCATCCCTGCGAAAGAAATTACAAACGCTTCAATGGAATAAGACTATGAGCGAGAAAATTGCTGAATTCGATATCGGTATCGATTTTAACGCATTCCCTGGTGGACGCTTTATCGCTGATGGCCCTGCCAGTGGCGAAGAATTTCGTGACCAACACCTGGCCAGGCTGGTTGCTGAGAACGACAAGGTTGTGATCTACTTCGACAACGCCATGGGCTACGGTTCCTCCTTTCTTGAAGAGGCCTTTGGCGGTCTGGTTCGCAAAAAAATCATAGCGCGTGAAGAACTGCTGAAAAAACTGGATTTACGCACGGAGCAGGACAGCGTAAAAAACAGTGTGATTGAGTACATTAAAAAAGCATGAGTATTGATTGCCAGCTTGTCCTTACCCAGATAATGTCTCTATTGAATTTTTTTGGACTTGTTAAGTTTGAATTTGCCCTAAACCCGTTCAATATTCTTCTCGTTCTCCTTGGCTGGTGGTACGTGCGGCATAATGGTCGCTATTTCGCCAACCGCACCGAACTGAAGTCGAGTATCAAAGATTCTCAGACCTTGCTGAAAGACCTTGAAGATCTAGCTCGTCGCTATTGGGAGTCTGAATTACCCGAGGGCGTGGCAAGAAGTAAGGACTGCATCGACATCTTGATTGGTCTGACCCGTTTAGAACACCACCTCAAGCTGTTGAGCCTGCGTAAGCTGGATATTGATTCATCGTGCCTGGTTCGTGATCTGAGATCCAAACTCACCGGCGATCATTTTGCACAGACCGACAAGCCGGTCCTCAATGCCGACCACAAGAAGATGCTGGCTATCTCCCAAGAAACCAACCGAATCTACGCACTGCTGGATGAAAAGTTCGAGCAAAAATTCAGTTCACCTCTGCCTGTATCTTTATTTAATCGTCTGAAATCACGCATTACTGGCCAGCAGAAATCCTGACTATGCGGCCGAAAATCCCCCTTTCTATGTCTTTGAAAAGTTATTCACCATGGATCACACCGTACATAACAAACTGGTTTCCTTTATCTGGTCAATGGCTGACGACTGCCTGCGGGATGTCTATGTGCACGGCAAATACCGCGATGTCATCCTGCCCATGATGGTACTTCGACGGCTGGATGCCCTCGGCTTTTGTTCAAGAACCTTATTCAGGTGATTCTTGATGGACTGTTTCAATGTCTCCTTTTTGCTCTCGGGCATTCGCCCCATCCTTATGGTGGATAGCCGATTACCCAGATCATCATAAAACGACAGCGTCCCACAACTGGCTTCCTGACAACCCGCAGGGCCTCTGGTACGCTTGCCTCGTTTTTCCTGACGCTTTCCGTCCTTCATAGGCAGAATTACACCATCAAGAGAGGCCGCTACCGTCACAGCATTGGCTGGAACCTGAAAGTTGTCTGCCAAAATATACTCAAAAGGTTCAAGATACTGCTCCCACCGTTCACTGAGTTTTGCAGGAAGACGAGCCAAAGTACTGGCCGACGGCTTCATATTTCCCAGCAACTCAAGAAGGCTTGAAACTTCGGTTGGTGGCAATTGAGCCACCATCCACGCCGCTTGCTTTGCCGCCCTGGGTAACCAGAACCCTTCAACAATCCCTGCCCGGAGTTCCAGGGGAACTATACATTTGCTTCCTGAGCCGGATCGATACAGGGTTCGCTTTACCCGGACAGGGCCAGCGGCAGATTGGTATGTTTGATGATTTTGAGCCACTCTGCGATAAACGGTGCCCTTGACCTCGATAGAAGGTTCATTGACGTCCAGTTTTTGAAGGTCTTCAGAGAGAATCTCCTGCTCTGCAAGAGTCATGAGGTTATGCAGTTCATTTTCGTAATCCTCCCAGTGGAGCCCTTGGCATGACTGGTGAAGAAGAGATAACCGATGTTGCAGCGTCTCGATTGCAGGGCAGTAACTACTAGCGGGAATGGTCAGTGGCTGACATACTTCCATGGGGGGCGGCCTCTCGCAGATGATTCTTTTGTCACATGAAAATCATAGCTGCGTTTGGTCGCCTTTCTTGCTTTGGGTATTTTGGCTCCGGGTCGTAAATCCTATGCTTCAGGGTCTGTAGTTGTGCTCAGTATGAGACTTTCAACCAAACCTTTAAAGCTGGTCTGAAGCGGAAGCAGAAAAAGGCCGCCATGAGCACTCGATATCTGTCTGAAGTCCTCGCAGGATGCGGGGTTTCATGATTTTTCCCTGTGGCCAGGACAAGCCGACAGCCTCAAACCGGTTCAGGTATTTGTTAACCGCCCCGACACTGACGCGAGTGCTTCTGGATATTTGCCGGGTGCTGAGCTGGCACTCGAACCGGAGCCGAAAGATCTCCCGTAATTTACGCATTGATAACCCCTTTTTCATGCCGCTGAATCCTTTTTTTCATGGATTAGTGCAAGCGGCACTATATGAATGAAATCAATGCTTAAGAGAGATTTTTCGTATGGTTTCACAGACCATTCTGGCAATGTGAACACCGATTCTGGAGGGCGTGAACAGTGATTCTGGAAATTTCCAAAAAGTGTTCACGGTAAAACCAGAATGGGTGTTCACGTTCAGCCAGAATGAGTGTTCACGGTTGGCCAGAATTGGTGTTCACGATGGGCCAGAATATGCACGGACTGCGCCCGTGATGCAAAGGTTAGCCGTTCTACCTCAACAGTCTACGGCATGACGATCAGGACTCATGCAGATATAATGTGAGGCATTCCAACACAACCCTTGAGATGCAGAAATGACAGCGGCAAAAGACACCGTTTGGGGGATGATTCCTAATCGTGCGATGGCCAGGCAACTTGCTGTTCGGGATATTCCTTCTCTGGTTTATGATGCAGTAAATCTTGAAGGGGTCGCAATGACCTTACCGGAAGTTCAAACACTGCTGGATGGGATTACCGTTGGTGGCCACAAAGTCAGCGATCAAAATATGGCTCTCAACCAGGCTGCTGCATGGAAACACCTATTTTCCCTTGTCTCTGAGGGTAAGTTCTCTTTTTCAAAGGACGTTGCCTTATCTATTCATAGCATTGCAGGAAAAGAGGAGGCCTTGGAGTGGGGGGCCTTTCGCACTGGCAATGTAACGATTAACGGATCTGAGTACCTGCCTCCTTCCCCTAAAGACCTTGATCATGTCTGGGCAGAAATCGAGTCTGAAATTGCTGCTTGTAACGATGCTTATGATCTGGCCATTACTGCTTTTCTGAGAATGGCAAGAGCACAGTTTTTCTGGGATGTGAACAAGCGCATGGGGCGATTCATGATGAATGGTATTTTGCTTTATTATGGGTTTCCAATCATCAATGTGCCGGCAAAGCGACAGAAAGAATTTAATCAGTTGATGCTGGATTTCTATGCGACTGCGGAAATGACCAGGATGAATAAGTTTTTGAGATCGTGCATTCATAACAAAATCATAGAGAACTTCCAGTTGAACGGCTAAACAAACTCGAAACGATGTTCAGCAAGACGGTCATAGCCCGGAGCTGGTTGCTGACATCCTGAGCAAATTGCATGGCCGTTCTTGCGTGGGACCACGATTATATTGAATACTTCAGAGCCTTGATAGAGACTGAGTTTTACATCCGGATAAAAAAATGACTGGTATTATTGAATTAGAAAAACTGCTCAGCAGCATCAATCCGAAGCTTGTAGAGGGAGAGTTCATTTTCTGTACTTTACCCGGGAAACTCTCCGATTATGCTCATTTAAATCCACTTTCAAGCTTTATTGAATCAGAAGGCTTATCTTTAGTTCTATCAAAAGATAACGCTGAAAGTGCGAATATTAAGTTTGAACATACTTACAGGCAAATAACACTGACTGTACACTCAAGCTTGGAAGCCGTTGGTCTAACAGCAGCAATTTCAACCAAACTTGCCTCAAAAAATATCAGTGCCAATGTAATTGCAGCTTTCTTCCATGACCATATATTTGTTCAGTCAGATAAGTCGGAAGATGCTTTGAAAGCACTGCATGAACTCTCGACAACTAATAATGCCTGAACATGCATGTAATGAATTATGATGGATTGCATCCGACTGCAATCTTATCCTGTTGTTGCACAAGCCCAGGTTAAATTCTGGAAACTGAACACAATGTGTTTCATAAACTCACCGTAACGCCAGAAAAATCTGCCAGATGAATTTACATTGAATTTCTGGTGATATGTTAGCTCACTATGGAATGCAGCAGCGGTTACTTAAATCATTATCTACTCCAGGGATTCAGATGTACCATTTTGAGACAATGCCCCTTCAGCAAAATTAATACAATCCTGAGTGGGGTTTTCGATAAAATATTTTGCTGAATACAAGATATTCTTTTCATCACGATCCGCCAATTCTATTTTATTTAGTGTGGTTTTTAAAAAAGAATCATTAGCTGGTCTTTTTTTGAGCAGTTATGGTTAGACTGGCACCTACTGATAACAATGGTTGCATTATAGTCCTCGAGGGCAATTAACAATTTATTAAAACTGTATTTTAGATTAGATATTAGAATAAAAATTTACTTTTAAAAGTAAAAATGCAGAAAGAATGCCTAACATAAGATTCAAGTGGATAGTGCCTGTAGTGCCACCGCTGAATTTGGCGTTAGATTAGGGGGTGGCCAGTGAGTGATCAATGGCCCGCTATTCAGGCAAAAGAGCCCGTCTCTCTTATTCAGTGCAGCTGATGGGCTCTCTCATTGACATCCAAACTCCGCTAAGGGTGAACGGAGATTGTACACATCAAACTCATTCAAGAGATGTACCAGGAGTTGATGATTCATTAACCAAAAATCGACAATGCCGCCTGAAGAATAATCAGGTTAACAATATCAATAAAGAAGGCACCGACAATAGGCACAACCATAAACCCCTGGGGTGAAGGACCAAAGCGGTTAACGACGGAACCCATGTTCATGACCGCTGTGGGTGTTGCGCCAAGACCAAAACCGCAGTGACCACTGGCAATAACGGCTGCATCGTAGTCTTTGCCCATCACCCGGAAGGTCACCACATAAGTAAATATTGCCAGCATAACAGACTGTGCCAGCAAGATGATCAGGATCGGGATGGCCAGATCGAGAATATTCCAGAGTTTTAAGCTCATCAGGGCCATGGCCAGAAACAGGGCCAGTGACACCGTGCCGAGAATATCGATGGTTTCAATATCCAGCTTTTTCACCCGGGTGACTTCCAGCGTGTTGGTGATGATAACGCCGATAAACAGGGCATAGACAAAATCCGGAATCATCAGCCATTTGATCTCAAAGTTGTTGACCCAGATTTCAAGGTACTTGGCACCGGTCACACAGATCAGAATCATAAACAGTGATTCAATCATCTTTTTTGAGGTGACATTGTCTTCCTCATTTTCGTTGTAAGTCACCAGCTCAGGAAACTGGTCATGGGTTCTGTTGGTGTTGCCGTATCTGGATTTCAGGCCATATTTGTCCACCAGTCGCTGCGCCACCGGACTGCCAATAATACCGCCCATGATCAGGCCGAAGGTGGCTGAAGCCATGGCAATCTCAAGTACATTGTGCATGCCGTATACTTGCTGGAAGGTTTGAGACCAGGCCGCACCGGTACCGTGACCACCGGAAAGGGTGATTGATCCGGCAATTAATCCCATCAGCGGGTCAAGCCCCAGCAGGGTGGCCAGTGACATCCCCAGGCCATTTTGCAGCACAATATAGAAAGACGCCACGGCAAGGAAAACAAACACCTTGACCCCACCTTTAATCAGCTGGGTATAGCTGGCGGCCAGACCAACCGTGGCAAAGAACATCAGCATAAAAGTGTTCTGCAGGGGCAGGTGGAACTCAATCTCGACACCATTGAAGTGCAGCCAGGCAATAACACCGGCAATAATCAACCCGCCAACAATAGGCTCAGGAATATTGAATTGCTTTAATAGAGGAATTCGGGCGTTGATAAAATGTCCCAGAAATAGCACAAAAATGGCGATGAGAAACGACTCAAGCGCGCCAACAGTCAGTAGTTGATTCATAAACCCTCAAAATAAAAGTGATCAGATACAGGCAAAGCGTCTACCCAGTTTGCTGTAGCCCAGTCCGGTTTCTTTTATCACTTCTATCCGGGTGGGAATCCGTTCTTTCAGGGACTCAATATGGGAGATGATACCGACCATCTTCCCACTGGCATTCAGGCTATCCAGGGCGCTGAGTGCGGTTTCCAGCGTTTCCTGATCCAGTGTACCAAACCCTTCATCCAGAAACAGCGAGTCGATACGGGTTTTATGGCTGACCAGGTCAGATAACCCCAGCGCCAGCGCCAGGCTGACCAGAAAGCTTTCACCACCGGACAGGGTTTTGATATCCCGTGCGGAGTCACCCTGCCAGGTGTCCAGCACTTCAAGGCTGAGTTCATCGTTGCTCTTGCGGTTGAGCAGATAGCGGGCATGGAGCTGTTCCAGCTGTCGGTTGGCCAGAAGAATCAGATGATCCAGCGTCAGGCCCTGGGCAAATTTACGGAACTTGTCGCCTTTGCTGGAGCCAATCAGGCCACTGAGTTGCGCCCAGACCTGATATTGATGCTCTTGCACCGCAATATCCCTGAACAGGCTGGCCTGGCCAAGACGTTTTTCATCGTCGTCTTTCAGCGCCTGAGTAATCTCTCCCTGTCGTTGATTGATCAGACGAATGCGGTTGTCCAATTCGGTCAGTCTGTCAGTCACTTCATCCAGAGTTAGTTTAGTCGCTGGCTGTTCAATATGTGCTTTCAGGTTGGCTTCCGCCGAGGCAAGCTTGCCTTTGGCTTCATGCAGCTGTTGTTCAGTGGCCTGTTTCAGGTCTGTCAGTACCTTTCGTTCTTCTTTATCCAGCAGTGCCTGCTGGAAATGTTCACTGTCCCGGAATGGACTGTCGTTTAATAATGTCTGCCAGGTTTTTTCGGCGATTGTCAGTGCTTCGCTCAATGCTTCCTGTTCCATGGCCTGTTGGCGGACGATTCCAGTCAGCTGAGCCAGCTTGTCATCAATGGCTTTCAACTGGCTCTGGCTTTGTTGATGGTGTGCCTTTGCTTCGACCACCAGTGACTTGAGTCGCTGTCGCTCCTCACTCACGATTTTCTGGCCAAACAGATCCTGCCGTTGCTGTTGTTGCTGCTGTCTCTGAGTGTTGGTGATATTCAGCGTTTGCTGAATATCACGGATAAGTTCGTCCGCTTTTTGTCGGTTTTGATGCTTGTGATTCAGCTGCTGGGTAATGGCCTGGATTTTCTCATTCAGCGCTTGTTGTTCAGCGGTGATGTGCTGCCATTGTTGCCAGTTTTTTTCCTGCTGACTCAGCCAGGTTGATTGCTCTGACAGGATAGGAGTCTCCAGATGCAGCGCAGTTTGGATTCTCTGCCTGATCTTCTCTTCCAAAGCCCGGTTGGCGTGTTGGCTTTGCTCAAGCTGTTGACGCTTTTCAGACAGCTGCTGGTCAATCTGGCGTTGCTGATGCTGGTTAACCTCCCGTTGATGGGTGTGTTGGGTCATGTCGTTATTCAGCTGGTCCAGCTGCTGCTGTTCAAGTTGAATGCGGCGATTAAGCTGGCTCAGTTGTTCAAGCTGCTTTTTCCGGGTCTCCCCGGTCTCGGAAAACTGTTTGAAGTGGCTCTGATATTCGTCGGTGTTGTTGATCGATAGGGAAAGAGGCTGGGCATTGCTGGTGGCGGACCAATCTGATGTAACCTGGGCAATCTGATTTTGCAGCTTGTTAATGGCCTGTTCTGAGGATTCCAGTTGTACCTGTAAACGGGCAGCCTCTTTGTTCAGCTTCTCGCCCTGAAGTTGCAGCTGCTCCAGTTCCCGCTGTCTGGCGGTTAAACGTTGTTCGGTATCGGAAATATTCAGCTTCTGATAATGTTCAATGGCAGGGTGTTCTGTGGCACCGCAAAGAGGACAGGCTGCTCCGGCCTGCAGTTGGTTGCGATAGTCCTTAAGGCTGGTGATCTGCCGCTCCCGGGCTAACAGCTGCTCCAGATCATGACAGTGCTGCCTGACATTCCGGTACTCTGTCCTGCATTTTTCAATGTTGTCGGTGTACTGTGCTACCGATTGCTGCAGGTTGCCATGGAGGGTTTGCTCTTTCTGTAAGTCAGCGGTGCAGTTGGTAAATTGCTGGCTGAGGTTATTCAGATGCAGCCATATCGGGTATTGATCGTGCCACTGTTGCTGATCGGTCAGCAGCTGCTCTTCTTCCTGACCATTTAACAGGGCTGTTTTGTTCTCAAGCAGTGTTTTATTCTGGCTGGCGCGTTGTTCCCGTGTTCTGGCCAGCGACTGAATATACTCTTCCAGTGTCTGGTGTTGTGCGCCCAGGTTCTGGCGTTCCTGCTCTAACTGATGAATAGCTTGAACAAACTGTTGTTCACCCTGGCTGGCGGTTTCTCGTTGCTCAAACAGGGTTTGTAATACCGGCAGCTGTTCGCCTAGCGATTGCTGGTGTGCATTCTGCTCCAGGTAACGGTTGGCTACCTGAAGTTGTCCAGTGAGTTGTTCCCGGGACTGCTGGTCATCGGCAATGCTGTTGTTCAGTGTGCCCTGCTCATGTTCAGCTGCCTGCAATTTGCCTTTGATGGCCTGTTGTTCATTGGTCAGCCTCTGTATATCAGCATCCAGAGGGATGACCTGCTCTACCAGCAGGGATTCGGTTTGCTCCTGTTCCTGCTGATAGCTTTCCCAGGCATTTAACTGAATCTGACACTGTTTCTGAACGCTTTGCGCCTGTTCGGTGGTGACCTGTTTTTCCTGTTGATGATCAGCCAGTGTCTTTTGTATCCGTTGATGCTTTTGTGTCAGTTCGCTCAACCGATCCCAGTCCGACAGAAGCTCCATGGCGGGCAGGGCCTGCTCCAGACGGTTTATTTGCTCGCTGTGTTCTGATTTGTGTTGAAGAGCATTGTCCAATGACTCCCGGGCTTTTTCCTGTTCACGTTGTCTGCTGGCCAGCTCTTCAAGCCAACGCTTCTGATGGTTCAGGGAGAGGCGTTCGTTGCCGGTTTCCTCCTGTTGCCCGGCAAGCTGACTCTGTTCTTCTCTCAATTCTGTAAGTCGATCGTCGTTCAGTAGAGCAATGCCGCCCGCTCTGGCCTTTAACAGGTCGAGTTGCTGCTCTGCAGTGCGCATGCGCTCAAAGGCACGGCGGGAGATTTCTCCATAGATATCGGTACCGGTCAGTTCTTCCAGCAGTTCAGCCCGGTCATTGGCACTGGCCTCCAGAAAAGCGGCAAAACCTCCCTGGGCCAGCATCATGGATTTGGTAAAACGTCCGAAATCCAGCCCGGTCAGCTCACTGACCTTTTTCAATTTATCGCTGATACGGGTGGTAATAATCGTACCATCACTGTCGGCCAGCTCGACCTGAGGTGCCTGCAACTTGCCGTCTGCTTTGCCCCTGGCCCGGCGTTGTGACCAGAAGGCCCGATACGCTTTACCTTTGACTTCAAACTCAACTTCGGCGAGCGACTCAGCGGTATGCCGGGTCATCAGCTCGTTATCGGAGGCGGAGATTGTGGTCAGGCGGGGAGTCTGGTGGTACAGGGCAAGGCAGATGGCATCCAGCAGCGTGGTTTTGCCAGCACCGGTTGGGCCGGTAATGGCAAAGAGGCCTGTGTTGGTAAACGGTTCGCTCTGGAAGTCTATTTTCCACTCGCCCCTGAGGGAGTTAATATTTTTCAGGCGCAGGCTGAGAATTTTCATCAGGCGTTGTCCTTCTGGCCATGCTGCGCCAGCATGGGATGCTCTTTATCTGCTGCAAACACGTCTTCGAGTATTTCCTGAAACGCACCGGTCAGCTGCTGTAATTGTTCATCGGTAAGCTCTTCCTGCTTAAGCCGTTGCTGAAAAACATCTTCTACGTTCAGCTCGGCCAGACTCTCCTGATCAGCAACGGTTAGGGATGCCGCGGCTTTTTCCCGTTTTCTTCTTACCCTCAGCAGCTCAAATGAGGACAGCTCCTCTCTGGCCAGCACCATTTGTTCGACCCGGCTTTGCAGGTCGTGAAGGTAGGTTTCGGTGGTGATTTCAATCTCCAGCCATGGATTGAGTTCAGCCTGCGGTTGCTCATTCTCATTGGCCCGCTCACTGGCAAGAGCGGCCAACTGCTGGTCAATACTGTCCATGGAGCCCTTGAGGCTGATGAGAGGCCTGAAAACAGGAACAATGACGGACTCAATTTTATTCAGCTCGTTTTCCCTGAAGTCCACAATAATGACTTGCTTATCGGACCCGGCTTCATCAAAACTCAGCGGGATTGGAGAACCTGAGTAGCGGATATGTTCTTGCTTCGCCACGACCTGTGGCCGGTGAAGGTGGCCGAGGGCAATGTAGTGGGCCTTGGGAAAGGCGGATACCGGGAATGCCGCCAGGGTCCCGATATAAATCTCACGCACGGATTCGCTCAGTTGCCCGCCTACTGTCGTTAAATGACCCGTTGCAATTATAGGCAGCCGTTCCCCTGCCAGCTTTTCAGCTTCTGAATAAATGGTCTGATAGTGGGCAGCAATCGCCTGTTGCAGTGCCTGTTGTTTATCCTCACCGGTCTCTCCCGCCTGACTTTCCAGAACATCCCGTGGCCGGACGAACGGAATGGCACAGATCACCGCGCCGGGGCTGCCCTGAGCGTTGTTCAACACCAGAACCTGTTCCCGGGAGTCTTGACTGACGCCACCCACCACAAAGGTATTCAGGCAGGCCAGCAGCTCTTTTGACTCATTCAGCGTGGCCACCGAGTCATGGTTGCCACCAATCACAATAAGCTGTCGGCAGTGGGTATTCTGCAGGCTGACAATAAAGCGGCTGTATAGTCCCCTGGCATAGCTGGGTGGGGTACCGGTATCAAAGATATCACCGGCAATAATCAGGGCATCAATGCGCTGCTCTTGTACCCGCTCGATCAGCCAGTCCAGAAAGGCCTGATGTTCTGCCTCCCGGCTTTTGCCCATAAAGTGCTGGCCAAGGTGCCAGTCAGATGTGTGAAGAATACGCATGATGTCTTAAGTTTCGGGAAGTCAGGGAGCGGCGTGAACATCCCTTGGTGAAAAAGTAAAATAGCGAAGCTACACCAGAACCGAACTGTAGCCAATGATCTGGCATCAGGTTTTTTTTATTTCACTCTTCTTGCTAAATCGGTTCTTGCCAAAGGATAGCTTGATCATCATATCCTCGGTAGATTCTATTTATTTTTCCACATCTGCTCACATCCGGTAGTTCCTCTCTACTTTGTTTTTCATCTTCTATACTTCCACAGTGTTAAATCCTCCAATCCCAGCCACTATCAACAGGATTGAGTTGTGCCAGCATTTAAACGAGCACTGTTGTGCTTTGCTGTTGCTGCCAGTTGGGCCAGCACTACAACAGCCCTTGCGAATTCTTCTTTTGATTCCTTCATCGACGACACCACCATGGATGGCAGGCTGCGAACGGTTTACTACGACGTTGACAATAAAGAAAAAGAAAAGAATAAAACCTCCGGTGCCTGGACAGGCGCATTATGGTTACACCTGAAATCCGGTTATCTGGCCGATTTTCTTGCTATTGGTGGTACTTTTTATGGTGTTACCAAACTGCATATGGATGAAAACAACAGCCACGCCTATCAGCTGTTGATTGATGAAAAGAAAGCCAATGGAAAAATGGATGGTCAAGGCTATGGTAAGCTCGGTCAGGCCTGGGTCGACCTGAAATTACCAAACTCCATTGATCATATCTCTGGCCATATTCAGGTCGGACGACAGCTGGTGTATACCGGTTTAATCTCCAGTTCCGGCTCCCGTTCAGCACAAAGTACCTGGCGCGGATATAAACTGGAGGGGCAGCTCTACGACTTTGACCTTGGTCTGGCCTTTGTTGATCAGATGTCTCTGCGGAACCAGGCCGGCTTTCATGATTTAACCAACTTCAGTGGCAAACAGATTGACCGTATCATCGGAGGCGAACTCGCTTATACGTTTCATCTTGCTGATGACCGTAAACTGAGGCTGAAATACAGGAATGCCTTCGCCAAAGATTATCTGTACGGTCACAATGGTGAAGTGAAATTCGAAACCCCCATTGCAGGAGACAGGGTTCTCACTCTGGGCGGTAAATACTACAAAACCAAAAAAGATGGTGACTTATGGGAAGGTAACGCCTGGTATTACCCGGCCTTTGACGATGAAGCTACAGCATGCAACCTGTTCGCGGCCCTGGATCTGGACTCATGGCATTTTGAAGCTGGTGTCAGCCATGTCAAAGCCGAAACATCTCAGGAAAAAGAAGGCAAGAATCCGGATGGCTCACCTAACGGCTATGTCCGCCCCGGTAAATATTACTATGACTACGGTAAAAACACTCACGGTATCTGGGATTTAAACACCGGCGGCTTTGCCGAAGACATGATATACGACGGTGAAACTGTCTGGATGATTGGTGCTTCCTATGACTTTTCCACGTTGGGTGTGCAGGGTCTGGAGTTGGGCTACTCACTCCATTACGGCTCTGGAATGGAAGTCAAGGATAAAGCAACAGGTGCAAAGAAAAGTACGTCTGAATACGAGAACGATTTCCACATTGTTTATAAGTTTCCCCAGCCACAACTTAAAGGCATGAAATTCAAGCTAAAATACGGTATCTATCGAAACGATGAAGATTTGAGGAAAGCGATTAACAAGCAGGAGAACGACCTGCGTGTGTGGTTGGATTACAACTTCACACTGTTCTGATTAAGAAAAATTGCTGGTTCCCGGTATGGGAACCAGAATCATGTTGATTATTTCCGCACAATCTTCCCTTTTGGCAGATACTCACTTCTCTTTAGAGGTGAGTATCTCTTAACGTAATCACTCAACACGACAGCGTCTGTATAACCGGTATTAACAAACGTTGGGTTCTCATCCACCACCGGCCAGTTATCACCCCCGCTGGCAGAAAAGGCATTAATTGCCATGCGATATTTTCTGTTTTTATCCACAGGCTTTCCGCCAATGTCCAGAGACATTAATTTATCTCCGGCCATGGTCAGCCTGACGTTGGCAAAATGCACCATGCCACCACTGATGGGTTGAATAGCGGCAACGTCTTCAATGTAGTTCCGCAGCTCACGGCCTGTCATTTCCAGATAGCACACCATATTGCCAAAAGGCTGAATCTTGAGAAGGTCTTTTTCGGTAATCTTACCTGCTTTCAAGCCAGTGCGAATACCACCACCGTTCATTACAGCCAGATCGGCTTTGGTTTTTTCCATCTGTGCCCGGGCAATCAGATTGCCTATGGCCGCTGGGCCTGAGCGAACTTTTTCCCGCGAACCATCCAAAGACTGATCGATGGCACCGACAACCCGATTCATCAGTTCACTCGCTTTATCCTGATAAGGCTTTAATGCCTTCAGCACTGCCGGATCTTCTGGAATCTCAGGCTCTATAGTGATCAGCTCTTTCTTACCATTGATGATTTTCTCTTTCTTGAGATTCACCGGAATCAGGCGATAATTCACCATTTTCAGCAAGCCATGGCTGTGTCCTCTGCCATTGTCCAGATATTGATAGATAAAATCAGCCCGGCCAACATATTTCCCCCACTCCCAAGCTTGTAGTACATAGGTGCTGTTTTTAATATCAGGCCGGAGTAGTTTAGTTTGTGAATGGCCACCGACAATGATATCGACACCATCCACTTCTTTCGCCAGGCTTACATCACCCGGAGCATTGGGTCCATGTTTGGCGTTTGGATAATGCCCCATGTGGGTGAGCGCAATAACAATATCAGCCTTGTCATCCCGAATCAGTTTTGGTACCCAGACTTTTCCTGTATCTACGGCATCATCAAAACGAAGATCTTTAATGTTTTCCTTGAGCGCCTGTGATTCTGTGTCTTCTGTAGTTAAGCCAAGAATGGCGACCCGCACACCTTCCAGCTCTTTCATTACCCAGGGCTTAAACACCAGTTTGCCGGTATCTTTGTAAAAGATGTTGGCTGACAGGAAAGGGAAGTCTGCCCACTTTTCCTGTTTCAGCAAAACAGGCAGCGGGTTATCAAACTCATGGTTACCCACGGTCATGGCATCATAACCAATAAGGTTCATCCCGATAAAATCAGGTTCAGCTTGCTGAATATCGGACTCGGGCACACCTGTATTTATATCGCCTGCAGACAATACCAGAGACTTGCCGCCTTCAGCTTCTACTTCTGCACGAATACGATCAATCAATGTTTTGCGGGCCGCCATGCCTACTTCACCATCACGGTTTCTCCAGAATTTTCCGTGGTTATCATTGGTGTGAATGATCGTGAAATTAAGCGTTTTCAGTGCAGGTTCTCTGTATTGCTCGGTATCGGTAGCACAACCGCTGAGCAATAGCAGGATGGGGAATGACAATAACAACCAGCGTGGGTACAACATATGGATTCTCCTTTAAGGAAATCACGGGAATCATACGCACACCTGATTAATTACTGAACGACGTTGTTTAGACGTTTTTTTAATAATAAAGAGCACTGAGGTTCGGCTAAAAATCCAGTACACGGTTTCAATGCAATTGATGGGTTCCATCTATCATTGACCTCCAGTTCGTCCTGAGCGGAGTTGAAGGACGTAAACTCTATACCCTCAATAAAGACTGTGCCAATCACCCTTCGACTCCGCTCAGGGTGAACGGAGATTGTACTCATCAAACTCATTGAAATGATGTGCTGGATGATTATCGTCCAAAAACTCTACACCCCAGACAGAGCAAAGAGTAGAGCATTAAGAATAAGTTCTGTTTTGACCCCCTCGTTACCGCTCTTCGTGGGAACGAGGTGCCAGTATATGTATATCAGTAAAGAACGCGGCAGCGGATGGTGCCTTCAATCTTTTTTATCTTCTGCATGGCCATATCGCTGTGTTCAGCATCAACATCGATAACAACGTAACCAACGGACTCATTGGTCTGCAGGTACTGACCGCTGATGTTGATACGGTTTTCAGACAGTATCTGGTTGATCTGGCCCAGAATACCGGGAATATTCTGGTGGATATGCAGCAGGCGGTGCTTGCCGGGGTGAGCAGGCAGGGCGACTTCCGGGAAGTTGACCGACGACAATGTAGTACCAATATCGCTGTACATCACGAACTTCTCGGCAACCTCCCGGCCAATATTTTCCTGTGCTTCCTGGGTACTGCCGCCAATATGGGGGGTCAGGATAACATTCTTCATGCCACGCAGGGGGCTGATGAATTCATCATCGTTACCCCGTGGCTCTTCCGGGAATACGTCAATGGCTGCACCCAGCAGCTTACCGTTCTTCAGGTACTCGGCCAGCGCTTCAATAACCACCACAGAACCACGGGAGGCATTGATCAGAATGCTGTTGTCCTTCATGGCGGCAAACTGTGCTTCTCCGAACATCCACTGGGTATCCCGGGTTTCGGGAACATGCAGACTGACAATGTCACACATGCCAAGCAGGGTGTTCAGATCACTGATCTGGGTCGCATTGCCCATGGAAAGCCGGGTCACTACGTCATAGAAATAGACTTCCATGCCCAGGGACTCTGCCATGATGCTGAGCTGGCTGCCGATATTTCCGTAGCCGATAATACCCAGCTTTTTGCCGCGGATTTCATGGGAGTTCGCTGCTGTTTTCTGCCAGCCTCCCTGGTGTGCCATGGCATTCTTTTCCGGGATTCCGCGCAGTAGCAGGATGGCTTCAGCCAGCACCAGCTCAGCCACTGAGCGGGTGTTGGAATAAGGTGCGTTGAAAACAGGTATCCCCCGTCGTGTAGCTGCGGGCAGTTCTACCTGGTTGGTGCCAATACAGAAACAGCCAACAGCACAGAGTTTTTTTGCCGCCGCAAAAATCTCATCGGTCAGCTGGGTCCGGGACCGGATGCCCACAAAGCGGGCATCAGCGATACGTTCCTTAAGTTCCTCAGGAGGCAGGGAGGTGGTGACATAGTCGATATTGGTATAGCCCGATGCTTTAAGAATCTCGACAGCAGACGGGTGGACACCTTCCAACAGGAGAAAACGAATCTTGCTCTTATCCAGCGATATTTCGGGCATATCAGTCTCTTTATCGGTTAGCTCATGGCGGACTGGCTCAAGGCTGTTTTTGGCTCAGGGCTGTTTTACATAGAAGCACTATTTTTATTGTGCAGGCGGACAACAGCAGTAGTGCTTCCAATTCATGGCTGTTATTGATCCACCCATCGTTTTCATGGCGCATTACCGGTTGCGTCCGGCTGCATCAGGCGGCACATCATAGCATAGGCTGTGCGGGATAGTACCTGCTAAAAGGCGGTGGGTCGTTACAGCAGGGAGATCGGCCTCACATCAGTGAAACCGATCTGGTGTTAAGCTGTATCATAGTGACCGTATTTAAATACCCATACTGGAGAGGGTAAACATTAATTGCCGGATCGCCTGTGTCAGGGCCGGGTGGTCTTCACTGAAACGAATGGCCTCCTGCTCCAGCTGATCGTTGTAGCCCTGAATGGGAATCTCTCCTTCTGCCTGGGCAACGGCAATGTTAATCTCTTCGGTTATCTGTTTTAAGGCTCCTGCTGTGCATTCATCGACGGGTGAGTTTTCAAGAATATCATGAAGGCTCTGGATATTGAGTTGCAGCTCTTCTGACATACTATGCTCCTTCCACTGTGCGGCCAGTCTTTATGATACTACTACAGTGTATGTGAAAGTGAGATGCTTTATCTGTGACCTGAGCCGTGGGACAATAGCCTCCCCGGGGAATGACAGGCAAACACTGTCTGGTACTCCGACAAAGCTTCTGGCTCAGTTGAATAATAAATATCCGTATGATGTTGGCGCGTATTGTGCGTTCCATTGTTCATCACCGGCGTTAATAAGGGATGCGCTATGAAGTACAGGCACCGCTGGATCAGTGGCGACCGTATTGACCTTCCTGTTGGGAAGGTGGTTTGTGTAGGACGGAATTATGCGGCACATGTTCAGGAACTGAATAATCCCCTGCCGGATGACCCGGTCCTGTTTATTAAACCCTGTACGGCCATGGTTAACCTTGAGCAGCCCGTGAAATTACCCCGTAATCGTGGGGCGGTCCATCACGAGGCAGAAGTGAGCCTGCTGATCAGGGAGCCTCTGACCGATGCCAGTGAGCATGAGGCTAACCAGGCGATCATGGCGATTGGTCTGGGACTGGATTTGACACTGCGAGATTTGCAGGAACGGCAAAAGTCAAAAGGGCTGCCCTGGGAAGTTGCCAAAGCCTTTGATAACAGCTGCCCGTTATCCGGGTTTGTGGCTGTCGAGCATATTAAAGATCCTGCCAATCTCGGGTTTTCTCTGTCGGTTAATGGAGAGCCAAGGCAGAAAGGGACAACGGCACATATGTTGACCTCCATTCCCGGGCTGTTGAGCTATATCAGCAGGCATTTCACATTGCTTCCGGGAGATATCGTGCTGACCGGTACGCCGGAAGGTGTCGGGTCTCTGCAATCGGGGGATGAATTAGAATTGTCCCTGAATGGGATTTTTTCAACCCGGACGCGATGTCTCTGAAGAGGCGTGTGACGAGCCATTCATTAGCTAACTGCAAGTTTTGTTGCGGATGAGACTGAGAGGATCAGAGGCTCCTGATCCTCTTCAATATTGGACTAGAAGTTCCTGACCCGTTGGGTTCGTCCACCCCGATCAATGGCAACAAACACCATGGTTGTTTCTGTCAGTTTCTCCCAGCCATGGTGGTTTTCTATCCAGCCTTCGACAATTACCTTAATCGAGGTTTTGCCGATTTCTGTTACCCGGGTAAAGAACCCGATCAGGTCACCGGCCTGAACTGGCCTGAGAAAGCTCATACTGCCAATACTGACCGTGACCACCCTGGCACCGTTGGAGGCCTTGCGGGCACAGACCTCCCCAGCCTGATCCAGGTGCATGGCTACCCAGCCAGCAAATACATCACCACTGCTATTGACGGAACGATGATCCGCCAGAACTTTCAAGGTCATTTCCCCTTGAGGAGTAGGGACGCTGTCGAGATTTTCATGTCTGGCACTCATGGAAGGCTCCAAACTATTTTTATTGTTTTGCTCAGCTAATCTGATTTTGCGGGTATTCTATCTTTTTTACTATCTATTTCATATTAAAAGTCTTTTTGGCTGTCCGATGGAGAAAAGGGCTCATAGTTGCTGAGCAATTTTATGCTGGACTCTGATAGCCTACTGATTGAGTATCGATTTTCTTACAATTGATTGAAAATAGATTTACATGAGACCCTTATTTGAATGTCCGGCATCCAGTAAAATTTTTAGTGAAGGGGCCGGGAGGCTGCTATGAAAATTGAAGGAAATGATAATGGCTTGTTACCATATGATGATGGTCGTCCCAGCCGGGAGAGCCACAGCAAAAGTGTCAACGATAAACGTTTTTCAGGTATGTCCGTTTCAGAAAGTAATGAGGTAGTTAACTATCTTTCTGAGGCAGAAAGATTAAATGATAACCATGAGGGATATTTATCGGTTCGATCAAGTCAGTTGCGTGTTTCAATAGCTTCTAATGACTCCGGTTATATTTCGAATGCTGGAGCAAATGACGATGAAACGTTGTATGAAAATAAAGGGCTGAATCTGAATAAGGCTGGCATTTCTGTCACGGAACGTATTGAGTCCTTTAAAGAAAGGGCTGGCCAGAAAAAAATAACAGAATTGAAAAATTCTCCCATCCACGAAAATGATTACGAAGTTTCAGTGGCCGAGCTGGTTGATAAATTTGAAAAATGTCATTTTTCTCCTGAAGTCGACCAGGAAAAATCTTGCTCAGAAGATAAAGTTAAGGTTCCAGCCAAATCTCCTTTTGATAGAAGCCGGTTGACACGTAAAGCGATACGAAAGAGAAAAAATCATAAGATCCTTTTACTCTCAACCAAATTCAGTCAGGCATTTTGCTCTGAACCGATAAGTCCAGAGAAAAAAATTCAACACCAGTTAACACAAATATTTTCCTTCAGAGCTGCCCTGAGTGATCGGGTAACAAGATTTCATGAAGTTGAGCCCTATCAAAATGGTGTCCTGGACCCCGGCTTTGTCATGAGGGCTATCACGGATACACAGTCTTTTATCAGGCTGTCTGAACCGTACAATTTGATTAGAGACGTGAATATGGATCTGGAGCAGGTTCCGGATGTTATGAAACTGGTTCTGGGGGAAGATAGATTTTCAACCCTGAGAGGGGAGGCCTTGCGAGATGCCGTTTGGCCTGTTGTTGTAGAAAACTTCTGGAAATTTCTTGATGAGTGTGGCTCCCTGGAAAGCACGGTAAAATGTATGCCTGAGTTTCAGAAGCGTGAGCACTATTTTCCATTAGTATATACCAAGGCTGTCGCTAAATTTAATCTGGCATTCGGGATTACTGAAAAGAGGTTTCAAAAGTATTACCTGAAAAGCACGCTTACCGAAAACGAAAAGGGTGAAGTCCTTCAGCTTGTTAAAATGGCTGAACAGATACAGAGTAAGTTCTCAGAGTTTTATTATCATTATAAACAGCTTCCTGATAGCTCTGTTAAGGTCATTTTGAAAACAATGTTCAGTGATGTTCTGGTGGATGATAGTGATACTAAAAGCAGGAAAATAATAAGAATGCACCAGGGCATTTTAAAATTGCTAACAATAGCAGATCCTTCCTTTCAGCTTGACCCTGAGCAGTTATCACGTGTCAGAGTCAACTTTGGTCAATGGGATTTGGATTTTTCAGTGGAAAAGGCATTTTCAGAACTTCGCTCAGGCATTAAGGAAAAGGACCCATTGATATTCTATCGAGATTTGGCCAGTCAGATTGTTAATAATGTTAAGGACAAAGAAGGGTTTCCCGAATCCTGTGAACAGGCTGTATTGCCTTCGGATACCATAATAACGTCAGATTCCCAGCGGGAAAAACTGAGAAATTTCTATATACAGTTTTTGATTGACTTGTATGATCAGATAGATCCAATTCTGGGAACCCTGGCTAATGATGAACTTAAGACAATTCATCAAACAACCTTTGACTGTATCTGGCGTGGAATTGAGCATGACTTATTACCGTCTTTAACCTCAAAAGACAGCAGTCGTTTTCTCAGGCTTAAGTCAAAAAAGCAAAAGCTCAAAGAAGAGCGGCAAAAAATGCTGGAAGTGGCGAAAACAGAGTTTTCCGGAGTTGCTCATTTCATGGCAGTTAAAATTGCCTACATGCTGAAAAGCAAAATCTATCCAGATAAAGTCTTCTCAACGGTAAAAACAGGCAATTCCTGAACCATTGGACTATCTTTGAACAGTTATCGTACTTAGCGAGCCATTTAGAGGTGCATATCATGGCATCATCCTGGGTACTGGTTGCTGATAACAGCCAAGCCAAGGTCTATCGTTTTGACCGACACAAGAAAGAGCTTGATCTGGTTGATCATATTGATCATGAAGAAGGCAGATGGAAACGGCATGAGTTCGTGACGGCAGGCCCCGGCCATTCAGTCACTTCATCCGCTGGCGGTAGTGTCCGTAGTCTGGGTACGGATAACTCGCCCAAAGAGCATGAGTCTGTCAACTTTGCCCATATGCTGGCCAGGTCTATCAATCATGCCCATGATCAGCACCAGTTTGAGACCCTGCGTATTTGTGCTCCCCCAAAACTACTGGGTGAAATACTGCCTGTGGTCGATAAACATGTGCCGTTGGGAGATCACATCAATAAAGATCTGGTGCACGAGAGCCCGGAGCAGTTACTTGAGCGCCTTACTGAGCTTCATTAAAATCGGTCATCAGCAGACACATTCAGAGTTTTTCCTTTCATCATTTGATCTGGATCATGTTTTTGTCGTTTATTGAGGCTATTTTGTCCATCGGAATTTGATCCTGATCATTTATCTCCCCTGTCCGCAAAAAACAGCCATCCGCACCCTGATTTTATTGATGTACGTCACTTTTTAATGATGGGTGCTCGCTGACGCATATCAAGCCGGTCTCGTGCTCGTTTGGGTAGCCTTGTTGCGCTAACTCATTCAAACCGAGGCACAGGCTCCTCATGCTTCTTAAAACCAAACTGTTTGGAAAGGTCTACAGCTTTTCCAGCATTAAAGAAGTACTCGCCAAGGCCAACGAAAAACGTTCTGGCGACGTACTGGCGGGCATAGCCGCCGAATCAATCACTGAAATGGTGGCGGCTAAGGATGTTCTGTCCCGTATGCTGCTGTCTGATCTCCGTAATAATCCGGTCGTACCTTACGAGGTGGACGAAGTCACCCGGATTATTCAGGACGATGTTAACGAGCGTATCTACAGCGAAATCAAGAACTGGAGCGTTGGTGAACTGCGCGAATGGCTGCTGTCCCACAAGCCCAGAGTGCTGAGATCCGTCGTATCAGTCGTGGTCTGACGTCTGAAATGATCGCTGCGGTTGCCAATATCCATGACGAACTGCTGGCAGGACTGAGTGGCTCGAACGACATCAGTCAGGTAAATTCCGTGGGCGTTATTGAGTTCTTCAGTGTTGCGTCTGCAGTGATCGCTGCCGATGCTGCGGCCAAGGCAGCCGACGTTAAAATGATTGAAGTACGTCTGGCCATGGCCATTGGCGGTAAGTCATTTATCGTGATGACCGGTGAACTTTCTGCGGTTAATGCGGCAGTTGATGCTGGCGTGATGGCTGCCAGGGATGCCGGTATGCTGATTGGCAAGACCGTGATACCGTCACCCACCAAAGAGTTTTTCCAGAAGCTGCTTTAAACCGGAGTTTCACTTGAAACATTGAGGCCTCAAAAATGTCCCGCCAGTTTATTGATCAGATGCAGTATTCAGTAGACGTTAGTGACAAGCCAGTGAGAATTATCTCTCTGG
Organism: Salinisphaera sp. G21_0; assembly: GCF_017744115.1. Lineage (GTDB taxonomy): Bacteria > Pseudomonadota > Gammaproteobacteria > Pseudomonadales > Endozoicomonadaceae > Endozoicomonas. The sequence goes on along the minus strand of NZ_JAGHQW010000023.1, from coordinate 69,960 downwards.
TGCCATCCCTGACAGAGCTGTTGTTTGATCTTGGCCTGGAAGACCGGATTGTTGGAGTAACCCGCTACTGTGTTCATCCCGGGCGGGCACGCAAGGAAAAAACGATTGTCGGCGGTCCCAAGACATTGGATTTTGCGGCGATAGATGCCTTGCAGCCGGATTTGATCCTCGGTAACAAGGAAGAGAACTACCGGGAGGGCATTGAGCGGCTGCAACAGCAATACCCAACCTGGGTCTGTGATATCCACAACCTGGATGATGCCCTGGCCATGATCACTTCCGTTGGTCAGCTGACCAACAAAGAACACAATGCCGACGAAATCGTCAAAGACATCAGGCGCAAAATGGCACGACTGGCTTCTGGAAAGACACTGCGTGTGGCTTATTTTATCTGGAGGAAGCCCTATCGCGTTGCTGCCGGTAATACGTTTATCAATGAGATGCTGAAGCTTTGCGGGATGGAAAATGTCTTTGCTGATCTGGAGCGTTACCCGGAGATCACCATCGACCAGCTAAAAGCAGCCGGGCCAGATATGCTGCTCCTGTCTTCAGAGCCCTATCCATTTAAAGACCGGCATTGTCAGGAATTTGCCGAGTTGGGTGTGACTGCCAGTACCCGGCTGGTGGATGGTGAGATGTTCTGCTGGACCGGCAGCCATTTGCGCCTGGCTGCTGATTACTTCATGGCCCTGAACGAAGAACTTAGTACTAAATCTGGGGAGTAATGTTCTCTCCCCTGTCTCGCTTTTCCTGCCATGTATGAACGGTATCCATGATAAATTTGATCTGATCCTCTGCTTGAACAAAGGCGGGTCCCCGGTCTTTTCTGCCTTGTTGAATAGTCTTGAATACTGCTTGATCCAGTTCCTTCTTATTTTGATATTTTCCGGAGAGTATGTCCCGGTAGATTTCATTTAGCACAATAAGCGTTCCGGTTCTGCCAACGCCTGCCATGCAATGCACCATTGTTTTGCCTGAATACTCTTTCCCGACCTGATGAGTGCGCAGTGCTTCTATAAACTTGAGCAGAGAGTCTTGACCGTTTGTTTCATTGGGTACTCCGTGATCCGGCCAGCCAGTATAATGATATCTTCGCATAATGCGGGTTTCGCCAGTAAGGGGATCAGTCACCTCATATTTTATTTTTGAATACCCTGCTTTTTGTTGTTTTGAATGGCATCTCACTTTTATCCCATTATCAAAGACGATTTCTTTGTCGATTTTGCCGCCGTCTTTGTCCTTGATTTTGCCATTGACCTTGTCGTCGTCTTGGATTTTTTCTCCGGTTGGGTAATACGAAGCAATAGGTCCTCCTTTTCTTGTCTCGAGCCTGTCTTTTTCTCTGGTCAGATCACAAATTACACTGCACTCCGAGTCAAGGGCTGCTCGCCAGATATCGCCTCCAGAAATTTTTGCTTTAGTTTGAGGTGCCTGAATGGCGACATACTTGGCATTGGTCAACTCGATATTGTTGGCGGGAATATGATTGCCATCAATTTTCAAGGCTGTTTTTTTCGGCAAAGGTACATGTCCTACTGTCTTATCGCTAAAGCCAAATCTACTCCATCGTCCATTGGTAATATGTTTACCTTTTATGGCCGCCAAACTCTCATCACGCATTTGCAAATGTGCGCCTATATAATTTTCCTTGTTAATTAATTCAGTAACTTTTTCTGATAAAGGTGAAGTTGTTTTATCCTGAGGCAAAGCTACATCATCGTAAAGGGATTCCGTACTGCCATAAACACTGTTGTATCCACTATCGAGACTGGTGGTTGACCCCCAGCCAGAATGCAATGTACTGGATGAACTTCTTCGATTTCTAACGCTATCAAGACTGGATGTTGCATCCTCGCCCGGCGGCTGAGTACTATTGCTATCATCGACGTGATCCAAAAGGAGGTGAACATCTTTCGGGTCGACGAAGACTACATCAGGCGGTGATACGTTTTTATAGGCCTCAATGAGCCTTTTTGCTAATGCTGGTGAGACTGTTCGATCCTTTAAACCCAGGGTTTCTACCGCTAAATCAGAACCATCCACAGGTTTTTCCTTATTGGCTTCAGAATTGACCCTTGGCTTTATAGAAGTAAACTTAATTTCCTTACCATTGCTTTTGGCCACCAATACATATTTTTCAGAATTTTCAATTGATGCTAACTTATTGATTTGATTGATTTGTGAGGGGGTAAGCGAACCTAATCCGTTGCTGCTCATAAGAATCTTCCGTGATCTTTCAATGATCTGAAAATTATAGCATCGTGCTGGTTAGTAATTTTGACTGGCAAATGAACAGGGCCTCATGGAGACCCTGTTATTGATGAATAAATGTCACATCAAAGGGCATTTTTAAAGATCTTTTCAACTTCTGCCTGAGTTCTCTGCCTGGGGTTCGATCATGGCAGAGATCATGTCGCTGTTCACGGCAGCGGTGTAACCCAGGGTGAAAGAGGCACTGACAAGGAAGGCAACGTTAATGATTTTACCGCGGTTGTCCATATCTTTCATGATGTTGAACATGGCGATACTGTCTGCCAGGGTCGCTACCAGACCAGCGGCAGCGGTTTCGCCCATGCCCATGGAACGACCAACGGCCATCAGCGGTTTGTTGAACCGGGTGGTAATAAAGTGCACCAGAGGGAAAGCTCCCGCCAGAACCATGGCAATGTGACCAACGGTGGCAACACCATCAGAGAATGGTGCCATACCCGGAATAACGACAAAACCGGTCAGTGCTTCAATCACTGCGGCAGCCAGGGCGGCAGTGATCAGAATAACCACACCCTTACCGAAGACTTCAACACTGCGATTGTTTTTGATTCAGAAATAGCTCCCGGAAGCTGGAGAAAGCAGGTTATTTCCAGGCGGCGTATCAGTGTGCGAAGGCTATCAGTGGCGGGACGGCATACTTATGACCTGACGCAAGTCAGTCTCACTCAATTAATTGACGTTAATCAATAAAATTGAGCGGTATAAAAATCACGGCTGATATCAACAGAAAGCGTCTGTGTTACTTCTCCGGGCAATGAAAGTGCCACATTGTCAATGTGCAATGCCTGACAGTAGTCGTCATTTTTCCAATGGCCTTATGACCCTGAACTGAAAAAAATCCATCAGGGCAGGAACTTTTGTCGAATTAACTGATCTATAACCCAGATGCTGGATGGTCAGACAAGTAACAGAGGGTGGCTAAACCACCATAGAGTACTACTAATCCATTGCCGCATACATTCAATCCTTGTGTCGATATGACCGGAGTTACCATGCAACCAATAGCGTCAGGCAGTGCAGCCACAAGCAGAATAGAAACCGATGAACGGCAGTTATCTGATGATCTGAAGCCACAGCATAAATCGGTGGCGGCATACAACAAACAAATCTCAGAAATCCCGGAACTGGAGCTGGTCGAATCACTGGGGCAGCTGAAACTGGATCCACCACCCGACGCAACGCTAACCACCGCCATTGATGAGCGCAGCATCGGGCTGAATATTTCCACGATGACGCAATCAGACGCTGGTTTGGACGGTGCATTGCAACAGCATGACCAACGGAATACACCGTACAATAATAGTAGTCTTACCGAACCTGAATCAGCAGATAAGGCCACGGTGCCAGCGGGTGCTGTTCCAGCAAATAGTGTTAATGCACTTGCCTCACTCAGCAGGCCATCAACGGACGTCTCAGGCACCGAATCTCCACCGGACGATTCAGACACCGAATCATCAACGGACGATTCAGACACCGAATCCGCCTCCCAAAAAGCATCGACAGCAGTGGTTTCCGGCGCTACTGCAAATAGCGATACGCCAGTTCCTGTTAATGAGTCACAGGGTGCGGCCCTTATTAACAGTCAATCGGGCGAAATGGAAACAAAGAAGGCTGATATTTTCCAGTGCCAGACCAATTATCTGGAACTCAAACAGGTGATTAGCTTCGGTCATTATGTCTGTGCAGCCACGTTTAGCCCTTCGACTAAGCATCTGGTTATCGATGGTGAAGACAGTGAGGACGATCGTATTCTGGGCATCTGGCAACAAACTGCGGATGGCAACTGGTCGCAGAACGGGAAGTTCAGGGAGCATAACTTTCGTTTCGAATTCAACCGGTCGGAAAATACATTACTGCGTACCAGCTCCGATGGCAAAGTCACGGTGAGTAAGCTGAACAGCAATGGCTTTTGGGAGGGGGCGGTGGTACTTGAGCACAGCCCCTGCCTTAGAGGCGAAGACAATGTGCGGGTGATCGCAGGCTTTAGCCCCCGGCAGGACAAGATTATGACTTACGATTATTGGGCCGGCAAAATCAAGGTACTGCCGGTGGATAGCAACGGTCAGTGGACTCCGCTAACCCAGACTCAAGAGATCAGTCACCGTCGGCACTGGGGGCCACAGCAGCAGCCCTTCAAAGCCACAGACCATAATTTACTGACTTACCGGGGTTCAACAGCGACCATCTGGGCATTTAATGATGACAGTAACTGCATGGAGGTGCAAAAGATCATTGAGTTCAGTAAGTGGATTTGGAGTGCCCAAATGAGTGATGATGAGCAGTATGCTGTGCTCTTCGGTGTGGACCAGGCCATCTTTCTGGGTTGTGATGGCGATGGCGAATGGTCGCAAATCGGGGAGGTTTGTCATCCTGAAAGTTATTCAAAGGCCATTAACAAACATATCAAAGGCTATATTCACAAAGCATCCTTCAATGCCTCCAGACAATATGCACTGAGTATTGATTCAAATCATATAGCGATTATCTCTGGTTATGACGAAAACGGTTCCTGGGAAGTAAAAACTGAAATTCAGGATTGTTCAGATGTCCGATTCAGTGCCTCCGGGCGCAAATTACTGGCCCAACTCCACAAACCTCTGTCTTGCAACAAGACTGATGACCCGCTGGATCAAGGTCAGACCCCTGATGAGCACAGCAACAACTGTTACGAGAGCTTCATAAGACGGACCTATAAAAGCTTTAAACTCTGGGACTGCAGCAGTAATGGTGGTCGGCTGGATAAAGTTCAAACCTGTGAGCACAGCGGCAGTAAAACAGTCATCTTCAGCCCGTCAGAGAATTTTCTTCTGAGCTATGGTGTTGAATCAAATTTTGCCTGTATTTGGGGGTATGACGAGGAAGGTAATCTGGTTGAGAAAGCAAAGGCATTTCACCGGGGGGGGATCCACTATGCGGCCTTCAACGCTCAGGGGGACAGTGTGCTGACCAGGGGTAATGACCAAGTGGTAAAAATTCATGGCCTGGACAGCCAGGGTGAATGGCAGGAGCAGTTGGTGGTTAAACATCAAAGAGATATTCGCGATGGCTTTTTTTCCGATTCAGGGCACCTTGCCTATACCGTTGGCCTGGGCGGAACCGCGTGTATCCTGGGACGCGACAACAATGACCAGTGGATGAAACAGGCGATGACAAACCTGGCTGATGGCTACTCCATTGAAGGTGCCCAGTTTAATGGATTGGATAACCATTTTCTGATCTATGGCAAAAAAATAGACAAAAAAGACAAACACCAGCCAGGCCTTGTGCAACTATGGGGTCTGGATAGTGATGATAAATGGGTAGAAAAAGAGCAGATAAAACTGGATTACCCCGTGAAAAAGGCCGAATTTAGTCCTGATAACGATCATTTATTGATCAGTTGTAACGATGATCGACGGGGATATTTTCGTTCAAAAAATGGTACGGTGTTACTCTGGAAAATTCCTTCCAGCCCGGGGGAGGAAACAGCTCACACTTGAGGTGTTATTGAAGTGGACGTTTCGTTGCGAGCACGCAACTAAACGTCCACAGGCCCTGGGAATGAGGGCTGAATATTTTCCTTTTTTGCAAAGAGGTAACGGCAAATAAATTTTTATCTTGTTGTTATTCAAATCGTCCATGCTGATCTCTGTTTTGACATCCTCCCACAGCTAAAGCAGTGGGATTCCTTCTGCAAGACGGCGATGCCCCGCCGCAGTGAATCCCTTACCTATTTAACGGGATTCACCTTATTCGACAATCTGTTCTACCTTTCGGATTGTCTGGAGGACACGAACAGAAAGCGGAAGGTTTTTACTTTTCCTGCCGGAATGCGTTATCGCTGAAAAAGTCCGACGTGTGAAAAATAGTACAAAGGGCTTGCTTTGCAAGCCGAGCGATCCTTCCCAGCACTAGAAGTACTGGGCTTGACGCTCTGCACTTGCCTCACTCAGCAGGCCATCAACGGACGTCTCAGGCACCGAATCTCCACCGGACGATTCAGACACCGAATCATCAACGGACGATTCAGACACCGAATCCGCCTCCCAAAAAGCATCGACAGCAGTGGTTTCCGGCGCTACTGCAAATAGCGATACGCCAGTTCCTGTTAATGAGTCACAGGGTGCGGCCCTTATTAACAGTCAATCGGGCGAAATGGAAACAAAGAAGGCTGATATTTTCCAGTGCCAGACCAATTATCTGGAACTCAAACAGGTGATTAGCTTCGGTCATTATGTCTGTGCAGCCACGTTTAGCCCTTCGACTAAGCATCTGGTTATCGATGGTGAAGACAGTGAGGACGATCGTATTCTGGGCATCTGGCAACAAACTGCGGATGGCAACTGGTCGCAGAACGGGAAGTTCAGGGAGCATAACTTTCGTTTCGAATTCAACCGGTCGGAAAATACATTACTGCGTACCAGCTCCGATGGCAAAGTCACGGTGAGTAAGCTGAACAGCAATGGCTTTTGGGAGGGGGCGGTGGTACTTGAGCACAGCCCCTGCCTTAGAGGCGAAGACAATGTGCGGGTGATCGCAGGCTTTAGCCCCCGGCAGGACAAGATTATGACTTACGATTATTGGGCCGGCAAAATCAAGGTACTGCCGGTGGATAGCAACGGTCAGTGGACTCCGCTAACCCAGACTCAAGAGATCAGTCACCGTCGGCACTGGGGGCCACAGCAGCAGCCCTTCAAAGCCACAGACCATAATTTACTGACTTACCGGGGTTCAACAGCGACCATCTGGGCATTTAATGATGACAGTAACTGCATGGAGGTGCAAAAGATCATTGAGTTCAGTAAGTGGATTTGGAGTGCCCAAATGAGTGATGATGAGCAGTATGCTGTGCTCTTCGGTGTGGACCAGGCCATCTTTCTGGGTTGTGATGGCGATGGCGAATGGTCGCAAATCGGGGAGGTTTGTCATCCTGAAAGTTATTCAAAGGCCATTAACAAACATATCAAAGGCTATATTCACAAAGCATCCTTCAATGCCTCCAGACAATATGCACTGAGTATTGATTCAAATCATATAGCGATTATCTCTGGTTATGACGAAAACGGTTCCTGGGAAGTAAAAACTGAAATTCAGGATTGTTCAGATGTCCGATTCAGTGCCTCCGGGCGCAAATTACTGGCCCAACTCCACAAACCTCTGTCTTGCAACAAGACTGATGACCCGCTGGATCAAGGTCAGACCCCTGATGAGCACAGCAACAACTGTTACGAGAGCTTCATAAGACGGACCTATAAAAGCTTTAAACTCTGGGACTGCAGCAGTAATGGTGGTCGGCTGGATAAAGTTCAAACCTGTGAGCACAGCGGCAGTAAAACAGTCATCTTCAGCCCGTCAGAGAATTTTCTTCTGAGCTATGGTGTTGAATCAAATTTTGCCTGTATTTGGGGGTATGACGAGGAAGGTAATCTGGTTGAGAAAGCAAAGGCATTTCACCGGGGGGGGATCCACTATGCGGCCTTCAACGCTCAGGGGGACAGTGTGCTGACCAGGGGTAATGACCAAGTGGTAAAAATTCATGGCCTGGACAGCCAGGGTGAATGGCAGGAGCAGTTGGTGGTTAAACATCAAAGAGATATTCGCGATGGCTTTTTTTCCGATTCAGGGCACCTTGCCTATACCGTTGGCCTGGGCGGAACCGCGTGTATCCTGGGACGCGACAACAATGACCAGTGGATGAAACAGGCGATGACAAACCTGGCTGATGGCTACTCCATTGAAGGTGCCCAGTTTAATGGATTGGATAACCATTTTCTGATCTATGGCAAAAAAATAGACAAAAAAGACAAACACCAGCCAGGCCTTGTGCAACTATGGGGTCTGGATAGTGATGATAAATGGGTAGAAAAAGAGCAGATAAAACTGGATTACCCCGTGAAAAAGGCCGAATTTAGTCCTGATAACGATCATTTATTGATCAGTTGTAACGATGATCGACGGGGATATTTTCGTTCAAAAAATGGTACGGTGTTACTCTGGAAAATTCCTTCCAGCCCGGGGGAGGAAACAGCTCACACTTGAGGTGTTATTGAAGTGGACGTTTCGTTGCGAGCACGCAACTAAACGTCCACAGGCCCTGGGAATGAGGGCTGAATATTTTCCTTTTTTGCAAAGAGGTAACGGCAAATAAATTTTTATCTTGTTGTTATTCAAATCGTCCATGCTGATCTCTGTTTTGACATCCTCCCACAGCTAAAGCAGTGGGATTCCTTCTGCAAGACGGCGATGCCCCGCCGCAGTGAATCCCTTACCTATTTAACGGGATTCACCTTATTCGACAATCTGTTCTACCTTTCGGATTGTCTGGAGGACACGAACAGAAAGCGGAAGGTTTTTACTTTTCCTGCCGGAATGCGTTATCGCTGAAAAAGTCCGACGTGTGAAAAATAGTACAAAGGGCTTGCTTTGCAAGCCGAGCGATCCTTCCCAGCACTAGAAGTACTGGGCTTGACGCTCTTTCCGGTCATTTTTTCAGTGGCTTAATAACTCTGGACCAAAAAATACCTCAGTGAGAGGAACTTTTGCCAAATTGACTGATCTAATGATCAGTTACTGAATGGTTCGACCAGCAATGGTGGACGATTTACACAACCACAGGATGCTACCGGTTTATGGCGGTGTTAATTCAATCCCTGTGTCAATATAACCGGAGTTATCATGGGGCCAATAGCTCGACAATGTCTGGACACTTGTTTTGCGGCAAGTTCTAAAGCCTTGAAAAGTCAGCAAGCACGAAATCAGGTGATTTCATTTGGTCGCGTACTTAGCAGGGCAGCAACAAGCAAAATCGAAGCCGGTGAACGGCAGATATTCAATAATCTGAAACCCTTGTGTGAATCAGTGGCTGCCTATAACAAATATGCATCAAAAGTCTCTGGACCGGAGCAAATCAAATCCCTGGAACGGTTGAAACGGAATGCTCCACCCGAGTTGTCGATCATCACTGCTATCGGTCAGCGTAAGCTGGAAATTATCGGGCTTAAGATTTCCATGATGCCATCGTCAGACGCTGGAGTGGGAGACGCATCACAACAGCATGTACAGCTCAATAGCACCGCAGCTGTTAATGATGCGCAGTTACAGGATATTGCGCTGAATAACAGGCAAGCGGACAATATTGATTCAGCGAAGGTTGACATTTTCCAATGTCAGGAAAATTATCTGGAACCTCAACTGGTGGCTTGCTTCGATCACCATATTATCAATGTCAGCTTTAGCCAAATGGGTAAGAACCTGCTTATCCATGGTTGTAATGGCGCGGGCGATTTTATTCTGAAGATCTGGCGACAAGACGCGGATGGCAACTGGTTGCAGCAAGGGGAAATAGGAAACTCTGATTCGGTCTATCGTTGCGAACTCAACAGATCTGAAAATACGCTCCTGAGTTGCAGCTACGATGGCAATGTCAAGGTATGTACGCTGAACAGCGATGGCCGTTGGGAGGAGGCGGTGGTGCTTGCGCTTACCCCCTATGATGAAGAATATCCAAGGATAGAAGCAGACTTCAGCCTTGGGCAGAACAAAATTATGTCCTACGACCCACAGAACGGCAAAATCAACGTATTGCGCCAGGATGGCAACGGACGGTGGATCCCGCTAACCCAGACTAAAGAGATCCTTTACAGTAAGCAAACCGGGCCGCAGCAACCGGCTTTACAAGCCACAAACGATTATTTATTGACTTACCTGGGCTCAAAAGTGACCATCTGGGTCTGTAATGATGAGACCAACTGCCTTGAGGAGAAAAAGGTCTTTGAGTGCGGCGGGAACATTGCCAGTGCCCAGCTGAGTGATGATGAGCAACACGCTGTGATCTTCACCTGGGGTAATCAGACCATCTTTCTGGGTTGTGATGACGATGGGAATTGGTCACAGATCGGGAGAATCTGTCATCCTGCGACGATCATAACCGACGACAACCAACATATTAACAACCTGGTTTGCAAAGCCTTGTTCAATGCCACTGGGCACTATGCGCTGACCAAAGATATAGACAACACAGTTATAGTTTCTGGCTACAATGCTAATGGTGTCTGGGAAGGAAAAGCAGAAATTCGTTGTTGTTCAGATGCCAAATTCAGCCCATCCGGGGGTAAAATACTGGCCCGTTTTGAAAGCGGTGGCTCTTTTAAACTCCTGGACTGCAAAACTCCTGATGATCGCCTGGATAAAGGTCAGACCTTTGTGCATCATGCCAGTTATGAAGCCCTCTTCAGCCCCTCAGAGAATCTCCTTCTGAGCTATGGCTATAAATCGAATTTCGCCTGCATTTGGGGGGATGACGAGGAAGGTAACCTGGTTGAGAATGCAAGGGTATATCACCTGGCGGGGATTGACTATGCTGCCTTCAACGCTCAGGAGGACAGTGTGCTGACCCGCGGTAGTGATTGGACCGTGAAAATTCATGGCCTCAACAGTCAGGGCAAATGGCAGGAAGAGTTGGAGTTTAAACATCTGCTGGATATTCGTGAAGCCCGGTTTTCTTCTTCAGGGCGCTTTGCCTATACCTTTAGCCGGGACACCACCGCTTCCATTCTGGGGCGCGATGACAATGGCAAGTGGACGACACTGGCCGTAACAAAACCTGGTGCCTATGCCATCCATGGAGCCCATTTTAATGAACTGGAAAACCATTTTGTGACCTATGGCAACAAAAAAAACCGGAAAGACACAGACCAGTCAGGCCTTGTGCAACTCTGGGGCATCGGTGATGATGGCACATGGGTAGAAAAAGATAAGATAAAAACGGCTTATCCCGTTCAAAAGGCCAAATTTAGCCCCGATAGTGAACATCTGGTAATTCACTGCAACGATGATCGAGAAGGGCCTCTCCTTTCAAAAGCTGGTATTGCGTTACTCTGGAAAATTCCTGCCAGCCCTGTGCATGAAATGGCTAACACTTGAGGTGTTGCAAAATGGTTAGGGATAGGGCCTGAATAATTTCCTTTGTTTTGCCCCGGAGCGACAGGAGAAATGCTTTTTGCTTTTCTCCGTGCCTCTCCTGGTGGTTTAAAGCATAACCTGAGTTAATTACACCTCTGGATTTACTTACTGCTGATTAACCGTTACAGCCTGATCCAGGCATCCTGCCAGTACTGGCTGCTGGCTGGCGCATAGGCTGGATTTGAACACCAGGCGGTGTAAGGCCATGGCTTACACTCGTACAGGGCATGATCACTGCCAACAACAATATCGCCCGCTGCATAGCTGGCGTTGGCATCATACAGTGGATACTCACCCGGAGGTGGTGTTACGCCGCCGTCTACTTTAACCGTAAAGCCTGCCTCGTAGCTTGCCGTTTCACCATCTGCAGTGGTTCCGTTTACGTTCAGGGTATAACGGCCCGCTTCCGCATTACTGATGATCATGGTCAGATTACTGTTTTCGGTTACGGAAAGGCTGGTATTACTGACCACACTTCCGTTTGAGTCCGTGATAACTGCATTCAGGTTCATAGCTTCATTCACGGTAATCTGCAGCGACAGGCTTACCTGACCATCGACCGCTGTATATTCAGTAGTGACACCGGAAACCGTGATTTCAGCGTCAGCATCAGGCTGACTGCCACCACAAGAACTGTCAGAGACTTTTTGCCATACGCCCCACTCTCCGGTGGTACCGGGCTCTTCACCCTGGGTCCACCAGCCTGACTGCCACAGAGCCCCGTTATGAGAGACCTCATCCCCTTTCAAATAGATGGTGCCAGCATCCCAGGGATTGGCGCAGCTGGTGCCGTCCGATACGGTGACTTTCCGCTCAGCGGAAACTGTCTGGCCCGCACTGTCGGTTACGGAATAGTTCAAGGTATAAACGTCAACGACAGATGTATTGACAGAACCAGATATCCGGATTGTGGTTGTCAGATCACCGTCTTCTGCATCCATAGCCGTAACCCCTGCCATTTCATCAAACGGAGTATTTAGCGGGATGATCGTATTATCAACACCGGAGAAAACCGGCTTCAGGCTGAACACTTCCACAGAACGGACGGCAGACGTTGTATGACCATCACTGTCCGTTACACTATAAGTGAGGGCATAGGTGCCAATCTCACGGGTATCTACGTAACCATCGATGTGAATTTTGCCAGTCAGGTCGCCATCTTCATTATCAATGGCATTGACGCCGACCATGGCATCAAAGTCAGAGCCATGGAGAACACGGACATTCTGAACGCCTTTCAAGACCGGCTTGCCGTCAACCGGTGGAGGCGTTGGAGAGTTGCTGTGGATAAACGGGCCATAGTCTTTAACAAACTGCTCGTTGTAGGCGTTACCGGAGGCATCGGTGCCCATATCCCAGTTTATTGACCAGGTCATCACACCGCGCAGGCCCTGACCCTGTGACTCAAGGCGTTTGAAAGCGTTGTATAGATCCTGAGGGTCTTTGACAAAACCGGTAGCTGCCGCATCATTACTGGATGGGATACCGAAAACCAACCTGGAATGTGGAATCTGATGAAAACCACGGGTGCCGTTTACCAGTGAGTCCGCCATGTAATAAATAAACTCTTCTTTCAAGGCATCGTTGTTCTGGGCAATCCAGCCAATCCCATCAATCCATATACCATCGCCACCCTGATTATAAAACTGCGGGTTGATCCAGTCGTAGTAACCTTCCAGGTTATCGATGTAGGGAACGTACTTACCACTGTCAACAAGGTAAGGAAACTCCGGAGCCATGGTAATCAGGAAGTTTTTACCCTGCGCCTTGTAATGATCTTTTACAATACGAAGCGCTGCTGGAATTACCGTCTGGTTATCTGCTGCGGTAACGGCGGCCTGTTCCAGATCGATATCCAGACCATCAAAGCCGTAGTAGTCGGTCAGTCGGATAATCTCATCCGCAAAAGGCTGCTCATCACCGGCCCGCAGTTCAATGTGCGCATCAGCACCACCGAGGGCGATCAACACAGAACGGCCCTGATTATTCAGTTCAGCAATCTGATCAATAAACTGCTGCTCAGTAAGACCAATGGCCGGGTCCAGATGGAACGTCGGAATACGACCTGCAGCTGTGTCGTACACTTTCATAAACGAGACGTTGACCACATTGTACATTGGGTCAACCTGGTCCAGTTTCACACAGGGAGCGTTCCCGCCCTGATAGCCGGAGCCATTGCACCAGTTGTGCCAGTAGCCCACCACAACGCCACTGTCCGGATTAACCATGGCCGAACCGTTAGCCTGTGCAGTCACAACTATTCCCGCCAGTACCGCAGAAGTAGCCAGTTGTAATAATTTACGCTTAAACAAATTTCTGTTCCTTACACATTTTATTTGCCAGCAGTTTTTATAGGCTTTTGATTCATAAGACAAGAGCAACATAAGGATCCGATCACAAATTATTGAAAAAGGTCAGGGTAGACTTCGATGAAAAAGCAATGGCACCAGCATAAGCCAGTGCCAACTACTTACAGATTAAATTGTTATCAAGCACATATTGCCCCTTGGCCTGAATCGATGAAGGATCATCGTAGGTGATCAGCTCATCGGTTGACTCCTTCCACAGGTAAGGTGCCTCGGCCTGCTGATCATAGCCATAGACAAAGCCTTGGGCTTCACCATGATTCTCATAAATATCACGATAATCCAGCACGCCCTTTTCCCAGGTGCCGTTGATACCACCGGTAGCAGTACCACTGAACGGATTACCAGCCTCCTTCAGGTTACTGACGCCTCTTAGGGTAGACATTAAGCGCCTACTCCTCTCTTCGGCAAGTTAAAGATGGAACCACGAAGGACACGAAGAGCACGAAGGAAAAGAATGGCTCTTCTTTGTGCTCTTCGTGTCCTTCGTGGTTCCATCCGAAACCCCAATGAAAATGGAGGGATAAGCTTAATGTCCAACCTAAGACTGACGCCTGCCCAGCCACGGCCGTAAAGCGCAACACCCAGAACAATTTTGTCGTGATCAATACCTGACCGTACTCCTGAATACCGTTGTGGCTGAAGTAGCGGTTTTCACCCATATCGTTCATGGATGACTCAAATCTCATACTTCAGCTGCAAGATGGAACCGGTTTCTGTAACCTGTTCCATAATTTAAATGAATTTGTGACTTGAGTTATAAGCTAAACGACAATGATATAAACACGATCAGCAATACTGAATCGTGCAGATAATGGACAAGGTGAGAGCGTTGATGGCAGGGATATACACAATTCCCCAACAGGTGCTAATTGAGAGGATTACTCTGATCCACAAAGATCAATTGCTCAGTAGCAAACCCAAGTGCTTTGGCTTTGTTGATAAAGTCCGATTTAACCTGATCACTGACGGTAGGCGTTCTGGCCAGCAGCCAGAGATAATCTTTGCCATTTCCTGAGATAAAGGCGTATTCATAGCCTTTCTGATCAAGCTCGAAAATAATGTAGGAGCCGTAGAAGGGGCCAAAAAAAGAGACTTTCAGATATCCCTCGTCAGGTTCTCTGACAAATTTTGCCTTGCCTTCGGCCTGCTTACGTTCACCTGCCTCAGCAGAGTAACCTGAGTTGATGACCCGAATACTGCCATCAGGGTTGCTTGAGTATTCTGCGGTGATATGGGAAAGGCCTCGCTCAAATCGATGATCCAGCCTGGCTATCTCATACCATTTTCCAACATAGCGGTTAACCTCAAATGGCTTTACCGGTGTAACGCCTTCGGGTATTCCTGTACAGCCCGTCAGCAGTGCTATCAGTGACAGAATTTTAATGGCTTTCAATGCGTTTTACCCTTATTTCAATACATCCAGCATATTATAAAGTTCTTCACTTTACCTGAGAGGACATAATACCAAAACAGATTTGATGTCTTTAATAGTACGACAATAAATTTTATAAATTACATCGAGTTATCGGAAGTTGAGCACGGTTTGCCGTGGTTTGGGAAAATTAACGTACAAATAGGTATTAGTGCTAAAAGGTTTGGAGGGTATCGCTCTTGCAGGGAATAACGCTGTTTCTGTTTACCAACGATTTGAGGCTGAGTGATAACCGGGCCTTGCTGCAGGCTGCTGCCAGTTGTAAACACCTGGTGTGTGTCTATTGTGTTGACCCTGCCTGGTTTAAGCCAGGCCGTTACCAGTCAAGGGTGATGGGCGAGCATCGCTGGCGTTTCCTGCGGGAGGGTATTCAACAGCTTGAATCACAGCTTGAACAGCGACGGCAAAAACTGCTGGTGCGTTTGCAAAGTCCGTATCAAGCGATCGAGCAAATGCTGAAAGCCCATAAAATTGATGCGGTCTATCGCAGCCGTAATATGGGTTATCAGGAGAGTGCCTATTGGCAAAGTCTCAAGCAGAACTTCCCGGCAGTCACCTTCAATGAAGTTGAAACATTTACGCTCTTCCACCAGAACGATCTGCCATTTGCCCCGGACGAGCTGCCGGAAACATTTACTCAGTTCCGAAAGCTTGTCGAACATCTACCCATTACCGAAGCCGCAACCGCACCGGATATCATGCCAGGGCCCATGCCCGGTTTGAATTACTATTCTGACAGGTTACCGGCAAAGGCCAAAACCAATAGCCCGTTTACCGGTGGTGAAACGGCAGGGGCAGAGCATCTGAAGCACTATTTCTCAGCGCTGCAGCCAACCACCTATAAAGAGACGCGAAACGCCTTGCAGGGTTGGGAGACCTCAACCAAATTTTCACCCTGGCTGGCCCACGGCTGTCTCTCCGCCCGGCAGATTTTCCAGGCACTCAGGCATTATGAGTCATTGATTATGGCCAATGAATCCACCTACTGGATTCAATTTGAATTGCTGTGGCGTGAATATTTCCAATGGTACGCCCTGAAGCATGGTGCTCGGCTGTTTTCATCCAGAGGCATCCGGGATAAGTGCCGGTTGTCCTGCTTTTATCCGGAACGGTTTCAGAAATGGTGCGCCGGTAATACACCCTGGCCCATTGTGAACGCCTGCATGAAAGAGCTGCAGGCCACCGGTTACCTGTCCAACCGTGGGCGGCAGATAGTGGCCAGCTGCTTTATTCATGAACTGGGGATGGACTGGCGTTACGGAGCCGCCTGGTTTGAGCAGCAGCTGGTGGATTATGACGTGGGCAGCAACTGGGGCAACTGGCAGTATCTGGCGGGCGTGGGTGCTGACCCGAGAGGGAGTCGCCATTTTAATCTGGATAAACAGGCTCAGCAGTTCGATCCTGATGGCCGCTATATCAACCGTTGGGGAGGGCATAAAACCTACCCTCTCGACAGTGTCGATGCGGCTGACTGGCCTATCATGCCTTAATCATTCAGCGGCCAATAGTTGATGCCGCCAGCGGGCCTTATGATCTTTCGCCAGGTGGGCAGATACCTGTGGCATGATTCGGATGAAGTCATCCGCCAGGGTCCAGGGGGGATTCACAACCACCATGCCTGAAGCGGTCATACCGGGCTCGCCAGGGTCGGCAACGCCCATTTCAAACAGGTGGGTATTGCGCATCCTGCTTTTGGCAAAGCCCTTTTCCATCTGTCGAATCTGCTGCTTGTCCACCAAGGGATACCACAGCAACAGCATGGCCTGAGGCATTTTCATGTAAGCGGCTTCCATCACCTTAACCACTGTCTGATAGTCCGACTTGATCTCATAAGAGGGGTCAATCAATACCAATGCACGACGACTGGCTGTGGGCAGGAGGGCTGGCAGGCCCTTAAAACCGTCTTCCTGGCGAACATGACAAAGACGACGATGTTCACAATTCTGACGTAATTCAGCAATGGTTTTAGGATGCATTTCATACAGCCAGGCTTTGTCACCGGGCCGCAACAGCCGCTTTACCAGCAATGGTGAGCCCGGGTAACGTTTGGCACGGATATCGTCGGCAATCTGGCCGTGGTAGTCATCCAGACCTTTCAGCTTTTGCCAGTCCAGCTTCAGGACACCTTCATCGCTTTCCGCTGTCTTGCGGGCCATGGCTGAGTCCAGTCGGTAGAGACCGGCACCGGCATGGGTGTCGATATAATCAAAAGGCGTGTCTTTTTTCTGCATGTGCCGCACGCAGGCCAGCAACAGCCAGTGTTTGAGTACATCGGCATGATTACCCGCGTGGTAGTGGTGTTGATAGCTCAGCATGGGATCTGAAAGCCCTGAGTCAGGTGGAAGTCGTGCCTTTTGAAAGGGGGGGAATCTAACAGGTTTCTGGGATAACCGGCATACGGCGATATATCCATTGGGATAGCAGTTTTCGCTATGTAAGTGGTTGAAATAGAAGCGGTTAAATGAAGAGGTTAGTTTTAGTTAGCGAATCTGACCAGCTTGTTAATGAAAAATTCAAACGAGGAAGATCATGGCTATGCATTATGAGCTACCCATTGATCATCAGAGAGTATCAGCAGGGCAGGTGTTGCAATCCATCAAAACACTGAGACGACTATTTCAGAACTCACGCCTGCATTTCTTCTTACTGGCACATTGCTATATCACGGGGCAGTCTATGGATGGTAGAGAAATCCATAAGGATCAGGTTCAGGAGTACCTTCAGCGTTTTCCTGCCGGTAGCAGGCTGCGCCTTGCTGGAGTTCTGGTTTGAACAGTGTGGCTCCGAAGACAATATAATAGATGAGTTGCTGTTTAAATGGGAAAATCCTGTTATTCCGGGAAGGGGCAGTGATCATTGGTACTACGGATAGAGTGCCCCTGCCAGTGAACATGATGTTTCTGTGGCATAACGTACAGAATGCCGTGACTTTTTCTGAATACCCGTTTTTGAGTTGCCTTGAATACTCTACATGCACAGTAGCGATGAGGTTGTTCTGAGCCGAACCTGTCAATTTAACGTAAAGTAGGCATGAAGCACTTTCAAAGCGTAAGAATTGCTGACAACAAGGTTGATCGAACCGCACAAAAGCAATGCCCCGTCTGCCATCGTCCTTTTTCCTGGCGAAAAAAGTGGGAACGCTGCTGGGAGGAGGTCCGCTACTGTTCAAGGCGCTGCCGATCTCAACGAAACCGGGTGATGGATGAAAAACAATAAACACTATTCTACCCTCAGGCTGATTCTTGGAGACCAGCTCAACGCCCACCATAGCTGGTTCACCAGGCAGGACGATGACTGTCTTTATGTGATTGCCGAACTGCTTCAGGAAACCGGTTATGTTAAGCACCATGTACAAAAAATCTGTGGTTTTTTTCTCGCCATGGAACAATTTGCCATGGCATTGCAGGAAGCGGGGCATCAGGTTCTGCATTTGACGCTGGATGAAACCAAAGACTTTGCCGACTTGCCATCATTGATTCTTCACTTGTGCCAGCAATATGCAGTGACCCGTTTTGAATACCAGCGGCCCGATGAATATCGTTTGCTGACACAGTTAAGAGATTTTGAACCCGATAAAACCCTTTTTAAAAAAGAGTGGGATACCGAACATTTTCTGGTTCCGTTTGAGGCGCTTGGCAAACGGTTCAAGCCCGGTAAGCCCGGCAGGATGGAAACGTTCTACCGAAAGATGCGCCAGCAGCATGACGTCCTGATGTGTGATGGCCAGCCGGAGGGCGGACAATGGAATTACGATGCGGATAATCGCTGTAAGCTCAAAGCTGCTGATCTTGATGCGATTCCAGAACCGTTAGTGTTTGCCAGTTCAACCGCGTCAGTACTGGAGCGGCTGAAACGCCATAAGTTACAGAGCTTTGGTGATATTGGCACTCATCTGCTCTGGCCGATTACACGTCAGCAGTCATTAACATTACTCAATTATTTCTGCACCCATTGCCTGCCACATTTTGGTCAGTTCCAGGATGCCATGACCGCGAACAGTGACCATCAGTGGAGTCTTTACCATTCCCGGCTCTCCTTTGCCCTGAATACCAAAATGCTCCATCCGAAACAGGTGATCGATAAGGCGATCAGCACCTGGCGTGACAACCCTGAAGCGATTTCACTGGCGCAAATAGAAGGCTTTGTCCGTCAGATCCTGGGGTGGCGTGAATATATTCGGGGTGTTTACTGGAGCAATATGCCGGACTACGAGTCCATGAACTACCTGAAAGCGACAAGCGATCTGCCTGATTGGTTCTGGACCGGTCAGACACAGATGAACTGTATGCGCCATGCCATTACTCAGTCATTGCAGTATGCCTATGCGCATCATATTCAGCGGTTGATGATTACCGGTAACTTCTGCCTGTTGGCGGGTATTGATCCTGACCAGGTCGATCAGTGGTATTTGGGTATTTATATCGATGCAATTCAGTGGGTAGAGCTGCCCAATACCCGGGGCATGTCACAGTATGCCGACGGAGGCATGGTGGCATCGAAACCCTATGCAGGCAGTGGCAATTATGTGCAGAAAATGAGTGACTATTGTCCGGGCTGTGTTTACCAGGTGAAGGAAAAAGAGACCGAAAGCGCCTGCCCCTTAAACAGTCTTTACTGGTATTTTATGGAGAAACACCGAGAGATGTTGCAGAACAATCCACGGACCGCCCTGGTTTATAAAGGGTGGGACAAAAAGGGTTCAGCGGACAGGAATGCCATCCTGAAGCGGGCTCAGTGGTGTATTAATCATTTGAACGCGCTGTAAACATTTGATAACCCGATAAAGTCACCGCTAAGGGAGACTCATCGGTAGGGCATTGTTGAGCAATGGAGTGAAGGACCCAAAAGTGTAGGAACGAGATCATGGTTACTAAAGATCATGGCTTGAGATGGTTCACAATAATAGCGAGTGTCTCTTCAACTTTGTCAAAACGGTTATCAATCTTATCGAGTCGATTTTCAATCCTGTTGAAGCGTTCACGGTTCTCCTGTTGGTGGGCATCCACCTTTTTGTTGAGTGTTTCAATCGCTATTTCGTGCCGCACACTGTGCAGGAACAGTTTTTTAATATCATTCTGTGAGTTTTTAACGCTGATCTCTATTTGATGAATGGCATTCCAGAGCGCATCCCTGTCTTTATCATGGTTCATAAGGACCACTTCTGATTATTTTTGATGCGTTGAGAATAGCAGATGATTGCCTCGTTCCCGGGGTTTTTTTTTGAGGGAACGAGGGTATTCGTGATGTTCTTTACTAATCCATCAGGCAGGTTTTGGCACCCAGGCCTTGCACCATCCTTCCGGCTCTACGGAGTTTGCCGGAAAAAGCCTGCAACCCTGGTTATCCGGGGTATAGAGAGCGCAATTCTCACACTTTCGTCCTTCCTGGTAGCCATCTATGGATTTAGCATCTGCCTGTGTCTTCTTATAGGAGAGACCTATTGCGGTAGGGTTGGACTCATCCAGTGGGGGGAGCGCATCAGCCCGTGCCTGGCGGCTGGGAATATTTAGAAGGGGAATAAGCGCGGATGCTGCGGCCAGTTGTAAAAACCGACGCCGGGTGGGGCCACGCTTTTCAGAATCGAATGATTTTTCAGACATGGGAGTACCTCATCGTACTTTTATGTTTTTTAAACCTGATAGTATCAAGGTTTAAAACTTTTCTATTTCTACGAGTAGGTATATCTCACGGATCATGGGGGAAATCAATCAGAAACGAAGTCGTGCAGGTTTTGTCGGGTAATCAGGAGGCTCACTGGCTCACCTCCATATTGCCAACAGTCGCTGCGTCAACCGGGCCTTCGCAAGGGTGTATGGCTTTTCGGGCAGCACCACCTCTGGCGACCAGGACGAGGTCACCTATGCCGGCACCAACGGTATCAACGGCCACCAGTGACTGGCCGATTTCCTGCTCGCAGGGATTGATCAGCTCAACGATCATTAATTTGAAGCCACTGAGACCATCCTTCTTGCGGGTGGCCCAGATGTTGCCAGTTACCTTGCCAATCAGCACTTGCCATACTCCCGGAAATGGTTGGGCTCGAAATTTCAACGGGGAACATTAATACAGGGGTTGGAAAGTCCAATTGACGAAAGTCAGTTTTCCAGGCATCAGAAAATTAACCTGGATCAATATTTGGGCAGTTTTTGAGGGTGCGTGTGGGGGGCATACCTTATCTGTGATGAATGGTCGTTCTTAGGGTGGACATTAAGTTAAACCTGGATTTTCAATGGGTGTCGGATGGAACCACGAAGGACACGAAGAGCACAAAGGAAAAGAAAATCTCTTCATTGTGTCCTTCGTGGTTCCATCTTTAACTTCCCAAAGGGGAGAGTAAGCGCTTTGCTGATTATCTTAGTTCTTACTGCCAGTTGGGAACGCGGCAGCAAGAAGTAAAAAAGGTTAATTAGCTCTTTCCGGGATGATTAATCTGGGCCATGCCAATAACCCTTGGGTCGTTGGGATTTTTATGGTTAATTATTGCCAGGTAGAATGAATGGTCAAATTTAAAGCGAAGAAGTTTTTCAGGAGGTATATGTAAATCGTATGAGAGTATAGATGACGCAGCAGCTACCGTCGCTCCATTTTCATCAACGTCCAATGCTGCTATATGTTTACCCTTGGCTTCAGCCTCTTCACATATTTTTGTAAATTGATAATTGAACTTGAACTTGGGCAGCGTTAGCACCGCGTGTTTACTTCCGGATTTGCCCAGGATAGTGGTGAGTCCACTTGACAAAACCTGGTTGAGATCTTCACTACCGGGATTCGTTTCCCCTTCTGGCGGTAAAACAAACACCGCTTTCATGCCCGATTCCATAACAGGAACAGCGACAAAGTCATAATCTTTATTTTTTATGTGCTTAATGGGTTGTACACTTCCACTTTCCATCCACTGTATTTCTGAGTGGGCTGCATTTTCCCATGTCATTTCTGAACTCTCTTTTTCGTTCATCACTCTAAAAGGAAACCGCCATGAAACCTGTTGCAATAACCAGGTGACCAGTTGAAACGCCATGTCTGGATTATCCAGGTCTTTTGCTTTCAGAAAATCAGTAATCAGGCCCTGGGTGTCTTTTGTTATTTGCTCATTGAGCTCTGCCGTGGCCTGTTCAGGTCCCTTGTGAAATAAAGCTTCACTGGTTGTATGAGGAATCTGGGATTGTCTCAGAATTCCATCAATCTTTGGTCTTTTTGAAATGACATGTATGCCTTCTTTGGTGCTTTTGATCAATGGTCGAGCTTGATGAGGCTCACCAGTATCCCCTGAAGAGTAAGCCATATTCTTTAAATTAATAGTCATCGCCTCTGATGTTGTGACCAGAGCAGGTGAGGTGACAATGTTAATTGATCGTTCGAGTAATGTTAATTCTCTAACAAATTCCTGTACGTCATCGCCAAGACCCTTCAAATAGGGTTGGACATTTTGTGCTAATGATGTACCAGAATCTGAGGAATCAGCCGACTGTGTTGAGGATTGAGGGAAGAGTAAATCACTGTTGTCACTGATCGTATTTGGTGAAAATCTGGAATAGTCACTAGAGGGTAAATTATTCATGTATATTCAAACCTCCAATCGTAATATTTAATATCTGATCCTGCGCATTATTCGCATTCAAAATGGCAAGTTCTGACCGGTTAAATGATAGGAGGTATTTTTATTATGTAAATTATTGTTTGAATAATTAAGTGTCATTGTTATTACTGCAATATAGATTGTTGTTGTTGATTTTATTTGGCTATAGTGATCTCCAAATGATTTACTTACTATTCTTTCAGGAAAAGTCATTTCTGAAATCGAAGGCTTAACAGGATGACCATAAAAGCGTTTGCATCATCAGCAGATCTGGAGCCCAAAAAAGAGACGCTTGAAGTTCTGGCAGATGGTGTTTATGCCTTTACCGCTGAGGGGGATCCTAATGTCGGGGCCATTGAGGCAGAAGACTTCCTTATTGCTTTTGAGGCTCGGGCAACACCAAGGGCAGCGTCTGACTGGTTACGGGAACTCAGAAGGCATACAACGAAGCCTGTTAAGTATCTGGTTTTGTCTCACTACCATGCAGTGCGCGTACTCGGTGCAGCCGCCTTCTCAGCCGAATCGATTATTGCCCATGAGAACACCCGGTTCCTGATTGAAGAGCGTGGTATGGAGGACTGGGACAGTGAGTTTCGTCGAATGCCCAGACTATTCCGGGCACCCGAAGGAATCCGGGGGCTGACCCATCCTGATATTGTGTTTAATGATCGATTGGAAATCCCGCTGGGTGGGCTTCGGGGAAGCCTGGTGCTTGAATACTGTGGACGGGGTCATACCGCCGGGGATATCTGTGCCTGGCTGCCCCGGCATAACATTCTGTTTGCCGGAGATCTTGTTGAGGCCCGGGCTGCACTTTATACCGGTGATGCTTTCCATGTTGACTGGTCCACCACCACGTTGGACAAGGTAAAGGCTTACGGTGCTGAGACGTTGGTTGGTGGCCGGGGTGCAGTTGTGCATGGTCGTGATCATGTTGATGCCGCTATCGAACAAAGCCGCACTTTCCTCAAGACTCTGATTGATCAGGTAGGGGCCGTTTATAAAAACAGGGGAACGTTAACCGAAGCCTTTGCCGCATCCCATAAAAGCCTGGCCCCCCGGTACGGTAACTGGCCCATTTTTGAGCACTGTTTGCCATTTGATGTTCAGCGCCTCTGGGATGAGTTGGATGGTATTGACTGGCCGAGAATCTGGACTGCCGAGCGGGACCAGGAAGTTTGGGATCAACTGCATGGCGGATATTGAAGCTGGTATAAATAGAGAAATGTACAAGGTTAATAAACGACGGGTTGATGATCCCCGGCTTGCATACTCACCGACTGGCCATAAAAATTTATATATGACTTGACTCTCCAGGGTGAAATCCGTTTAATACGCCTCGCACATCGTTTCGTTGTTTGAACAGCGCCTGGGTAGCTCAGTTGGTAGAGCAGCGGATTGAAAATCCGCGTGTCGGTGGTTCGATTCCGCCCCTAGGCACCATGCTTAAATGATAAATGATATATGTGCCAAAATTTAGCCTGGGTAGCTCAGTTGGTAGAGCAGCGGATTGAAAATCCGCGTGTCGGTGGTTCGATTCCGCCCCTAGGCACCATTATATAAAGGCCCTGAAGCATTTTTGTTTCGGGGCTTTTTTTGTTGAAAAGTCGTATTATACGACGGAGTGTTTTTAGATGTGTGTCCTGCTCACAGTCTCTTCTTTGGGGCTATACCATCCCCCTTACCCTTTCCTGCGTTACGATGTATTTGATGGTCTTGCAGTGACAGGCGTTAGGGATGTAATAGAAGTTTATACGGTCCTGGAGTACTTCTCCGACATTCTTCTTCCACTTAGCCAGCACATATCGGATAGAATCTATTCAAAAAAGGGTGCAAACTCTAAGAGTCCGAGAATAGACTGCCTTAACGAGAGCCACGTTGTCCAAAACTTGATATTACCAAGATGCTGAACCAAGTCCTTACTGCAGAAATCGGAGATGAATCCCACCGGTCAGCCACTGATCCGGATGTCTCTGCCATATCCAAAAAACCAGCCAGTGCTGATTTTTTTGCGGGAAGTGGACTTGCCACTGAAGGGCTAAAAGATTTCTTTGACTCTGTATGGGCCAACGATATTTGCGCCAAAAAGAAGGCTGTTTTTGCAGCAAACCACTCGCCTGAAATCTTTACTCTTGACTCAATCGAAAACATCAAGGGTGACAAACTTCCCCGACACTCCTTGTCTTGGGCAAGCTTCCCTTGCCAAGACCTTTCCCTTGCTGGAAATATGGGTGGAATAACCAGTTCTCGCAGCGGAATGGTTTGGCAGTGGCTACGCATTCTCGATGAGATGAGAGAAGCTCCAGCCGTATTAGTTGCTGAGAATGTCAGAGGCCTGGTATCAGGTAAGAATGGTGAAAACTACCTCGCTCTTCATAATGCTTTACTTGAAAGGCAGTACAATGTTGGAGCTGTCCTAATAGATGCTGTGCATTGGGTACCTCAGTCTCGCCCGCGGATATTTGTCATTGCCGTGAGAAAGAGTACTGATATATCCGGTTTTACTACTGACTCACCAACATGGGCTCACCCCAAAGCTATTCAGGCCATTGCTTCCAAAGCAACTGATTGGACATGGTGGAACATTCCCGCTCCATCTACACCAATGCACCCACTAGAGAAAATCATTGAGCTGGATGCGCCCTTCGACTCTGAGGAAACCGTCAATCACCACCTCAGCCTTATTCCCAAAAGCCATTTTGATAAGCTTGAAGCCGCTGTAAAAAAAGGTCAGAGAGTCTTCCCGGGATATAAGCGAATCAGGAATGGTCAGCAGGTGTTAGAGGTCAGAACGGACGGCCTTGCAGGCTGCCTGCGAACCCCAACTGGAGGTAGCAGCAGGCAGCAACTCGTTATATATCGTAATGGTAAGTTTGGAACTCGCCTTCTGACTGTGAAAGAAGCTGCTCAACTAATGGGTGCCCCCAAATACCAGATACCAGGTACTTATAATCAAGGATATAAGGCCATGGGTGATGCCGTTGTGGTTCCTGTTGTACGACATCTTGCAGAGCATTTGCTCTACCCCCTCATAAAAAAATAGAGCTGAACTCTTTCTGTCGATAATGTTTAATAGCCTTCAGAAGGGTGGAGGCTATATGATTGACTACGGTATAACCGCTTGTGCATTTGAAACAGAAGAGCTGAGAAAACAGTTGTCTGCTTTTTTCGACTCAAAATTTTTAGGGCAAAAGGTTGGCAACTACAAGTTCGGTGTATATGCATTCTACGACTATGAGCGGGAACCCATTTATATTGGGCAGACCAAAGAAAGTCTGCGCACTCGAATTCGCAGACATCTGACAAACAGGCGGACTGATGCAGTTGCCATGTCAGTTCTTGATCCAATGGAAGTCTACGAAATAGAAGTGTGGCCCCTTCCTCAATACACGACTCTATCCAAAGAAGAACGCAAAACAGCGAGCTTGCACTTAGATGCGCTTGAATATGCTGTATACAAAAAGAGCATTGACACATCCAGGTTTCACGCCGTTTTGAACGAGAAAAGTCCCCCGCAACCAAAGATCGAAATTGATATTCCACAATCATTTCGACAAGTCGTTATTTCTGATGAGGTCTTCAAATTGAGGAGCCATCCTGATTTTCGTATAGCCAGAAGGGCGGCAACTATCGCGAAGTTATCCCACATCATTAGTGAAAGAAAGGTAGCATACGGGCTGCGGAACACGTTGAATACTCAAGCCCTCAGGCTGCAATGGCTCACAGAAAAAAGGCTTTCGTCAGTATCGCCAGATTCTAATGAAAGTGATGATTGAAGCTCAGCAATTGCTAGCCCGGATATTTCATAAACGTGCTCCCGCTCTCGCTTGTCCTTTGCCGCTCTAAGGGAGTTTTGTTCAGTCGACCGTACTCCCCGGTACGGTGCTCCCTCACAAAATCCCTTAGAGCGACAAAGTCCTGCGCGAGATTCGGGGCAGTTTATGAAATATCCGGGCTAGACTTTCATCACCTTTAATGTATGCAGAATGCCTATCGTTACCTGAACAATAGACATGATCAAATATTTTCCCATCAGCTTTGAGGCGTGCCAGACCCTGAGGTTGGCTGAGAATAGCCAGCCGGAGGTTAGTTATCTTCCGGCACATAGCCTTCAGCGGCATCAATATCTTCGCCAGAGAAATATTTATCCATTTGTTCCATAAGGTACTGCCGGGCTTCAGGTGCCAACAGGTTAAGATGCTTTTCATTGATCAGGCGGGTCTGGTGAGCCTGCCATTCAGTCCAGGCTTCCTGGGAAACATGCTCAAAGATCCACTGACCCTTTGGACCGGGTAGCGGCGGAACCATGAGGCCTTCCGCTTCTTTTTTCAGTTTGACGCATTGAATCATTCTGGCCATTGTTATCTCACTGCTTCAGTTACTATGGATTGACGGTATCTTAACGGGAAAGCTACCTGATAAACATTCATTCCCTTCAGGAAGAGCAGCTGACTTCCAGTTTTTTGCCCCATTCAGGTGGTTGCTCTGCATAGTGCTCAAAATCAGGGTGCTCATCGTAGGGCGAAACCAGTACGTTCATCAGGTTTTCAATTTCCTGATAGTCCCCTTTCTCTGCCTTTTCGATCGCCTGTTGTGCCAGATAGTTTCTGAGAATGTATTTCGGGTTAACCTGTTTCATCCGTTTCTGGCGGTTCTGGTCATCCAGAGGGTTTCTCTTGAGCCTTTTCTTATAGCTATCCAGCCAGGGGGCAAGTGATGGGTGGTTAACTAACGCCTCCAGCTGGTTAACGGGTTGTTCTGAAGGAAAGCTGCTGAGAGTTCGGAAGAATAATGTGTAATCACAGTGACTGTCATGCAATAGCTGAAGGAGATCGCGAACCAGTTCTGCGTCTTCCTCCTCTTCTGCCAACAGCCCCAGTTTATCGAGCATCAGGCGGGTATAGGTTTGGGTGTAGATTTGTGGGTATTGATCCAGCGCTTTCTGGATTAACTCAATATCATCAAACAGGGGAACCAGTGCCTGGCCAAGCCTGCCACAGTTCCAGTAGCCAATGTCGGGTTGTTGGCTGAAGGCATAGCGACCGGAGTGGTCAGAGTGGTTGCAGATGTAGTGCCAGTTAAAATCGTCCATAAAACCATAGGGGCCATAATCAAACGTATCCCCGATAATGCTCATATTGTCCGTATTCATAACGCCGTGGGCAAAACCTGCAGCCTGCCACCGGGCAATTAAGGTTGCGGTACGATGAACGACTTCTGCATAAAATAGCTGATAGCCTTTGTCACTGCCCGCCACTGCTTTCATTCCTTCAAGATCATGAAAGTGGTGTTCAATGGTGTAATCAGCCAGCTCTTTTAAGGCTTCATACCGTTTGTTGTAAAAAAAATATTCAAAGTGGCCAAAGCGGATATGGCTTCTGGCCAGTCTGAGTAATGTTGAACCCGCTTCCCTGGTTTCCCGGTAAACCGGTGTATCACTGGTCACCACGCACAAAGCGCGGGTCGTCGGAATGCCCAGATGGTGGAGCGCTTCTGAGGCGAGATATTCCCGGATACAGGAGCGCAGAACGGCTCTGCCATCACCAAATCGGGAGTAAGGGGTTGGCCCGGCCCCTTTCAGATGCAGGTCCCACTTTTCTCCCCGGGTATTGACCAGCTCTCCCAATAACAACCCTCTGCCATCACCCAGCTGGGGATTATAGGCACCAAACTGATGGCCGGAATACACCATGGCCAGTGGTTCTGAACCGGGCCATGCACGGTTTCCGGAACCGATCAATGTCAGCTTTTCCCGGGTTTCCCGGGTGTCTTCAAGGTTCAGCTGCTGGCCGGCTGATGGGCTGTAGACCACGAGTCTCGGGTTCTCCAGGGGAGTTGGGTCCAGCCTTGTATAAAAGTATTCAGGCAAGCCTGAGTAGGTGTTGTTGAAGTGTCCGCCATCAAGGTTATTCATCCCTGTGGTGCTCCCGAATGATTCACAGTGGGTCAGTTTACTCTGTATCTGTGCACTACACATTCATTCATATAAATGGCCAGTTTTTGAACTTATAGCCAGTTTTTCTGTCTTAGAATATAAGTTATTCAAAATAATAAAGGGGAGAGGTACATGAATTCAGTTGAATTGGGCGCTTTGAACGCCATGTCTTACTGTTGGAACAAGCATGATGACAGTTTCATCCTTGCTCGTGCGGTGAAAGCCATTGCTGGGGTGGTGAAAGCAACATTTACCAAATATACCGTCTCATTAATTGAAGCCGAGGCTGTGATGAAGCGCCATCCCGATGCCTGGTTTGCAGAGCCTGTCACATGGGCATTGGCTAAATACAAGATAACCCATGCAACGGATACTTCACGACAACCAGTAACAGCAAGCAGTTCTCCTGCCTCATCAGCAACAGCAGGCAGTCCTCCCCCATTGCCCCGAACACCCCGGGTATCGGAGTATTCACCATACTCATTTTCCTTAAACGAAATGGTTAAAACACGGGTTCAATTTATAAACGAAGAATGCCGGACTTCAGAAGAAGCTGTGATTGTCGCCTATCAAAAGATGAGAGCTGCTGCTGGGGAGTTGTGGGTCGAAAACGCCAAGGTTACATGTGATGAGGTGAGGATAGATGAAGTAGACGAAATCGTATTTGGCAATAAAAACCACCATGTTATGTCGAAATACAAGATAATTATTCATCAACCAATCGGTGGAGGTTGCACGGTTGAAGAAGTACTCAAGTTGCGTGATAAAAGTAATGGTCAGATGAAATTGGTGCGTATCGGTTCGTTCAGTGAAACTGTAGGCGTATCAACAGCAGGAGGAGCCGGTTTTCCCGGTTATTCAGATCAAAGCTCTATCAAGGCTGGCCGCTATTTACAACAACTCAAATTTAAAGACGAAAAAGGTGTAGATCGTTACCCCTACCGGGATACCCAGTTTGGTATAGGCAGCCCTATCACTGACGATCAAAAGATACGCGGTTTTTGGAGTTGTGGTTTTGATGCACTGAGGTTGGGGATTTACCAAGCTACCGGCTATAAATTTTCTTTCCTGGTCCTGGTCGCTTTTTTAGAAGAAATGATTAGCTCCACAACTAATGCAGCGCAATTGAGGCAGTGGTTTTCTCAGCACGACTATCCTTTTGGCGATGTAGCAATGGAATTGTTGGCTTCTGACATCCCAAAATCACCAGACTACCCGTTTTTTCTGAAGGAAAAGGAGTCTAAAGGTGCAAAAGAACTCCCGGAAGAAAGAAAAAATGCTGAAGGTTTCGACATATGTGAACGTAGTAAAATTTTGACGACAAACTGGGACTGCACATCAACAGCCATACTTGGCCAGCCTGCTCACGCTTATGGTGTCTATCGAAACAGAAAATCAGATGGCACTTTCGAATATATGGTCTACGACCCTCACAATTTCGAAAGAAGACCAGACTTTTACATTTCAGATTGTGGTCAGGGTCGTATGAGTTTTGCAACCGCCGAGGATGCTATTAACCACGTAACAACAGATAAAGGGGGTTGCAATGGCCACCTTGATGCTTTCTATAGATTGCCTGATTCCACAATGTGCTACCTGCGGGACAAAATGTTGGAAACAAAAAAACGGCTGGAGGAAAATGGAACAGGCTACTAAAAGTTATAGCGAACCCTGGCAATACACCCATCGACTTTGAAATTATCTGTCCAATGGTGTAGGTAACGAAAGGTAATGGTGGTATTGCTCTTAATTTCCCCCAATCATCTTCAGGCCAGCGCCCAGCTCCATGATGTCACATTTACCATTATTGACTTGATCATAAGATAAGTGTGGCTGGGCAGGATCTCTGGCTGACTCGGTATAATCGTCGGTTTTAATGGTGTAATAGTTGAAGGCTACCTGAGGCTGCCAGCTCCACTCATATCCCAAGGTTAGCTGCTGGCCAGCTGATGGGCAGTAGGCCACGAGTCTCGGGTTCTCCAGGGTGGTCCAGCATTGTATAAAAGTATTCAGGCAAGCGTGAGTAGGTGTTGTTGAAGTGTCCGCCATCAAGGTTATTCATCCCTGTGGTGCTCCCGAATGATTCACAGAGAATCAGTTTACTCTGTATCTGTGCGCTACACATTCTTATAAATGGCCAGTTTTTGAACTTATAGCCAGATTTTCTGTCTTAAAAATAAGTTATCCAGAATAATAAAGTGATAGAGCTATATGAATTCAGTTGAATTAGGCGCTTTGAACGCCATGTCTTACTGTTGGAACAAGCATGATGACAGTTTCATCCTTGCACGTGCCGTGAAAGCTATCGCGGGGGTGGTGAAAGCAACATTTACCAAATATACCGTCTCATTAATTGAAGCAGAGGCGGTGATGACGCGTCATCCCAACGCCTGGTTTGCAAAGCCTGTCATACGGGCATTGACTGAATACAGGGTATATCATGCAGAGGATACTTCACGACAATCAGCAACAGCAAGCAGTCCTCCTCCGTCATCAGCAACAGCAGGCAGTCCTCCCCCATCGCCCCAACCACCGGTGAATTCACCATTCTCATTTTCTTTAAAAGAAACGGATACAGCCCGGGTTCGATTTATAGACGGATTCCAGACAACAGCAGATGTCAAGGACGCTTATAAAGAGATGAGGGCGGCCGCTGGTGATTCGTGGGTTGCAAACGCCAGGTTAACCTGCAAACAGGTGACTAAAGATGCTGTAGATGACATCGCATTTAATACTAAAAATCATTACGCTATATCGAAATTCATGGTAACGATCACCCACCCAGACCATAGAGGGGAATCGATTGAAGAAGTGCTTCATGTGATGGATAAAAGGACTGGCCAGCATAAGCTGGTGCGTATTGGTTCGTTCTTTGATGTTGCAGACGGATCAACAGTCGGAGGGGGCGGTTTCCCCGGATATTCAAAGGCAAGCTCAACCAGGGCAGGCCTTTATTTAAAAAATCTCAAAGTTAAAGACCAAGATGGCAACGATTACTGTCCCTATGCGCAGACCAAGTTTGGTTTGGGCGAATATGACAGTAATAATGTAGGCAATATGTGGAGTTGCGGCTTTGACGTACTGAGATTGCAGCTTTACCAGGCAACAGGTTATAAATTTTCTTTTCAGGTCCTGGTTGCTTATTTAGAAGAAATAATCAGCGCCAGAGGTGATGCTCAAGAGTTGAGACGTAGTTTGTCTAATGGCCATTATCCTATGTCCATATATGTAATGCACCTGCTTTTAACCGGCATCGCCTCATCATCAGGCTACTCGAATTTACTGGTAGAAGAGAGGTCTACAGGTGAGAGTCGACTCTCGCCAGACGAAAGAGAAGGTCTTGGTATCAAAACATGCACGCGTCAGCATATATTGGACACCACAAACTGGGATTACTCATCAACAGCCATGATTTGCCAGCCTTTATACTCTTTTGGTATCTATCGAAGCAAAAAAAGTGACGGTACTTTCGAATATACGGTCTACGACCCTCACAATTTCGAAGGTAGTCCAGACTTTTACGCTTCATGCAAGGGGCAGGGGCGAAGGAGTTTTGCATCCGCCCAAGAAGCGATTGATCATGTAACAGGCAGTAAAGGAGGCTGCAATGGCAAGATTGATCTTTTCTTTAGAGGCCCTGATGCTGGACTATGCTTCATGCGGGACAGAATGATGAAAACGAAAGGTCGGCTGGAGTCTGAAGGAAAAGGTTTCTAGAAGCTATAGCGAACCCTGGCAATACACCCATCAACTTTGAAGTTTTCTGCCCAATGGTGGGAGTAACGGAAGCTAATGGTGGTGTTGCTCTGAATTTCCACACTCATGCTGGCATCAAATTGATAGCGGTTGTTATCTCTGTCAGCACCATTGATCCGGAAGTGTTCACCCCCTGCGGCAAAGTGCGCGGTGATAGCAATCGGATCTTTCTTGAAATCGTGATAGCCCATCAGCCCAAGCTCTGGTTTGATGACCATTGCCCGGGTATTAATTTCTCCAATCAACTTCAGGCCAGCACCCAGTTCCATGATGTCATATTTGCCATTTTTGACCTGGTCGTATGATAAGTGTGCTTGGGCAGGATCTCTGGCAGACTCGGTATAATCGTCAGTTTTGATGGTGAAATAATTAAAGGCTACCTGAGGCTGCCAGCTCCACTCATCTCCCAGGGGGTAGGTGTGGCCCGCAATCATGCCGACCCCCCAGCTCCGGGTATCATATTTTGCATCGTGCAGGTGACCATCAACGTAGCGGCGTCCTTTATTCTTGCCAGAGGAATAACTCATCCGACCATCAAAGAAAAAATCATTTTCCAGATACGAGGAGTAAAGGCTGGCGATATGAGTATCCGTGTCAATTTTGTTTCTTGAGCCATCTTTCCCTGCTACGTTTCCTTTTGCATAGGTGTAGGCAATGCCTGCCTCTATATTCTGATCCTTTTCCAGAGGGCTATCTGCACCCATGGAGAAGCCATTGATTCTGGCATGATAACCCGGTACATGGTCCTTGATATCCTGTGTTGCCTTGCTGTAGTCGTATTGAATCCAGGCCGCGCCAGCAGAGAAGATATCTCCAGTGTTGATGCCGGTTCGTTTGCCGGACATTCTGTCGTTAAGAGTTTTGCCTGCCGTTTTCAGTGCAAGGTTGGCATTGTGCACCGCATGAGGCGACATGGCAGGGGCAAGCTCTGCGGCTTTTTTATTGTCTTTGCCGGGTTTTACATTTTTTACAACATGCCGGGTTAATTTGGCACTTTTACTGTCGTGTTCTTCTTTTTCGGAAGGTTTCGTAGCTGCCAGCATCATGGATCGAAACCGCCCCGGAACCTGAGATACCCGATGGCCAGCCTGATCCGTGCTGACCAGCAGCATTCTTTTTGCATTATCCGGATCAATGATCGCGTCATAGTGAATATAGAGCTCATTGTCAGCATCCACATTAACCGGCTGGTTAATGTTGGAATCCTCTGCTTCCATCAACAGATATTGTTTGCCAATGGCCGGATCTTGAATGATAACGCTGTCAAACACAAAATCAGCCGCAGGACCCACATGGATATTTTTGGCGGCCACCACCGGGGCTTGCGATATCGTACCATCGGTTAACGGCTCAAACCTTGCCGCGTCCGGATTTTGTTCTGTCAGCACCAGGCGACCATCCTGTTGATAGTTACCGTCGATATTAAGTTCAGATGGGATGGTAACGACGGCTCCCTGACGAATATGCAATGCAGGTGATGATTCAGGCACCTCTGCACGACGGCTGTCTGATGAGCGGGAAACGATAGCCATTCTGTCTGCCAAAAAATGGAGATGGCCATTCACATCAATGAGCCCATTGGACCGAAGCAGGTTGCCTTTATAGTGATTGATACCGTTAAAGGTAATGGAATCAATATCGGATAACTGTTCTTCCACTGTTGTATTGTTGGCAATGAATCGATCATCTTTACCGTTGGCTCCTTTAAGTGAACCAATCTTGCCACCGGTTTGCTCTATGCTGAATGATGGGCGGCTCTGTAATGGTGACAGGTTGACCTCACCCAGCGTTCCTCTGGAGTTTACGTATACTCTGCCACAGTCTTCTGTAAAGTGGGTGGCCAGTATTCCTTTGCCCTCTGGCACCTGATCAGAAACAAGAATATTGGCTGCACTGGCCGCTTCGTGGATGTTGATATTGTCAGGGTTTGTTAACTGAATGCTGTGCCAGTCAGCGCCAAAGATATCGATATTGGCGAATCCTGAGGCTGTTTTCAGTGGGCCATTCACCAGGGCCAGAGTGTCCTGTTTATCCTGTCGGCCGATGATCCGATCGGTATTGCCACCATGTTGCATAAAGTACAGGGAAGGGCGCTGGGTATCCGCTGAAAAATCCAGTACTTTCAGCTCTCCCCGGTGTTCAGGTAATTCATTGATGCCAGCCCCACCGAGATTGGTGACGACAAATGCCTTGTTCCAGTCATAGGGGGCATCATCGGAAAAAGAAAGATGCAGTGACTGTTTTTGAGCAGCATCCTGTTCACTGGGCTGCGTTCCATCAGCAACAATAAGATCTGCCGCTCCATCAGGGGCAATAGTGAGTGTTTCGGGATTATTCACCAGCCCCTGGCTGTTCCAGCCTGAACTATGAATCCAGATATTTTTCACAGAATCAACAGTACCAATATTGGCTCCGTCGTTGAGATTGAGCCGCTGTATCTGCGGAGTCGGCAGGTTGCTTTTAATCGTCAAAGGGCACTCTGGTGATGTTTGTATATTCAGCCTGGCAGGGGTATCCGGCACATCGGCTGTGAGTTTGGAGCTGTCAGCAACATTGACTTCAGCAACAGGCGCATCAGCGACCAGTTCAATAGCACTGATCCGGCCTTCAGAAACAAAATCCGGGGTTGTGATAAACAGTCGCTCTACCGCCGGTATCTCACCTTTAAGCTTTGCTCCTTCCGTTAGCTGCAGGCTATCAATTTTTTTGCTGAAGACACTGACGGGTCTTGGAGTACTGAGTACAAGGCTGCTCCCAAAGGGACTTTGTTGCGGGTTGCCACCAACCAGCACATTACCAAGCCCGGTTTCCGGAGAATAAACACCATCGGCATTAATAATTCTACCCACCTCCAGCGTCTTGTGGTCACCGGGCATGATGCTTACCACGCCACCCTGCAACGATAGATCACCAAGACTGGCCTGGTCATATATTTCCAACAGGCCAAGTGCTCCACCCTCTGTTACCGTAACAGGCAACCGCTGTCCGGCAGTTGTTTTTATCTGAAGGGTCAGATCATTCTCTGTACGGTGAGGGATCTCCTGTGGTCCATAAATCCGCAGTAATGTCAGAATGCCATGCTTATCAACCAGCACTTCTCTGGTGTTATTGAGCGTTCCATGGGAACCCCAGTCATTACTGGCAACGGTAACGGACCGGAGGCTGTCAGTATCGCCCTGAATGTGGCCTCCGCGAATAACCAGCTGATCATCTTTTTCCGGGTTACCTGTCAGAGTACCTATTTCACCATTAAGAATCTCAAAACGCATGTTGGGGCGTTCTTTAATGTTGAAATTTATCCCCGGCGTCATGAGGTCCGTTTTTAATGTTGCGCTTTCAGGCTTCCCGACTGAATACGGCATAAACGTCGGATTAGGTATATCCTGGGCCTTGCCTGCTCTTTCTTTCTCCAGGTGATCAGCACTGACTGCATAAATATGCCCAATAGGCAGGGTGCTGGTGAGTGTCAACGACTCAAGATCAGCGGGAAGCTCCACCGGTGCTGCCACGCCATGAAGATTCAGGGTAGCAAAACCATGTTGCAGCGCTGAGCTTGAGACGGCTTGTACGGTTTCTGCAGAACCGCCCTTAACGGTGAGTTGGTCATTTCTGGTTTTGTTGCCCCGCAGGTTTACCAGCGTGTCACTGTCGTGGATATAGTGAAGGTCTGGGCGGTGATGGCCATTGGACGCATCAATCTCATTAACAGTGCCGTAATTGGTGATCCTGATGGCATCACCGGATGCGCTATCACTGAAAAGCAGCCCCAGGCTGCTATCGGTATGTGTCGGAGAGGCTCCCAGTGTAACCTCTTCTACCTGCGCAGAGGGTGAAACTTCAATATGTCTGGCATTATGAACAGGTCCGTAAGCGTGAAAAGGCTGGTCAGCGGAGGTCTTTACGATCAGTTTCTCCGGGGCAGTCAGTTGGCCAAAACGCGCCCCATTGGCGATGGTGACTTCTGCTTTACCCGCTGATCCATCGAACTCCGGGATCGGTTGTCCCGAGCTGATGCCAGACTCTGAAGGCGTTGCAACAACCAGTGTATTGGTTTTTTCTGTCAGTCGGTTGTCTTGTGCTGAGAATGCCGGATCCCCAAGGACAATTGACGTCTGTTCAAAAGTAGGTGTGTCTTTATCACCAGCGAATTCAGTGACCAGATGTTTTACGCCACGGACCGGCGTTTTTACCTGCCAGTCACCATCGGTTTGTGCTCTGATTCGATGCACATCTTCAATGATGTTGATGATTCCGCTTGCCAGAGATAGCTCATCACGGCCTTGCAGATGGCCTGTCATCTGGCTGATATTACCACCCTCCAGGGATATTCTGGCGGCAGGACGGTTATGGGTGTCCGATAAATTAATATGGGCTATTCCAGATTCGCTGACCTCGATATCAACACCATTTTCTGATGGAAACAGATCCGTAAAACTGAGCTGCAGGGTTTGCGCCTGATCCTCACTGACAGGACTCAAGGTGACATTCACAGTGCCGGCGGCAATCAGTGATTTTGGGTTGATAATCGGCCGGGATGCTGTCCACTGGTCACCGGTTATATAAATAAATTCAAAGTCCCTGACTTCACCATTGACTGAAATCTTCTGGTTAATGTCTTCAGTCATGTTGTCTGCCGGGTTGATACGCAGAATATCCATCGGGCTATTGCCTAGCAGATTTCCCTGCAGTGTGCCGCCACGAAGTTCAATCAGGTTAAGGTCATTACCGGAGCCTTCAAGCAGCACGGCGGCACGCTGTCCCCTGATGTAGCTACCGGGCGTGAAGATGGCGATATTAAAGGGCCCTGTTCCCCGGATAGCGGCATCATCATCACTGATCACTGTTCCCGAATTCTTAAGCCCGCCTTTGTGCAGGTGAATGCCGCTGGCACCATCCGTAGCAGTTATGGTGCCGGTGTTGGCAATAAGTCCGAAACCGACATTTGGATTATCCGGGGCAATGGATTGTGCCCTGGCCCCGGTTGAGTGCGAACCGGATATCTGGATACTGCCATGATTTTTGATCAGGCCATTGTTATAAGACAGCAGTCCGGTTCCCTGACCCTTAATTGAGCCATGGGGATAATTTATGGCACCTGCTTTGTAGTCATTACTGTGTTCATCCCACTCTTTGCCTATTCCGGACCAGACAATGTTCTGTCCATTGCTGACCATTCCTGTGCTTTCGGGGTGGCGTATCAAAATGGTGCCGTGATTGGTGGCTGTTGTTTGATGGCTTGTATCTTCAGGGCTTGCTGTGGCCCTCATACCTGTTCCTGGTACATTGATTTCAATATTGCCAGTGTTCAGGATTTTTTCACCCTCAGCCTCCATTCCTGTCATCCCCATGGTGGCGATGTAGAGAGTACCGGAATTTATAGTGTGCGCATCGGAACCCGGTGGGGAGTTTTCCTGAGTTTCTTGCTGGTCATTGGATAAATTACCAGCATTTTCAGTTTCAACTCCAGCATGATCACTTTGGCTTGATGTTGAGACTAGTGCAGAAATGGCAATTACCAATATTTTTTTATGGAATGTCTCACATTTGAAACCAATCATTCTTCAGGTTCCTCAACCAATGGGTTATACCATAGAGCTGAAACTTCTATACATAATGTATAAAAATAACCTCAGGGTTATTTCCAACGCTGAGGTTATTTTTTGGGATAAAATGCTGGGGTGTGTACGGCTGTCAGGCCAACGATTACTTGAAATACAGATAGTATGGAAAAGGTTTTTTCTCACGAAATATTTTTTTAGTTTTAAAATAATTTTTTTACTTTGTTTTTTTATAATAAAGGTGTCATTTAGATTGATCTGAATCCGGAAGCCATATTGTGAATATAGCTTCAGGGTAATTTCTTACAATGCATTTTCTACTTTTTGTAAAAGTTTCTTTACCGGTGCAGCCAACCCCAATTCAGGCGATTGATCCAGTGCAAACCAATAATAATTGTCATGGTCTTTTATTACCGTATTGGTTTGTCCCGGATATTCAACAAAACTCAGTGCCGGGGTAATGTCCAGGTGGTAGTGGCTGAAGGTATGACGAAAAGACGGCCATATGTCGAAGTCTGTCAGTAACAGGCCCGTCTTCTCCAGCGCCTGCTCGATAATCTGGTCAGGAGCTGAAATCTCGGGAAAGCTCCAGAGTCCTCCCCAAATGCCAGACGGTGGTCGTTTTTCAAGCAGAACTTCACCGTACTGATTCACTACCATCAGCATAATGACCGACTTTTCCGGTTTCTCCCGTTTTGGCTTTGATTCCGGAAACAGCCTCTGCTGACCTGTTTTGTGCGCTATACAGTCAGCTTCCAGTGGACAAGCCTGGCAGGCGGGTTTACTTCTTGTGCAAACCGTAGCCCCCAGATCCATCATCACCTGAGTGTAATCACCTGTGCGAGACTCAGGTGTCAGCTGTTCAGCAATCTCCCATAGCGCATTGGCGATACGTGTCTGCCCGGGCCAGCCGGAGATGGCAAAGTAGCGGGTAAGCACTCTTTTTACATTGCCATCCATAATGGGAGCCCGGATCCCCATGCTAATGGAGGCAATGGCACCAGCGGTGGATCGGCCAATGCCCGGAAGTTCCATAAGCTGTTCAACTGAGCGGGGAAATACTCCTGCAAAGTCACTCACCACTTTTTTTGCGGCGTTATGAAGGTTTCTTGCGCGACTGTAATAACCGAGCCCACTCCAGAAATGGAGCACTTCATCTTCACTGGCTGCTGCAAGGTCAGTAACTTCCGGAAATCGCACCATAAACTTTTGGTAGTAGGGGATGACAGTGGTTACCTGCGTCTGCTGCAGCATGATCTCGCTGATCCAGACACGATAAGGCGTTTTATTTTGCTGCCACGGCAGGTGTTTACGGCCATGGGCATCAAACCAGTCCAGGAGTCTCTGGCTGAAAGCAGGGTCTGTGTAGAGGTCTTTTAGAGTCATTAAATTACAAAAACAGGTTTGCGATCAGCCTGCAGGCCGATCGCAGTATAGTAGTTGTGGGCAGAAATATTATTTGAAGAAACCCTTGAGCAGGTCTTTAACCGGTCCCTGCACTTTGTCTTCTATCTTCTGCTTAAGGCGGTTTTCTGCAATCTCCGCAATGGTTTCGGTCAGTCGTCTGACATCAACGCCACATTTCAGGTCACCAAGATCGCCATGGCAACGGACAGGCCAGGTGACATTGACGTACTCCTTGTTGATCTGACAGGCAGGATCACTGTCCGGCGCTTCTTCTCCACGGATGTTGAGGCCCATACGATAATCCAGTTGTCGATCAACAAGATTTACGTAGCCATCACCTTTCAGGTTCATATAAGCGAGCGCTGCAATCAGATTGTCGTTGTTAGCAACACCGTTTTTGATGACGAAACTGCCGCTCAGGTCGGTAAACTCGGTTGATGAGCCCCAATCCGTCGCACTCAGCTCTTTCTTACGCACTTTGGCAATGCCTTCACAGACCATTTTGTCAAAGTTGGCATCAGTGAATAGGCCTTTATCAATCTTGAATTCAATGTTGCCATTCAGGTTTTTGGTGAGAACACTGGCGTATTGACCCTGTGTATGAACCTTCATACCCGCATTCACATCACCTTGCAGTGAGGCAAGATCAGGAATAGCGGTTGATAGTGCTTCAAGGCTGATATTTTTCAGCTCTGCCGATGCTGCCATTTTGGGCTTGCCTGACCGACGTACATCCAGGTTAGACGTCATATCAATAGTGCCTTGATAAAAGCGGGAACCAATGGTTACTTCCTGCTTACCCCGGGCTGCTTTTATAGAAACAGACGGCTGTTCAAAAATGAATTTGGCCACGGTGAGAGAGGCCAGCTTCATTGACCCGTCAAGGTTAAGGCCGCGCAGCATGGCTTCCGGAATCAGAGGATGCTCTTTACCTGATGCGGGTTGCCCTGAACCCGATTGAGCGGGTTGCTCTTCATCAGGCACTTCTGCGTTATCCATGGCAGGGGGGAGATAGTTATCCAGATTAAGGTCGTTGCCGGTAAAGCTGAACTGCATATCGCCCCGGTCAATGCTGTTCATCCTGAAATTGCCATCCAGAGTAAAACTATCCAGCTGGAGCTGCAGCTTATCTGCGTTCAGGCTTTCACCATTGGTGCTGAAATGACTGTCAAAGGATAGCCGGTTCAAGGCTTTTGGGTCAGCCATGGGAGGAAGCTGGACCTTGATCTGGTTCAGTAGATTGGCAAGGTTAAACTCGGCAACGCCCAGGTTGCCCTTAAGCAGCATGGGTGTTTGCTGATATTGAACATTACCCACAATACTCAGGCTTTCACCCTTTTCTACATCCGGTGTAGCGCTGACTTTCAGGTCCTGAATGTCATAATGACCCGCTTCCAGATTAAACGTCATCTTGCCACTGATCAGTGAATTTATCACCAGGTCAGGAATGGTGATGTGGGCTTTTAATTGAAAATCAAAAGGCTGCTGATTGCGAATGGCTCCAGTGGTTAAACTGGCCTGGTCAATAATGTATTTCTGCCCGGAAACCCGGTCTTCGTAGCTGATCAGCAGTCCATTGACGTTGACACTGGCAATATCCAGCCTGACAGGCGAGGCTGGTTCTGACTCAGGCGTCGGGGATGGCTCCTGTCCCCTGGGCGTGGGTTGTTCAGTGGGCTTTGGCGCACTGACCTGCCAGTTTCCCTCGCCTTTGGTATTTTTGACCAGCGTTAATTCCAGCCCTGTCAGCTCAAGGGTCTGCATTTCAATGCGTTTACTGATTAAGGGTATCAACTTCACACTGACTCCGGCGGAACCCAGTTGCGCCAAGTGTGAATTATTGGCCCCTGCGACGGATACATCCTTAAGAGAAAGGCCAACCCAGGGGAATATTGACCAGTCAATGGGCCCGTTAATGCTGACTTTCAGTCCCGACTGTTCATAGACAAGCCGGGTGATTTCATCGCGATACTGGTTGGGGTCGATAACGCGTGGCAGCAGTGCCGCACCGATAACACCCAGCAAAATCACCGCCGCCAGCAGCACGGCAATGAACTTGAGAATGCGGTTCATGGGAAGCCTCAGGGTCTGAAGTGTGGAAGAGTGATAATAAAAGACACCTATCTTACCCTGATACTTAACGTCATCAAGGGTAAAACAGGTTTATTGCGGAAATGGGAACAGCATCAGAGGCTGGCGATTTGCAGCTTTTTCAGTGATTCCACCGGACGGGTCCATG
Organism: Salinisphaera sp. G21_0; assembly: GCF_017744115.1. Taxonomy (GTDB): domain Bacteria; phylum Pseudomonadota; class Gammaproteobacteria; order Pseudomonadales; family Endozoicomonadaceae; genus Endozoicomonas. The sequence continues at coordinate 28,477 of NZ_JAGHQW010000023.1, read as the reverse complement.
GATGAAGTATCAGGGCAATGTTTTTCATTGCCGGGGACTTCAGCGCCCTGATGGCTTCCTGACTGTTTCTGTATTGTCCCTGAACCAGAACATACCAGTCCTTCTGGTTGCGCTGAACATGAACAGTGACTGCTGAAGCCAGCTCCGGGAAACGCTGTTTCAACTTGTCAATTGTCTGCCGGTTACTGGCTGCGAACCACTGAATGGTATAACTGTCATCAGGGCTGTTCAGCAGTTCATTCACAGGGTTGCGATGGTCCGGCTGTTCATAGCGGTTGTAGTTGTTGTCCGGCTGATAACCCGGGTGGAGCGGTTGATCTCTGTCGGGTATCGCATGAACAACCGTTGGTCTGTGCATTGCCGGTGCACCAACGTCGTTTGAGTTCATTAACCTTGCCTTTACTGGCTGTCGGTTAAGATCTTCACGATGGACAATATAGGTCTTGTCACCAGGGTCATCCTGACTAATCCATTGACGTCTATCAATAGACGGCTCTGTCACGGGTCTGGCCCACGCATGGGTAGCCTGCGGGGTTGAACCGACCAGGGACTGCAAATAGGCAACCTGTCTGACTTTTGGCGAGAAACGTGCCGACACTCTTGACAGTGAAGGCGTGAGCAGAGCATCCAGAGCCTCGGAACGATTCACAAAGAGCATACTGACCAGGGCGTAGCGATTCCTGCTGTGTCTCTGGTAGTGGATGATCTGAGTATTTTTCAATTCGCTGTAACGAAGCCTTGCCCGTTCAAGTGATGCTTTTCTGCTGGCATTCATCCATTCAATCGTATAACTCTTTGGATTGGCTGTCAGAACATTCATTGCAGGACGGGATGGTTCCGACTCTTCATAGCTCTGGGGTTGCCTGTATTCAGGGGCCGGTGCAACAGGCGTGTTTGGCGTGTTGTAGTCGACACTGCTCCCCTGAGTATGTTGCTGAGGAATTCTACTGCGATAGGCCGGTGAGATACTGACATACATTTCCTGCGGGTTAGCCTGCTCTGGCAGAATCCGGTAGTTTTGATCACTGGATAAGCCAGAGTAGGATTGGCCCTCGAATTCACGGCCATAAGACACAGTATTTATTTCAGGTGGTTGGCCTGTATCATAACCTGTCTCAGCCGATGGGTAGCCATTATCACGACGGATGACCGGTGTTTCCGGTTGCTGAGTATAATAGGGCTGCCGTTGATACTGTGAACGTTGACGGCTTTGCTCCGTACTCTCCGTACTATAGGAAATATCGTAGTTAATAGGCGCATTGTTGCTGTCGCGCATGGACAGCTCTGGAGGATATTCTGGCTGATAGCGATCCGCCAGCTGTTCCACCGGGTAATTCGGCCTGATAATATCCAGTTTATGAATACTGGCCAGCGATCGTGTCCAGGGGTAAAGTTCTCTGGCCATATGGGATCTGGGCGGTGAGTCCAGTTCCGCCATGGCGGCAATATGGCTTGGATATGGGCCATCCAGAAGCACATACCAGACGGTGCCTGATCGTTTGTATTCAGCAATGGTCGCGTCTTTTAATACCGGGTAGCGCTGCTTCAGCGCCTCCAGCTGTTCACGCTCTTTTGCTGCCATCCATTGAAGCACGTAATGGTCTCTCGGAGCATCCAGAATACTGACTAGTGATTCTGAGTTTCGAGCTTCAATAGATAATGAATTATGGGATTCAGCATAAAGCTGTTGTTCATCAGACTGTTTTTGCCTGGAGTATCCGGCATACTGTGGAGCAGATTCGGTTTTATAAACCTGTCTGCTTATGCCGTTGCATAGCCAATCATTATTAATGCCTGACTGGCAGTTCCAGGAAATATTCGAAGCCAGAGGTTTTGGCGGCAATACAAGACTCTCTGCAACAGGTGCAGCAATTGACGTCAGAGCGGCCACGACACAAAGCCTGAGTTGTTTTTCCTTAAACAACAATCGACCGGACATGGTATCAGATCCTTCTTGATTCAATTCAACAATACCTGACCAGTAAACAAAATCAACCCTTATAAAAATTAATTTTTTATTAAATATTTTTTTGTGAATATTTCGATTCTTATAAAGAGAGCTATTATGTTAACGGCAGAGTTGTTTTTTTCGGGAAAACAAAGGGTATTCACTTTTTGGTTTTTTTTGAGTCTGAAAAAAGCGAGCTTATCCATTTGTTGATTATTAGATTATCTAAAAAACCAGTCTTTAATAGTCTAAAGAAAGGTTGTTGGTCTCCTCAGATTGAGTGAAAGGTTGTTGAGGAAAAAAAATGTTGAAAGTGAATTATCCTGCTCTCAAATTACCTGGCAACATAATTTGGCTGATGGGGTTACTTAATATTTTATGCATAGCGCCTCTCATCAGCGTGGCCAATGAATGCTTCCCTGCGTTTGATAAGGCAAAATCTCAGTACATCGTGGGTTATGGTAGCCTGCTTTACGAACAGGCCAGGAAATCAACCAATATCGGGTTTAAGCCTGAGGTTCCGGTCTGGGTTGATGGATTCAGAAGAGGGTGGCAGACCAGAACCCGTCAGGATAACACCATAAAGGTGACCGAGCTGGGGGTTATACCGCTGGTTGGCGGACGATTTAATGGCGTGTTGATTTCCATGCCAACCAATAAGATCAAGTCCATAGATCGTCAGCAGCAACTGACCTGTCGTGTACTGGTCAACCCCGGGCGATTAACGTCCATGAATAATGTGAAAATCCCGGAGAATAGCCAGTTCTGGCTCTATCAGACGCAGAATAAATACAGCAGCAAACCCGCAGGCAGCTATCCGATCCTGATGTCCGATGTGGATGAGTTTCTCACGGGGTGCCTTGAGCAGGCGGATCGGTTTGGTCTTGAATCCTTCGCCCGTGAGTGTGTGACTACGACCTGGAACTGGTCATCACACTGGGTGAATGACCGGCTTCATCCATTGAAAGCAAAACCGGCTCAAATCCAGAGGCTGCAGGTGGATAAGCTTCTGGAAAACCTGGAAGGTAATCTTTATGAACAGGTCCGGTCCCAATAAAGAATATCCTCGGTCAGGCTCCCAGGAGGCTGACCGAGAATAGACTGCCCTACTGCGGTGGCAGCAAATTGGTCTAAAAAGTCGGAAATTTTTAGCAAATAGAACCACTATTCACTAAAAATTCCCGACTTTTTATCCTCAATTTTCTGCCATCCTCGCTACGGGCGCTATTCTCGGGCAGCCTCCTAGCGAGCAGTTAACAGTCTCTATATAATGCTCACCATAATATCCCGGCAAACAGAATAGATGACAATCCAACCGGAGAAGTTCATGGCTGAGCGCAAAGCGAGTGTTGAAAGAAACACCCTGGAAACCCAGATTCGTGTGGCCATCAATCTGGATGGTACTGGTAAGGCATCGTTTGATACAGGGGTGCCTTTTCTTGACCATATGATGGATCAGATTGCCCGCCATGGCCTTATTGATCTTGATATCAAGGCTGTTGGTGATAATGACATCGACGATCACCATACCGTTGAGGATATCGGCATTACCCTGGGGCAGGCCTTTGCCAGGGCTATTGGCGACAAAAAAGGGCTGTATCGTTACGGGCATGCTTATGTGCCACTGGATGAGGCGCTTTCCAGAGTCGTTATCGATTTCTCCGGGCGACCCGGTCTGGAGTTTAATGTTGAATTTACCCGCGCCATGATCGGTCGCTTTGACGTTGACCTGTTCTATGAATTTTTCCAGGGCTTCGTGAATCACGCCGGTGTCACCCTGCATATTGATAACCTGCGGGGACGCAACGCCCATCATCAGATAGAAACCGTCTTTAAAGCCTTTGGCCGTGCCTTAAGGATGGCTGTTGCCCTGGATCCACGCATGGCGGGCAAGATGCCTTCTACAAAAGGGTCGTTGTAACCATGAAGACGGTCGCTGTCATTGATTATGGAATGGGCAACCTTCACTCCGTCAGTAAAGCACTGGAACATGTTGCAGAGGCGAATACCCGAATCATTGTTACCTCCGATCCCGGCCAGATACTGGCTGCCGATAAAGCAGTACTTCCCGGCGTAGGGGCAATCCGTGACTGTATGGCGGAGATACGGCGTCATGGTGTTGATGAAGTGGTTCGGGAGGTAGCAGCGAACCGCCCCTTGCTGGGTATTTGTGTGGGTATGCAGGTTCTGCTCGATCATAGCGAAGAGAATGGCGGGGTTGAATGCCTTGGCCTGTTATCAGGTGAGGTAAAGTTCTTTGGGAAAGACCTTCGGGATAGCGAAGGCGCTCGATTGAAAGTTCCCCATATGGGTTGGAGCCCGGTCCGCCAGGCTGAACCATCCCATTCTCTCTGGCAGGGAATCGACGACAATGCCCGGTTCTATTTCGTGCACAGCTACTATGCCCGTGTTGCCAATGCAGCGATGGTGGTGGGTAGAAGTGACTACGGTCTGGGTTTCGATGTCGCCCTGGGTCATGACAATATTGTTGCTGTGCAGTTCCACCCTGAAAAAAGTGCCGCCAATGGACTGCAGCTGCTCGAAAACTTTTTAACATGGAAGCCATAACGATGTTAATCATTCCTGCAATCGATTTGAAAGATGGTGCCTGTGTCCGGCTGCGTCAGGGAGAAATGGCTGATGCCACGGTCTTTGGTGATGACCCGGTTGCCATGGCCAGCCGGTGGGTGGATGCCGGTTGCCGAAGGCTTCATCTTGTTGACCTGAATGGGGCGTTTGCCGGCAAGCCCCTGAACGCGGATGCAGTTCGTGGTATCACCGCAAAGTACCCTGATTTGCCCGTGCAGATTGGTGGGGGCATTCGTGATCTGACGACAATAGAAGCCTATCTGGACTCTGGTGTTTCCTGGGTGATTATCGGTACTAAAGCAGTAACCGACCCTGACTTTGTCAGGCAAGCCTGCCAGCAGTTTCCCGGCCATGTGATCGTGGGTATTGATGCCCGTGATGGCTGGGTAGCAACGGATGGCTGGGCAAAAGTCACCGACACCCAGGCTGTTGACCTTGCGCGTCAGTTTGAGCAGGACGGTGTTTCTGCCATTGTGTATACCGATATTGCCCGGGATGGCATGATGCAGGGGGTCAATGTTGCCGCAACCCGGCAATTGGCCAACAGCGTGGCGATACCTGTGATTGCTTCCGGTGGTATCACTGATATGGACGATATACGTGCCCTGAAAGCGGTTGCCGGGGAAGGGATTGCCGGTGCGATCACTGGTCGTGCCATTTACGAAGGGACACTCAGTCTGAACGAAGCGCAACGTTACTGCGATGAATGATTATGGTATCCCTCCAATGAACAGGCCCGATATTAACCGGGACGATAAAAATATGGCCGTACTGGCGCATCTTCTGCCCCTGTTCGGCTTTATGGTTCCGGGGTTGAATATTGCCATACCGCTGGTGATCTGGCTGATGAAGCGGGACAAGTCGCTCTATATTGAGCACCATGCCAGAGAGTCCCTGAACTTTCAGATCACCATCACACTGCTGGCTACTCTCTGGGTTATCCTCAAGTTCATGCTGGTAGGGTTTCTATTATTACCACTGGTGCCAGTGATCATTGTAGTGGTTCTGGTGTTTATGGTCAGGGCAGCCATGAAGGCGGGCAGTGGAGAGTTTTACCGCTACCCGGTGTCGCTGCGTCTGGTCAATTAACAAGCTTTGGAAAGGTTGCAGTCATGGGACTGGCTAAAAGAATAATTCCCTGTCTCGATGTCGAAAATGGGCGGGTGGTTAAAGGCGTTCAGTTTGTCGATATTCGGGATGCTGGTGACCCGGTGGAAGTTGCCCGTCGTTATAACGAAGCGGGCGCTGATGAGATAACCTTTCTTGATATTACCGCCAGCCATGAGGGGCGGGAGACAACGGTGCATACCGTTGAACGTATGGCCAGTGAAGTATTTATCCCGCTGACCGTTGGCGGTGGTATTCGCAAAGTGGAAGATATCCGCACCATGCTTAATGCGGGTGCGGATAAAGTCAGCATCAACACCGCAGCGGTTTTCAATCCTGAATTCGTTCAGGAAGCTGCTGACCGGTTTGGCTCGCAATGTATTGTTGTGGCTATTGATGCCAAGAAAGTGAGCCAGCCCGGTGAGCCAGATCGCTGGGAGATTTTCACCCATGGCGGGCGCAAGCCTACCGGCCTTGATGCTGTGCAGTGGGCACTGAAAATGGAGCGCCTCGGAGCCGGTGAAATACTGCTGACCAGTATGGATCAGGACGGTGTCAAAAATGGCTACGACCTGGGCGTCACCAGGGCTATCTCGGAGTCAGTGGGTATTCCGGTCATTGCCTCCGGCGGTGCGGGAAATCTGGATCACCTGGTGGCAGGAATCAAAGAGGGTAAAGCGGATGCGGTACTGGCCGCCAGTATTTTCCATTTCGGGCAATACTCTATTCCTGAAGCCAAAGAGTATATGGCTGCCCGGGGGATTGAGATGAGAATTTGATCCGGATTGCTTAATGAGGGAGCCATGCGGGGAATTTGGATTTACTTCCAGCTGTTGCCTTTAGAACGTTGAGGTTGGGAGGTGACTATTTCGATGGTTGTTGGCTTGTATACAGGGCTTTCAACATAAGTAGAGGGAGGAGGCTCTCTTTTACAACAAAAAGTGCTAACTGACGGCAAGATGGACGTTTGCCTGCCATAACAGCTGACTATTCCAGTTCTGGGTTCAGAACCCAGTATATTTTCTGAACTGGAAACTGATTGAACAGACTCTAAACCAATAACAGAACTCATAATTCATTCTTCAGGCAGTTACATTCCAGTGCCTGAAAACCTAGCAGGTGAGAATCGATCTTGCCTGAAATATTGGCAATCCCGGTTTGACCAATAGCATTTGCTCAATCCTTATGGCACTGACTGTCTGGTTTGATCGTGTGTTGCAGCTCCAGACAGCCATGCACATAAAGGATTTAGACAATCTACTGGTTATTATTTATCCAGGTTCAGAATGGATACCATCTCAAAAATCTGGCCTCTCAATTCATTGGCCTGCTCGTTTTTGATGCCTTTGATATTGATGACTTCACTGTCCAGGGCGGCAAAATCCGGAAGGTCTGAGGGAAGCCAGCTGGTCTCTGACCGGCGCATATAAATACCATCCATCTCTGGCAGGTTAGCCAGGGTCAGAGCCTGGCTGGCGGCACTGTCACCCAGGGCCGGGTGTTGTTCTTCCGGGAACTCTGCCTGTTGATCACTGACGCTCAGGCCAATACCAATATGTGTTTTGGCAATATTGATTGCTCCGGCTTTTTCAGCCAGCGCTTCGATCATCAGACAGCAGAATAAAGCATCTGAGGTAAATGCCGGGCTCTCTTTGCTGGAAAACCGCAGATAGGCATTCCCTTCTGGCGTATAGGTTACCTCGCCACCATAATAATCCGCAGCTTCACAGATGATCTGGCTGTGAGTGCGGAGAATATCCTGCAAGTCTCTGGGGGCCAGCAATTGCTGAAGCCTGCCCAGGTTTTTGACTTTGATTGCGGCAATTATCGCTGTTTCCTGCTGTTCTTCGACGCTCTCTTCCGGCTCCGCCATTTTCTTTTCAAGCAACTGTTGCTCGGCAAAGGCAGAAAGTCGGGTGATTTCGCCAGTGATCGGCGGGATTGGATTCCCAGTGGGCAGAATTGAACGTAACTGTCGTTCAATAAGGCGCAGCTGAGTGACCAGGCTGGAGGCATAGAGGTGCAGAAAAATCACCCCGGCCAGCAGCAGTATCAAGCTGATAGCAATAATCACGAGCAGGGCTTCTTTGGGTTTCTGGCTTAGCAGGCCTTCGTTGAGTGATAAGCGGGCGTAACCGGCAATCACATCCTGGTAATGAATGGGCGATGAATAAACCGGATGTCTGATGCCTTCATCCGCCGTTTTGGCAATGGCTTTGGCGATTCTCTGGTTATCGATGCTGTAGATGCTGGCTTCAGCAACATAAGGGTTCTGCACCAGCTGACTGAGCAGAACATTGAGGCTGAGCCTGTCTCCGGTGACCAGCATATCGGTCGCGGCGCTGGCAGTCTGTTCACTCAATAATTGACCGATACTGTCCGCCTGGTGCTGGCTTGATGAGTCAATCTCATTGCTGATGACCAGCGACATCCCAATCGTCAGCGTGGCCATCAATAGACCAAAGATGACCATTAACTGCGTTCGGATGGAAAAGCGGGATGTGAACTGCACAAAAATATCTGGCGTGAAAATACGCTTCTTCAAAAGTTAAGCTCCTGAGGGAAAGCCAATGATTGTGATGAATGATCAATAGCTCTTACTGTCCATGAGTAAATTCTGACAGCCTCGCCGGGGAAGAGCCAGACTAAAAAAATGGAGACAAGGTGCTCCATAGTTGTTGCAATGGCAGGATGATACCAGACAAAACCTATTTCCCTTGCTATTCCAGAAATAGTAATGCAGACGAGATTTCACCTTAAAATTGCGTTAATGGTTATTTCCTTTTTAAAAAGGCTTTAATAAGCTCCTCACACTCACTGTCAGGGTCAGCAAGGCTTAGAGGTGTAGCGCCATTTTGATTTTTCACTTTGACCCGGATGCCGACAACGTTCAGCAACTCCCTGACGATCTTTGCGTCACCTTGTCTGGCAGCCAGGTGGAGAGCCGTATCACCATTGAAATTCATTTGATTGACATTGGTGCCTTTAACCGCCAGTAATTCCTTGACGACATCTGCACGGCCCTGTTTGACAGCAAGCAGGATGGCTGTATTGTTGAAAAATCCAACCCTCTCATTGATCTTGATGCCGTCAGTGTTCAGTAACTTCCGGACGATATTTATATTGGCATATTTGACAGCAAAGTGGAGAGCATTCCAGCGATGTTTATCTTTCTTATTGACGTTAATACCGTCAGTGGTCAGTAACCTCATGACGGCCTCTGTGCGATTATGTTGGACTGCCAGGTGGAGAGCCGTATGGCCCGATTTATCAGTGATATTGATATTCACTCCATTGGTTTTAAGCAGCTTTTCCAGGCTTTTGCTATGGCCCATGGCAGCGGCGATATGCAGCGGTGTTCTGCCGTTCTCATCGGTAGCATTGATGTATGTCGAGATGACCCGGTCATTCAGATATTCCATGGAATCAGTTTTGGCAGCACTAGCACTGTGCACTAAGGAAGTAATATCCGCACCATTAGCAATCAGAGCGTTCAGGACCTTATTGTTGTTCGCCATGAAAGCGGGATACAAGGCACCGTTAAGGTCTTTCGCTCCCTCCTTGATCAAGAGTAAGAGGGGCTGATCTTTTCCCAGTTTGGCCGCAGTGCACAGGGCACCATCAAGATCTTTTGCTCCGTTATTGATCAGGGGTTTAAGGCACCAGGTTTGCCCCTGCCCGGCGGCTTCACGCAGGGCACCGTTAAGGTCTTTTGCTCCCATTTGGATCAGGCGACTAAGGCAGAGTATGTGTCCCTGCCCGGCGGCAGTAAGCAGGGCATCGTCAAGGTTGTTTGCTCCCGCTGCGACGAGAATTTCAAGGCAATGCAATTGCCCCCGTTTGGCGGCTTCGTGCAGGGCGCTATTAAGGGCAGGTCGGCCGGGGCGGGTGCTGATCAGGTAATTAAGGAGTTCAGTGTTGCCCTTCTGGATAGCGGTGGTCATGTCCGGACGAATCAATGGCAGTGTCGATTGCCCGTATGCACATTCACGCAGGCCAAGACTTGTTAACTTCTGCTGTAAATCGTCAGGCGTTTCAATGATGCATTCCGGGTTGCGATAGGTTCTGACCAGTGAACGCCCATCCAGCTGTCCTCTGTTATACCCGTCGTCATTCTTACCGATGCCACCATTTAAGGGGGCATTTGCTGTGTTGCCCCAGACAGTATTCATGAAACCCTTCAAAACACTTTCCATCGCTTTGTCCAATTTTAGAGTTAAAGACTGTAGTTAGTTCTCGTCCAAAAACACAACCAATTGAAAATCCTGGAAATTCATCTTGAAAAATAGTTGAAGCATCTTTGTTTTTTTACAAGCTAGTCAATAAACATCAGGGAATGCTAAAAACAGAAGGCTTCAAATGCACAAGAAAGGCAATCCGTAGGATAGTATGGAACTTCATTACGTTCCTCATGAAATATCCGGGTTAGGACTTTCTCAGCGGCTTGATGCTTATCCGCAGTTCAATGACTGGGTTTATTGAAGACTTGAATTCTGGTGACAAACACTGACAGAAATGGGCTGTCAGCAAAACTGGCCCACCCTGTGACTGCTGTGGCATTTTCATTGTGCGGAGTGATCTGGAAAAATCAGATTGCCAATTCTCATGACCGACTATGACGGTCATGAGAATTGGGTTCCAGACAATAATGTAGACGACATGTAACCTTTATTATTGTGTTATTGTTTATTTGCTTTTTCAAAGGCATCCAGGACTTTCTTGCACTCCGTGTTAGCAAGGTTGTAAGCCGTTTTGCCTTTATTGGTTTTCTGATTGATGTCGATGTCTTTAGCAGTCAGTAACGCCTCCATGGCGTCTTTGCGACAGTCGTGGGCAGCCATGTGGAGAGCTGTATAGCCAGAGTTATTCTTCTCATTGACCTTGATGTGCTGCATTAACAACTTGATGACGTCTGCATCAGCGTGTTGGGCAGCCGTGTGGAGAGCCGTCCTGTTATATCCACTCGTTGCATCGACCTGGATGCCGGCTTTTATTAACAACTCGACGATTTCTATATCAGCGTGCATGGCTGCTAAGTGGAGAGCCGTACAGTAATCTATGTGTTGATCCGTAAAGTAATGGAAACACCCCTTATTGACCTCGATGCCGGTATCCAGTAACAACTGGACGGCCTTTGCATGATTGTTTATGACAGCTAAGTGGAGAGCCGACTGGCTCAATTTATCAGTGATATCGAGATTCACCCCATCGGTATGAATCAGCTTTTCCAGGCTTTTGATATGACCCATGGCAGCGGCGATGTGCAGTGGTGTTTTGCCGTTCTTATCGGTAGCATTGATGTCTACCAAGGGCCGGAAGGTCGGGTCGTCCAGAAATTCCGTAGAATTTTTACGGGTAGCAGTATGCAGTAAGGAAGTCATATCTGCCCCCTTCGTCAGCAGAATGCCTTTTAACTCTTCGTTTTTCGCCAGAACAGCGTAATACAAGGCACCGTTAAGGTCTTTCGCCCCCTCATTGATCAAGAATAAAAGGGAATTCGTATGCCCCTGTTGGGCGGCAGCGCACAGGGCATCATCATAATTTTTTGCTCCCAAATCGATCAGGGGTTTAAGGCACTGCACTTTTCCCTGCGCGGCGGCTTCGTACAGGGCACCATTAAGATCTTCAGCTCCCAATTTTTTCAGGGGTTTAAGGCACATCGTTTGTCCCTGCGCGGCGGCTCTGCGCAGGGCTCCGTCAAGATCTTTAGCCCCCAATTTTTTCAGGGGGGTGAGGCACTGCACTTGCCCTTCCCCGGCGGCAGCACGCAGGGCATCGTCAAGGTTGTTTGCTCCCGCTTTGAACAGGATGTTAAGGTACTGCGTTTGCCCCTTTTTGGCAGCATTGAGCAGGGAGTCATTAAAGACAGGTTGGTCGGCGGGTATAGCACTGAAAAGGTGTCTAGGGAGTTCAGCATTGTCCTCTAGGGCAGCAATGTGCAGGGGTGTCTCCCCATGTTGATTGGCAGTATTAAGTACCGTGGTTACATAATCAGGTGATTCGTCATCAGCGACGTCGCTCCTGCCCGGACCGATCAATGGCAGTGCCGATTGCCCGCTTGCACATTCCCGTTGGTTAAGACTTGTTGACACCTGCTGTGCATCGTAAGGCTGCTCGGTGATGCGGGTGCAAGAGGTTTCGGACAGTAAACGCCCAGCAAGCTGCCCTGTGCCAGAATCTTTATCATTTTCAACGATACCATGATTTTCGAAGGCATTGGCTGCGTTGGCCGTGGCACGATCTAACGTGTTGCTATTCATCGCTTTACTCTACTTTAGGATTAAACTCTGCAGCTTTGACAATAAACAGCAGAGAAAATTCCTTAAAATAGAATTTCCCACGTTTTTTTTTGAATACGTAATTTGCAGCAGAGGATTTTTTGTTGAAAAAAACCGGGCTCAATCAAATAGGGAGGTCTTGCAGAGTGACTCTTCACTTGGTAACGGTGGCCGGAAAAAATCAGATTAAAAATACTCATGACCGGCTATGACGATCATGAGTATTTGGTTCCAGAAATAGTAATAATCCTGGCTGAGATTTAACCTTTCATATTGCGTTAGTGTTTATTTGCTTTTAAAAAGTCTTTAAGTAGTTTCCTGCAATAATCGTCAGCATAATATCGAGCCGTTTGGCCTTTGTTATTTTTCGCTTTGACATCAATGCCAACAGCATTGTCCAGCAATATCCTGACGATCTCTGTATGACCTCTTGTAGCAGCTATGTGGAGAGCTGTATGGCCAAGGACACCCTTTTGATTGACCTTGATGTCTTTAATGGCCAGTAATTGCCTGACGGCGTCTGGAATATTCCTGTAGGCAGCAAAATGGAGAGGTGTCCAGCCCGCTTGACCCCTCTGATTTACTACCGCGGTGTCGCTGGTTTTCAGTAATTCCTCCATGACGATCTTACCGTCGGCTTCATCGTAATTGTAGAGAGCATAGTGGAGAGCCGTATTGCCGGATTTATCAGTGATATTGATATTCACTTTATCGGTTTTAAGCAGCTTTTTCAGGCTTTTGATATAGCCCATGGCAGCGGTGATATGCAGTGGTGTAAAGCCGTCCTTATTGGGAGTATTGATGTAAGTCGAGATGAGCTGGTCATTCAGCTGTTCTACAGAATCTTTCTGGGCAGCAGTGTGCACTAAGGTAGTAACATCCGCTCCGTTATCAATCAGATAGTCCCCGATCTCATCGTTTTCTTTCAGGACAGCGAAATACAAAGCATTGTTAAGGTCAAGGTTTTTCCCTCCCTCTTTGATCAAGAGTGGCAGGGACTTGCTTTGCCCCTGTTCGGCGGCAGCGCACAGGGCTCCATTGAGATTATTTGCTCCCTGATTGATCAGGGGTTTGAGGCACTGGGTTTGTCCATGCCTTGCGGCTTCGCACAGGGCCATGTTAAGGACTTTTACGTTATCATCCGTTCTGATCAGTGGGTGGAGGCAATGTGCTTGCCCCTGTGCGGCGGCAGCACACAGGGCATCGTCAAAGTTGTTTGCTCCCGCTGTGATCAGGATTTCAAGGCAATGCCTTTGCCCCGATTTGGCGGCTTCTTTAAGGGCGTTATTAAGGGTAGATTCGTCGGGTTGTTTGCTGATCAGGAATTGAAGATGTTCAGCATTGCCCTCCCGGGCAGTGTTGACCATGTCTTCACTGAATTCGTCGTTCTTTTTCAGTATTTGCCATATATTGGTGCTGCGTTGCCGTTCAGCAGTGTGCAGGGGTGTTTCACTATGGTGGTTGGGTTTAATTGATTTGCCGTCAATGACGCTGCTACGGCCCGGATCAATCGGCAGTGATGGTTGCTTGTCTGCACATCCGCGTTGGTCAAGACTGATTGACTTCTGCTGTCCATCGTCAGGCTTTTTGATAATGCTTTTCGGGGTGTCAGAGGTTTTGACCAGTGAGTGCCCATTAAGTTGTCCTCCGTTATACTCGTCGTCACTCTTATAGTTAACATCGACATTTTCCAGGTTGAACCTGACTCTGTGCACATTGCTAATATCACTATTATTCATCACTTTGCCCTACTGTAGGATTTAAGACTGTGGTTTAGACAACGAGCAGAAGGGGGAATTCCACAAAACAGAAATTTTTCACGTTTTTTTTTTGAAAACGCAGTTATCAGCAGAGGATTATTCTTATCCTCAATTTTGTCCCGGCCCTGTATAAATACCAGTGATAATATGTACAATCGTACACACTTTGATGGCTGTAAAATGGCTTATTTATCAACGTTTGAGTGGTTATAAAAACGAGTACAAACGTGCAGAAAAAAGTGAGCAATATAATACTGATTAATGTGACTGGCCGGGACCAGCCGGGACTCACCTCATCCATAACCTCTATTATGGCCAACTACGGTCTGGAAATTCTGGATATTGGTCAATCGGTCATCCACGATACCCTGACCTGGGGCATTCTTGTCCGTCTGCCAGACCTGGCTTCAGGTCATGGTGATTCCGCTGCTGTTGCCAGCAGAATGCTTAAAGATCTTCTGTTTCATTTCCATGAAAGTGATTTGCAGTTTAGTTATCAACCAGTATCCGAAGATGATTACGAGCACTGGGTCTCTGAGCAAGGCAGGAATCGTTATATATTGACCCTGTTATCCCGTCATGTCACCGCGGAGCAAATCGCCAGAGTCTCTGGTATTACCGCCGCGCATGGACTGAACATTGACCATATTTCCCGCCTTTCCGGTCGACGATCGCTGCGCAATGATAACCAGACGGATGAAAAAAACGGCCATCGTTCATCATGCCTGGAGTTTTCGGTCCGGGGTACAGCCCCTGATCAGGAAAAGCTAAGGGCTGACTTTCTCAATCTTACCGCTGACCTGGACGCTGATGTGGCATTTCAGGAAGACAGTATTTACCGGCGTAACCGTCGGCTGGTTGTTTTTGATATGGACTCCACCCTGATCGAAGCGGAGGTTATCGACCTTCTGGCGGAGGCCGCAGGTGTGGGTGACCAGGTGGCAATGATCACTGAGAGGGCCATGCAGGGTGAGCTGGATTTTAATGACAGCTTTCGTGAGCGCCTGGCCATGTTGAGGGGGCTGGATGAGTCTGTGCTGTGTGATATTGCCAGACAGCTGCCGTTAACCGAAGGTGCAGAAAAGTTGATTCGCACCCTCCGTTCACTGGGCTATCGTACGGCTATTCTATCCGGTGGGTTTACCTATTTTGCCCGCTATCTTCAGGATAAACTGGGGATAGACTATATCCATGCCAATGAACTGGACATGGTGGATGGCAAGGTTACCGGCCAGGTGAAAGGCGACATTGTTAATGGTGAGCGAAAAGCCACACTACTGAAGCAGATTGCCGCTGAAGAGGGTATTTCCCTGAATCAGGTTATTGCGGTGGGTGATGGTGCCAATGATCTGCCAATGCTCAGTGTGGCCGGGCTGGGAATTGCCTTTCGGGCCAAGCCGATGGTGAAACAAAGTGCCCGGCAGTCAATTTCCACCCTGGGGCTGGATAGTATTCTGTATCTGTTGGGCTTTAGTGAGAAAGATCTGGAGTCGCTTGGTAATTGTCCCTGAATAACTTACTTTTTTTGCCACGGAGGCACGGAGAACAGAAAAATCTTTTCCTCCATGACTCCGTGACAAAGTTTTTCTTGACTGGATAGTATCGGAAATGTGGAAGTTATTTCAGGACTATTACTTAATACCCTCTGACTGAGAAAAGGTGTTCGCGATGGATGAGTGGATCAGCTGGCAGGATCATTGCCCGTATTGTGGAGAGCCAATCGAACTGCTGTTGGATGCTGGCTTCACGGAGACGGATGAATCATTGCTTTACACTGAAGATTGTCAGGTGTGCTGCCGTCCCATCGTTGTGATGCTGACCATCGATGAAGACGGTAACCATCATTGTCAATTAACGACAGAGTCTGGCTTTTGATATGAAAGGTAATATGAACATCATAAGTACATGGAGCAAGCAAGCCTCAACGGCTTTGGTCATGGCTACCGTCGCTTTTATCAGCAGTGTCAGTGCCAGCGAAGCAAAAACTACCACCTGGCAGGAAATCGTTGAGCAATCAAAAGGGCAGACGGTTTATTTCAATGCCTGGGGGGGAAGCGAGCAGATCAATGATTATATTGACTGGGCTACCGATCAGGTAGATAAACGCTACGGTATT
The DNA here is from genome assembly GCF_017744115.1 of Salinisphaera sp. G21_0. Lineage (GTDB taxonomy): Bacteria > Pseudomonadota > Gammaproteobacteria > Pseudomonadales > Endozoicomonadaceae > Endozoicomonas. The sequence goes on along the minus strand of NZ_JAGHQW010000023.1, from coordinate 12,679 downwards.
GCACTGAAACATGTCAAAGTCAGTGATACATCAAATGTCGTAAGTCGTGTACTTGCGGAAAAAACAGCCGGACGAAACAGTAATGGCTCCGTTGATCTGGTATGGATTAATGGTGAAAACTTTCGTTCAATGAAGCAAAACGGCCTGTTGTTTGGTCCTTTTGTTCAGGACTTACCCTCGTTCAAGGGCGTGGACCCAGAAGAGAACCCCTCCACGGTGCTCGACTTTGGTGAGCCTGTTGATGGCCTCGAAGCGCCCTGGGGGATGGCACAACTGGTGTTTATTTATGACACCGATTCGTTTTCCCGAAAAGAAACGGTCCCGCCAGCCAATGCCTCAGAACTTCTTGAGTTTGCCAGAAAGCATAAAGGGCGTGTGACGTACCCCTTGCCACCCGATTTTGTCGGTACGACGTTTCTGAAGCAGTTGTTGAGTGAGTTGACACCAGAACCCGGTGTGCTGTTAAAGCCCGTTTCTGAGGCGGATTTCGATGCGGTAACCTCTCCTTTATGGCGATATCTTGATGAACTTCACCCTTTATTGTGGCGAGAGGGCGAGACGTTTCCAGCCAATAATCTGGCGCTGACGCCCATGTTGGACGACGGTGAAATTTTACTCTCAATGACCTTTAATCCCGCCTATGCCAGCTCTGCTATTGCCAATGGGGAGCTGCCAGACACGGTGAGAACATACGTCCATAATGCGGGCACATTGGGAAACACCCATTTTCTGGCGATTCCTTTCAACAGTGATTCTACCGGGGCAGCACAGGTCGTCATTAATTTTCTGCTATCACCGGAGGCACAGGCACACAAAGCGAATCCGGATGTCTGGGGAGACCCTACGGTGCTGAGCATGAGCCAGTTAAAGGGTACTGAACGCAAACGCTTTACTAGTTTGCCCCTGGGGCCGGCAACCCTGTCTCCTGAAGCGCTGGGTAAAGTACTTCCGGAACCTCACAGCTCCTGGGTCGCTGAACTTGAGGATGCCTGGAAGGCAAGATACCGCCAGTGAGTTTATTGATAAAGTGTGAACAGCAGGTATTTGTCAGGTCTGTTTCACGGTTACTTGCTTTAGGGTTGGTGGCTCTGTTTTTATTCCCGGTCCTGGCCGGGTTGGGCAGTATTATGCTGCCTGCCTTTGGGTATATGCCGGTCCTGGGGTTTGACACATTCAGTTTATCTTCCTGGCAAATGCTGCTGGAAACACCCGCGCTTATCGAGATGCTGTTGCTCAGTCTCTGGACCTCTGTTGCATCCACTTTGTTATCCCTGTTCCTTGCTTTTGGTGTTATCTGTTGCACCTGGGGCACGCCCCTTTGGCATAAGGTTCAGCGGTGGCTGGCACCCTTGATGGCTGTGCCCCATGTGGCACTGGCTTTTGGGGTTATGTTTGTGTTGATGCCCAGTGGTTTGCTGGCCCGGCTTATTGCTGTTTTTGCCGGGTGGAGCTTTCCCCCTGACTGGCAGACGACCCAGGATCAATACGGCATTAGCCTGATACTGATTCTGATTATTAAAGAAACCCCTTTTTTGCTGTTTATGATGGCGACGTCTGTCGTGCAGTTGCCCGTCGCCGATACGCTGAAACTGGGCGGAAGCCTGGGATACCAGCCAGGTGTTATCTGGCTTAAGCTGATCTGGCCGCGCCTCTACCCGATGATTCGTTTGCCAGTGTATACCGTATTGGCGTTCGCCATCTCTGTGGTGGATGTGGTACTGGTGATTGGGCCTGCAAACCCTCCGACATTTGCCGTACAGATTTTTCAGTGGATAAATGATCCGGATTTGAGCAAAAGCCTGCTTGCCGCATCGGGCAGTGTGCTCTTGTTGCTGCTGGTGGCCTCTGTTATTGGTGCTTTTCACCTGACGGAATGGACCATGAACAGACTGCTCAGATACTGGTTGATCAATGGGTACCGTGGTCGGTTCAGTGGTCTCTGGCTGTCGTTCAGCAGGAAAGCCTGGCAGGGTTTGGTGATGCTGTTTCTGTCAGGCGGGGCTGCTCTGCTGATCTGGTCTTTTGTCTGGCGCTGGCGATTCCCTTCTCTCTGGCCAGACTGGTCTTTACGAAGCTGGCAGCGAGCCTGGGAGGGTATCAGTGAGCCCATTGTGAACTCCCTGCTGATCGGCGTGACCGCCACGCTGGCGGCCAACATTATCTCGGTTATTTTGCTGGAGCTGAATGATCTCCAGCGACAAAACAGTGAATCTGCCGGAAAGTGGCTGGCCCTGCTGACCAGGGGGGCCATGTATATTCCATTACTTTTGCCGCAAATGACTTTTCTGTTTGGTGTTCAACTGCTTCTGCTGCAATGGGGAGCTGAGGGTCACTGGTTGACGGTTACCGGACTGCATTTGCTGTTCGTATTGCCCTACTGCTTTCTGAGTTTGTCAGGCCCCTGGCAGCATTATGATCAGCGTCACAGTCTTCAGGGACTGTTATTATCCGGGTCTTGGCTGAAGACCTTTTTGCGGGTGAAACTGGGCATACTCTGGCGTCCGGTGATGGCCAGTCTGGCGTTGGGCTTTGCGGTGAGTATTGCCCAATATCTGCCAACCCTGTTTGCCAGTGCTGGCCGGGTGGAGACAGTGACAACCGAGGCCGTCAGTCTGGTTTCCGGAGGAAATCGACGGTTGATTGGCGTCTACGGGCTTGTTCAAATGCTCCTGCCTTTTATTGCTTATGCCATGGCTTTTTTCCTGAGCTATTGGACAATCAGACATGGACGTTTTGCCAGGAGACTCCACTCTTGAGCCTGATTCTTGATCAAATTGATATTACGCTGAATGGCCAGAAGCTGTTGGATAACATCTGTTGTTGCGTGGACGGCGGTGAAGTGCTTTCGGTATTGGGTCCCAGTGGTTGTGGTAAAAGCAGTTTGTTAAATCTGATTTGCGGGACGCTGCCAAACAGCTTTGGTTGCTCAGGACAGGTGATGCTGGACGGGGTAGTGCTGAATAACCTGCCGCCCTATAAACGACAGGTAGGCCTGCAGTTTCAGGATCACCTGTTGTTTCCCCATATGACGGTGGGTGAGAATCTGGCCTTTGCGCTGCCTGCGCACTACCGGAAATCCCAGCGCCAGGAAAGAGCAGAGCAGGCACTGGCTGACTGCGGAATGTCGGGCTTTTTCGAGCTGAATCCAGCCATGCTGTCCGGTGGCCAAAAAGCAAGAATCAGCCTGATGCGAACGCTGTTATCGGAACCCAAAGCCCTGCTGCTGGATGAGCCTTTTTCCAAGTTGGATGCAACACTGAGAAGCAGCTTTCGGCACTTCGTCTTTCAACAGATTCAGAGCCGAAGCATGCCTGCGCTTATGGTGACCCATGATGAACAGGATATTCCTGATAAAGGCTTATTGCTTAAGCTCTGATCATTGATTTTGCACCGGGTAAAAATAGATCGGTGTTGGCAAAGAAATCAGAGGTGTCAGAGCCCGGGGGAAGCTCAGGGTAAGGTGATCTGAGAATCAGAGCCATGCTATTGTCAGTGTCGGTTAAATGGACCGCGTGCTCGAACTGGGTTGCATCCATTATGTAAAAATGGCCGGGTTCATTCGATTCAATGGTTGCCAGCTGATCATTGTTTCGTATGGTTAACGTTCGCTGACCTGCCAGATTGATACAAGCCACCAGCTGGCCTACCTTGCCCTTATCCACATGCCAGCCAAGACAGTGATTCGATGGTAGCATGGCGTTATTCTCAGGGTTTTCAGATCGGCGACAATAAAAATTAATAGACGTCAGGCGCAGGGCATTCTGGCCAAAATAGCGTTTAATATCAGGGTTGAGGGTGTGAAGATGATTCACCAGATGGATAATGGTTGAATGGCTGGCAGCCAATATTGCGCGGTCCGGTTCTTCTGCTGGCATCGGGATTGCCCATGAGCGTACAAGCCCGGCATCACCATGACACATGAACGTGGCTTGTGTACTCGGTAGTTTTGCCAGATAGGCTTCCCACCTGGGAACGAGACTGCCTGTAGCATTGCCTTGTCGGGCTATTATTTCGTGGTACGGGAAGCCCATGGCCTCTATATCACGATTAATGCCTGTGATTATTGCCGGGTCAATATAGCCGGTCATGATCGTTTCCTGAGAACCGCGAATATTGGGTGCATTAATTTTCTGGCATTTATAGGCAGCACGGCGTCCTTTGTTGGGAATTGTGGGGCTGATTTCTTTTCCGTTGGTCTCCGGAAGGGGTAATCGAAGCAATCTGGTCGGCAATGGTCGTAATGAAATGGTTCTTTGTTTATTCCCTGTTGCAGTCGCTTTAGTGGTTGGGTTATCCATTGTGGATAAGCAAGACTGACCGGGTTTGTCCTGGTTATTATTCTTTCTTATCTTTTTCCCCTTGAGGAACGCATCGGACAAAGGATGCGCAGAAACAAAGGTCTCAGTAGCTGTATGAGGCCTTTTGTGAGAACGAAGAATCATAAAGAGTAAAATCCATGATATTTTTATTCGAACGATTAATATAGAAGAACGGTCAGAAATTGCTTAACTAAACCAGACAGGACCGTTACACATCCTGTCTGTCATTCTTAGGGTAGGCATTAAGCGCCTACTCCCGGCTTCGGGAAGCTAAAGACGTAACCACGAAGGACACGAAGAGCACAAAGAAGAGCTTTCCTTATCCTTCGTGATCTTTGTGTCCTTCGTGGTTCCATCCGAAACCCAATGAAAATAGTGGGGTAAGCTTAATGTCCACCCTAACGTCTGTTTACTTCTGTCAGCCAAAGTCAAAGTCCATCGCTTCCATTGGTCCCTGAATATAATACCCCTGCGCGTAATCAACACCCATTCGCCACAAGTGTGCCAGTGTCCGGGTACTTTCCACCTTTGGCACAATACTGCGAATATTATGTTCTTTGAGGATATCCAGCATTTTGATGATGTTCTCATCACTGTTTTCGTCCAGCTTGCTGGTGAAGCTGCCGTCCAGGCGCACAAACTGGATATCAAGGTGCTTCAGTATCTTCATGGAACGGGAGTCACCCTGAAATCGGGTAATGGCCAGCTGGCAGCCAATATTGTGAATAGCTTCAGCAAAATCCACAATGCGTTTCAGCTGCTGGAGCACGATGGACTCTGGCAGTTGCAGGACAATACTGTCAGGCGGCAAATCTGTCGCTTTCAACAGGCCGGAAAGATACTGGGCTAACTCGGTTCCCTGGATGGACAGGTGACTCAGGTGAATCAGCAACCGAACATTTTGTCCCTGTTTATGGACCTGTGCCAACTGGCGCACGCATTGACGAAGAACCCAGCGATCAATATGCGGCATCAGGCTGGAGGATTCTGCCGCCGCCATAAACGTGCCAGCTTCTACCACTTCTCCCTGGTGGGAGTGCAGGCGCAGGAAGACTTCATACTGTTTTTCTTCGGAACCGGTAATGTTGATGACAGGCTGGAACAGCAGACGGAATGAGTCTTGGGACAGCGCCTGACGGATCATGGCCTGTACATCGCCATCCCTGGCTTTCTCATCGAGTTCTTCCGTTTTGGAGTAGCGGCAAAGACGTTCGGCATTTTTAATGGCGCGCTGGCAGGCACTTTCTGCATTATTTAACAGTATGGTGACGCCTTGCTGATGCTCTTTAACCGCAAAACCGATACTGACTGTCGCTGTGAGCGTTTCATCGTCACTACCGAACAGGTGCTCATCAATGGCACTTTGCAAGGTGATGAGGCGTTTTTGGACATCATCCGGATTACCTGCTGTTTCAACCAGCAAAAAGCTGTCATCGGTATAATGGCAGACAGCGGCAGCGGGGAAGAGTTCCTCAGCCATCCGCACAATGGATTCCTGTATGGAGATAATGCCGTCAATACTGGCTTCTTGTCGTAAATTCTGGAAGTCATCCAGCTGTATCCAGGCCAGTGTTGCCTCTGTTGCTGCTGTAACCGCAGATGCGGCTTGCTCAAGAAACTGTTCTTTCGTGTCTGCACTGGCCTTATGGTTCACCGGCTGGCTGAGTACGGGAACCATTACCGGTAACAGAATCAGCTGGATGCAGGGTTCATCATCGTATTGCGCAGCGGATAAGCGAAGGCTGACGGGGGTACTGTGGCCATCGGTATGAACCAGCTCGCATTCAACCTGGTCAATCGTTTGGTTGGTCCCAAACTGCTTCAACATCTGCCTGATCTCAGCTTGATGTTGTGCGGCGATCATATCGATCAGGGGAATGCCCGCCAGATCATCGGCATGATCGTAGCCCGTGAGCTGAAGATACGCAGCATTGGCATCCACATGCATGCCATCGTGAATATAGGCGATGGCTTCAGAGGCATTGGCCAGTAACAGTTGGCAACGTTTGTTGGACTCGTTCAGCTCCTGGCGTGCATTGCTGAGGTTTCGCCGGTCTTCCAGGCTGGTGAGCTCACGGAGAACGGCGTGCAGTATATGCTCTTCATTGGCACTGGGTATCGCGTCTCTGGCTCCGGCAGATAGCCAGGTAGAAGTACGCTGAGGATTGTATTCCGGCAGGGTGACAATAACCGGAATATCCTTCTGGTGTTTTTCAATGATGGCCAGTACCTGCTGTGCATTAAGCCTGGTGGTTTCTTCAGCGCTGAGCACGACATCCCATGGCTGCTCTGACAGGGCCTCCTCCATGGTTTCGATGGAAGCAATATGTTGTACCCGGTGAGGCAGGCCCGCATTGCGAAACAACTTTACCCAGCGTTCCACATCGTTTGGGGAGTCTTCCAGGGCAAGCAAGCGTACGGTTTGTCGGCGGTAATTCATGGGAGATTGATCACTATTATTTTGAATGAGGCAGCTCTTACGTCAGCAGATGCTCCCTGAAACGGTATGAGCCTGTTTCAACATCTTACGACAAGCGCAATTCAAAGGTATAGAGTGCTCCCACGGAATTGTGACCGGCACCGGGAACTTGATTACCGGGATCAGAAACCATAAAAGTTTACCCAAACAGCTTGAATTGGTACTGGCTCCAGGTTGGCGTTGTATTCATGCAGCTCATAAGTTGACCTTTCAGCAGGGTGTCATTCTGAATCAACTCAAACTTGGCTCCCTCCCTGCCGGAGAGATTTGGTATGACCAGAGAGGGCGCGTTGGGGTCGGTTAACATCAGTGATCTCTGGAAGTGGCTGGCTGCCTGAGTTTTGTGTATCAAGGATATGGCCACTGGTTCTACTGATGGGGTGAAGAGATTGACACCAAAAGTTACTTCATTCTGCGCTGAAATACCCAGCCAACGCACACTGTACAGGGCCCAGGGTGACACTTTATCCGGACGGATGCCAATAAGTTCACCGGCATGAAACTGTTTGGGTAACTTGCTGTTGATTTTCAGGCAGAGCCCGGTGTTGCTGGTATTGATGATCTCGGCTGGCAAGACAGAGAGGTGGTTGTTAACCGGGGTCTCTTCCGTATTAAAGGCAATTCTCTCACCCGCTGAAGGGCTGTTTTGTTTATCTCTGATTTCAGCGTCATGGGCCTGTGACCAGACATCATCAGATGCCTCTGAGAAGCTACTCTTGCCAGCAGCATCAGAATGAACGGAAATAATATCCTCAAAGCGTCGTTTACCTGAGAGATGATAATGAAGCGCGGTAAATCCAAAGCAGGTTTCACATGGGTCCGATGCAGCTCTGCGCGGACCTGATCGCTTTTGGATCGGTCCCCAGCTTGATATGAGATGTTGGATCAATTCCGTTGGCAACACGTTTGCCGCTTTGGGATCTTCTTTTATTTTTGCCAGGTGCGCGGTCAGTACCCGGATATTCAGACCAATCACGCCGGGATGCACTTTATCAGGCTCTGGTAATGCATATTCAAGGCCTCCGTCACTGTTGAGACGTACAGAAAAATAGGTTTTCAGGCCAGACTCGGGCTGGATTTTGCCGTGGCTGATCCAGAGGCTTAACATTTGCCAGACCTGCTGGATTTCACCGGGTGATAATTGATCGGTATTACTGCGTGACAGCATCAGGGCACGTTTATAGAGGTTTTCCAGCGACATGGGGCTGGATTTGGGGTCATAAGGATCTTCCTGTTGGAAGCCCTGATGATTATGGCGTGCGGCAAGCTGGTATAGCGTATGCAGTTCAAGCCACAGGCGTTCAGGTGCAGGGCGATAAAGCAGGCAATGGAATAAATACGCTGCTGCACTCTCCGAAACAGCCCGATGCAGCGCGGCTGCAAGTAAATTGGCATGCTCTTTATTATCCAGAGAGCACTGAACCACGGCTTTATAGACGTTTGCCAACCCCATATACAGGCGCTTGCACAGATCAAACCAGCTTTGCTGACTTGATGCGAAAGTAATGTATCGCTGCAGATGTCGTTGATAACTATTGGCGGCGGTTGACAGAGACGGCGAACGGAGGACTTCTGCAAGGGCAAATAGCTCTTCGGGGGGGCAGTCAAGCCTGCTCAGCTCATCCAGGGCGTGGACCAGGCGCTCGCCACTTTGCTGGTGATCTGTGAGAGGCAGTCCTTTCAGCCACTGTTCCAGCTTATTGCTGTTTGACTCTGCCCCATCAGGACAAAAAGAGAGAGAATTGAGGCTACGGCTGGGCAGCTCCAGGTGAGGAGTATTTGCAGATTCCATTCTTAAATTCCAATAGCGGGGCTATGACATCCTGTCAGTAACGGTTCTTGAGCAATCTTTTTATTGAATCAATGTCGCCTTTCCGGGTGATAGCGTTACCAGTAACAATCCACCCATTTATTTCCAGTAGCGAACTCTGTATTTATGATAATTATGCTGAGACGAATATACCAGTCCAGCAAGCTTTATCAATTTTAGTAAATTGTACGACCAATGTCTGACTTTTTATTGAGAAGTGTCAGAGTATCCATGTTTTGCCGGGTCTGCCGGGAATCTCCCGAACCAGTCTGGGCACCAGGTAGCCCGGACAGTGAGCCATAACCTCTTGTATCAGACGAGTCGCTGTAACGTCCGGCACATCAAAATGAGCGGCACCGTGCACCGGGTCTAACAGGTGCAGGTAGTAAGGGAGTACACCAGCTTTAAACAGTGCTTCGCCAAGCTGAATAAGCGCTGAAGCACTATCATTAACGCCCTTAAGCAACACCGCCTGGTTCAATAATGTTACGCCCGCCTGTTTGAGCCGGAACATGGCTTCACGAACGCTGTCGTCAATCTCGTTGGCATGGTTGGCATGAATCACCATCACTGGTTGCAGGCGCTGTCTGGCAAACCAGTTGATCAGTTCATCGGTGACCCGGTCAGGAATCACAACGGGCAAACGGGTATGAATGCGCAGTGTGGCCACATGATCAATAGCGTTCAGCTCGGCAGCAATGTTCGCCAACCGGCGGTCATTGTTGGCCAATGGGTCCCCGCCACTGAGAATCACCTCCTTTATGCTGGTATCAGAGCGAATGTACTCTATGGCATTGCGCCAGCTGTCCTGGTCCAGCCGATTATCCTGGTACGGGAAATGGCGGCGAAAGCAGAAGCGGCAGTTCACCGCACAGGCCCCGCCGACAATTAGCAACAGCCTGCCATGGTATTTATGGATAACCCCATCGGTTGGATTCTGCGACTGTTCTGCCAGCGGATCCAGGCCATAACCCTCAATGTGTTGGCACTCTTCGCCAACAGGCAGAACCTGCCTCAACAACGGGTCGTCAGGGTTCCCCGGCACCATTCGCTGGATATAGGCATGGGGTACTCTCAGTGAAAATTCCTGACAGGCTTTCAGTGCCGGTGATAATAGCGCCGGACTCAACTGCAACATGGCCAGCAACTGCTCCGGGGAGGTGATGGCCCCTGCCAGTTGTGCCTGCCAGCAGCCGAAATCGCTGATTGTCTGCGTACTTATCTGCGCCCTCGACTGCACACTGAGCTCCGAACGGGTTATCATAGGGGTTTTTGATCTCCTGGTAAGGTCCAATGGCTAGTTATAGTACCAATGAGTTTCGTTCTGGTCTTAAAGTAATGCTCGAAGGCGATCCCTGCTCGATCATTGAGAACGAATTTGTAAAACCTGGCAAAGGTCAGGCATTCAACCGGGTTAAATTCCGGAACCTGATGTCCGGTCGCGTCTGGGAACGTACGTTCAAATCCGGCGAAAGTCTGGAAGCGGCAGACGTTATGGACCTGGATATGGAATACCTCTACACCGACGGTGAATTCTGGCACTTCATGATGACTGATGGTTCCTACGAACAACATGCAGCCAGCCGTGAAGCCGTGGGTGATACCATCGATTGGCTCAAAGAGCAGGGAGTATACTCGGTTACTCTTTATAATGGTTCCCCTCTTTCGGTTTCTGCACCTAATTTTGTCGAACTCCAGGTGGTGGAAACCGATCCGGGCCTGAAGGGCGATACAGCCCAGGGTGGCTCCAAGCCAGCCAAGCTGAGCACCGGCGCGGTGGTTAAGGTGCCCCTGTTTATTGTTGAGGGTGAAGTCCTCAAAATTGATACCCGTACCGGCGAATATGTGGGTCGTGTGAAGTAATTTATGCCCCCCGTGGGGTAGCGCTCCCGCTGCCCCAATCTGTTTTTGTTCTGCTGTTTTTTTGTACTATGTACGTACAATGTTCTGCGCGGTCTATGTAAAAACGCATATTCCACTACTTTACTGTCGATTAAATTGCCTGTGTTTTCCGTATCAGGTACTTCTCCATAGTCCATGGGTTTTCATGGCGAGTCTTGCCCGGGCACGACTGAACTCAATCATTACTATGATAACAAACAAATCACCGATGACGGGGTGAGTTTGAGTACCTCTGGGGTGAAACCTGGTGTTTGGTATTGATACCTTCACCCCTGTTGAGGTTAAAGGCAACCCGCTCAGTTATACCCTGGCCAGCCTGAGCAGTAATGAGCAGATGCAGCAAACCCTGCTACTTTTGGCAGGGTTTGTTTTTTCAGCTCTACAACTACCGACACAATTCACTTACCTTAAATAATGAATATTACTCAGGAGCAATTTATGGCCAATGATGTATGGTGCCCATCGGCTTCAATGATGGCGCTTAAAGAACGAGCGCGGTTACTGCAAAAGGCCCGGGCTTATTTTGATGCTCAGGGGGTCATGGAGGTAGAAACCCCGATGCTGTCCGGCAGCGCCACTGTGGATGTTTATATAGATAGCTTTGCCACAGAGTTCAGCCCCATTGGTCATGGCCAATCACAGCTTTGCTACCTGCACACCTCGCCGGAGTTTGCCATGAAGCGGCTGCTGGCAGCGGGCAGTGGCGATATTTACTCGCTCGGGCGAGTCTTCAGAAATGGTGAAGCCGGAGGGCGGCATAATCCGGAGTTCACCCTGCTGGAATGGTACCGGGTTGGTATGAATGACCGGCGGTTGATGGATGATGTTGCCGATTTGCTGAGCAGTGTTTGCAACTTCCGGGAGGTCAGGCGCTGCAGCTATGGTGAGCTGTTTGCAGAGTACCTGGGAGTCAATCCATACATCGCATCGGATGAAGCGCTGAGCCAGCTGGTCAGGGATAAGGTGGATGCCAAGCTTCAGGGGCTTGAAAGAAGTGACTGCCTGGACCTTCTGTTCTCAAAATTTATTGAGCCGAACCTTGGGTCCACAGATTCAGAAGTGCTGGAAGGCTACTTTGTCTATGACTACCCGGCCACCATGTCAGCACTGGCCAGGTTATCCACCAATCGGGATGGGCATCCGGTAGCTTCACGCTTTGAACTGTTTGTTAACGGGGTCGAGCTGGCCAATGGCTACCATGAACTGCTCAATGCAGAGGAGCAGAAGCAACGCTTTGAAGAAGAGCAGCAAAAGCGTCAGGAGAGAGGCTATGACATCTACCCCTACGACAAAAACATGGTAGCGGCACTGGAACACGGAATGCCCGACTGTGCAGGCGTAGCGATGGGCATTGACCGGCTTCTTATGTTAATGCTTGGTACCGTCAATATTGCAGATGTGCTGGCATTTGATTTCAGCCGGGCATAATCAATAGCACCGCAACAAGTGTGCAGGTTGGTGATTCCCTAAAAGATGCACGGGTGGATAGAGAGATCTTTTATTGCATCAACCGGGAATAAAAATACTTGTCATTACATTTGGTTTGTGTAGAATGCGCCGCTCTTCCACGGGCTAACCTGAAACGGTCACCCACGGATCAGCAGAATGAATCATCATCGTTGCCCGGGAAGTGCGGTTTGAAAATGGGTTGTTTGGAAGTGAATGAAAAACAACCGGTTGACAAATCAAACTGGCGCGGTAAGATGCGCCTCCGCTGACAGGGCTTGAGAGCAACGTTAGCGAGTTGGAAAGCTACTTTCTTCTTCTGAAAAACGAATGCTTGACAACGAAAGTCGCCACGGTAAGATAGGCGGCCTTGCTGATCGGCACTGACTGCTGAATCAGCGATTAAATCACCATGATTTAATCAGTTCTTTAACAAGATATCAGACAATTCGTGTGGGCGCTTGTGCGATTGCATCGGTAACAAAGCTTCGGCTTTGAACACTTAAGATGCTTAATTGATCAAGCGAACATACCTGTAAATTCATGTACGTTTAATTGTGACATTGAGCCGTTGCCTTGCTTTTCGAAGTGAAGCAACAAAACGATTTAAACTGAAGAGTTTGATCATGGCTCAGATTGAACGCTGGCGGCAGGCCTAACACATGCAAGTCGAGCGGTAGCGGGAAGAGCTTGCTCTTTGCCGACGAGCGGCGGACGGGTGCG
>NZ_JAGHQW010000239.1 GCF_017744115.1 Salinisphaera sp. G21_0 | reverse complement strand
GTTGTTGTCTGTTCAATCTGGCGGCCTGCGATGCTCCGCTTTCTTTTGTGTTTGCGGCTGGAGGACGGCTCGTCTCTCCCAGCTTCAGTGGATGTTAACCGGGATACAGTATCCGCGGTTGCTGAGGAGGAAGGTGACTGCATGGTTTGTTTGGAGGTCCTCCCTGTTTCCAATTGGAGAATCGTTTGGGGGTGACAACGATAGAGTACGACCTTGTCAGCCCGGTAAAGTTCCAGGCAACCGGTAGCAGAATCACCAGTTTCAGGCGTGGATGATCGTGTTTTGTCTGCGCCAGAAAACGTCTTATTGCTGCTTTTTCACAATCATTTTTTGTGGAACCATCCTGTCGGCAAATCGCTTCCGGCGCTAAAGGAATGACGGTTTTTCTGGGCGAATGGATGATACAGCCGTCTATAGTATTGTGGTAAAAGGTTTGATTTTTCTTGCCCTCATTTTTAATGCAGCCGTCATCACATCGGCAGGTTCCCGAATTAAAAGAGGCGTCGGGAATTGCTGTGACAACTGGTTTATCCTTGCAGGAACTCTTCAAGCCAGTCATGGTGGTTGTTGACCCGTTCTGACCCGGTCGCAAATAAATCAAAATCCGGCGACAATAAATCAGAATCCG
>NZ_JAGHQW010000238.1 GCF_017744115.1 Salinisphaera sp. G21_0 | reverse complement strand
GAGACCCACTTGGGCTTGATGAAATAGTGGAATGGGATTTGGATTCATTGGCGACATTGGATTCATTGGCGACAGAGTCAGAACTGGTCAACAACGATGACTGGATGGAAGAGTTCCTACAAGGGCTGTGATATGCATACGGTTGAGAAGCTGGAAGCACTCCTGCCCTGGAATGTAAAAGCCAGCGGTGCGCTATCCCGTAACACATCTCACAGCCAGACTGCCTGACAAAACAGGTCAGCCTTCCCTGATACCGGCTGCCTGGAACTTTACCGGGCTGACCAGGTCAGTTCTATTGTTGTCATCCCCAGACGATTCTCCAACTGGAAACACAGGTAATCTCCGAAGAAACCATGCAGTCACCTTCCTCCTCAATAACCGCAGACACGGCATCCCCGTTAACATCCACTGAAGCCGGAAGGCACCAGCCAGCAAACAGCCGAAAACAAGAAAGAAAGCGATCCATGTCAGGTTACCAGGTGGAACAGACAACAACGGGCACAGGAACATTTCCACCGCATCAACTGCAATCTGAATCCGGGCCCATCCCATCCATAAAGCGCAGGCGTGTTACTGACAACAGCAGGAGTATTGTGTGTTCTGCAACTTCGCTACCTGCTAATCCGGAGC
>NZ_JAGHQW010000237.1 GCF_017744115.1 Salinisphaera sp. G21_0 | reverse complement strand
GCTGGCAGGAGGGCAAAGACGAGGACGTTAAGGGCAAACCGCTCGACCGGGCACTGGTCACCAATATTTCTTCCATGTGTCATGGCAAAGGCTTACCGAAAGATAAGGACGTGAAGGCCTTCCTGACCCTGCCCTGCTTGAAAGAGGGCTGGCAGGAGGGCAAAAACGAGGACGTTAAGGGCAAACCGCTCGACCGGGCACTGGTCACCAATATCTCCTCCATGTGTAATGGCAAAGGCTTACCGAAAGATAAGGACGTGAAGGCCTTCCTGACGCTGCCCTGCTTGAAAGAGGGCTGGCAGGAGGGCAAAGACGTGGACGTTAAGGGCAAACCGCTCGACCGGGCACTGGTCTCCAATATTTCCTCCATGTGTTCCTCTAAAGGCTTACCGAAAGATAAGGACGTGAAGGCCTTCCTGACGCTGCCCTGCTTGAAAGAGGGCTGGCTGGAGGGCAAAGACGAGGACGTTAAGGGCAAACCACTCGACCGGGCACTGGTCACCAATGTTTCCTCCATGTGTAATGGCAAAGGCTTACCGAAAGATCAGGACGTGAAGGCCTTCCTGACCCTGCCCTGCTTGAAAGAGGGCTGGCAGGAGGGCAAAGACGAGGTCGTTAAGGGCAAACCGCTCGA
>NZ_JAGHQW010000236.1 GCF_017744115.1 Salinisphaera sp. G21_0 | reverse complement strand
TTGAAATAGACTGCGCCGCTGGCTGGAAAAGGGTGGCCGGATGTTACCGGAATAGGTGGCCGAATGTTTCCGGAATCAGTGGCCGGATGTTACCGGAATGGGTGGCCGAATGCTTCCGGAATACCCACCCGGGCTGGAATGATGTCCAGCTCTTCCCGGACTTTGGTGAAGAAGGTCTCAATGGCACCCTGCTTTTCTTCCGGGTTTAGTTCAATACGTTCCTGAACCCTGGGCAGTGCCGGTGACAGTGGTGTACGTCCCTTGCGTTTCTTGCGGGGTTTTGGACTTTCCCCTGTTTCCAGTTCTTCCTCATTCAGGGCATCTTCTTCAGCCGGGTCAGCGCCACAATCGGCTAACTCCGCTTCATTGAAGATTTCGCCCTGGCCGCTGAACTTTTCAGAGCTGTGGCCATAGAGGCGGGCACGTTCCAGACGCAGGTATTCTTCCAGGATGGCAATGCGTTTTTTCTGTTCTTCTATGACGATGGACTTTTTCTGGATAATGTCGTCTTTCTCAAGAAGGGCATTGTCTTTTTCAAGAATGACACCGTCGATGGTCTGGATGGCCTCAAACAAGGCCTCCAGGTCCAGAGCGGTTCCAGCATTTCCGCCCAGTAAACTCAAGGCGGATTTTGGCTGGT
>NZ_JAGHQW010000235.1 GCF_017744115.1 Salinisphaera sp. G21_0 | reverse complement strand
GATTCGTTGCAGCCATTGTTCTTTAGTGGTTTCTGGATTGGTCATTGGAGCCTCCATGTAATCAGAGGCTTTATGATCCTTGATCAAATCTGAGCAGGGTAGGACGTGGGTTATTTTGGCGCTTACCATAGAACCTCTGCTGGCATCAGCGGTAAATGCGCAAAATCCGATAAAGATTACAACCAGCCGCATGACCATGCCGCATCTTCAAAGCGTGGGCGATATAGACATGCCACAGTCAGACAATGGGAGAATCCCCCCTGCACTACCCGGGGGCGTAAGGAATTCTACCATTCTTCTGGCGCATACACTTCTCAATATCTACAGAGCCGTTCAGTAAACCCGGCTCAAGATTTCAGTGCTCTCATCAAACAGGAAATAATGGATGGTTTGCTGAGTAAATCGGATCATTTCGGTCATCGCTATGATGGGAGAAATCACGGTCTGTATGCCAATTCAATTAAACGATACACATCAGCTGCCAAAAGACGGTTGAATCGAGCGGAACAAAGCCAGCTGATGCATTTTCTGCAAAATTTTACCGTAACACGGCGTTGGGGCTGGCGAAGCCTCACGACCACACTTCATGCATTGACTTCAGCGGGTGTTTTTACCCCTCATAAACCCGTGGATGAGCGTGTCAGGCACACT
>NZ_JAGHQW010000234.1 GCF_017744115.1 Salinisphaera sp. G21_0 | reverse complement strand
GTTAAGGGCAAACCGCTCGACCGGGCACTGGTCACCAATATCTCCTCCATGTGTTCTTCTAAAGGCTTACCGAAAGATAAGGACGTGAAGGCCTTCCTGACGCTGCCCTGCTTGAAAGAGGGCTGGCGGAAGGGCAAAGACGAGGACGTTAAGGGCAAACCGCTCGACCGGGCACTGGTCACCAATATTTCCTCCATGTGTTCCTCTAAAGGCTTACCGAAAGATAAGGACGTGAAGGTATTCCTGACCCTGCCCTGCTTGAAAGCGGGCTGGCAGGAGGGCAAAGACGAGAACGTTAAGGGCAAACCGCCCGACCGGGCACTGGTCACCAATATTTCCGCCATGTGTCATGGCAAAGGCTTACCGGAAAAGACGAAAGTGCAAGCCTTTATTCAATGGCTACCCCCGGATGAAAAGAAGAGTCTTCTGAAACTTTCTTGCCGCATATTTGCACGCTTTGGAGTACCCTCAGGAGAAAAACTGACTGATAATGAGAACAAACTCCGCCAATGTCTTAAACTGCAAGGCTATTCTACGGACATTGGAGGCGACAGCAGTGATGAAGAAGATGAACTTTTAGAATCAAGTCAAATGAAAGCACTGGCTCTGTACTTCTCTTCTGCGTCCGCAAAATGGAACATGACAATTGCCGAAT
>NZ_JAGHQW010000233.1 GCF_017744115.1 Salinisphaera sp. G21_0 | reverse complement strand
CTGATAAAGTGCGGAAACACCGGATGCATCCAGTGCTTCATTGAAAATGGTCAGGTCATCAATGGCACCATCCAGGTAACCATTGTCGTAGTTACTTTTGCCCACATAGTTGTTGGACCTCACCATTTCTGATGGCACCGCCCCCTGGTGCGTACCGGCCAGTTCGCCATTTTTGTAAACGCTCATCAGCCCTGAGCTATCTACCGTCGCGGTGACATGCACCCACTCAGCGGTGGGGAAGAAATTATCAATGCTGAGTTGGTGATAAGTTCCGGCGTCATCAACGATAATGAATCCCAAATTGTTCGTCGTACCGGAATGAGCCAGTATAATATTGTTGCCACCCGCGCCGTTGCCAAAATCAACCATCCTGGACCAGCTTTGATCAAAACTGTCAAAGCGTACCCAGGAGGAGATCGTCATTGCTCCGCCCGTTTGCAAGCCACTGATTTCTCCGGCACCCGAAGTCCCATCCATTTCGAGTGCTGAGCCAGAGCCTGACCGGCCGCTTCCCCATCCGGCACTGCCCGACAGGGTCAGGGGGGTATTATTGTGGGAAACATCATCAGCCGTGCTGCCTGCCCCTTCATCAAACTCAAAGGCAGCCACAACGCCGGAAACTACCACCGGTGTGGAGGCATCGTCCACCCGGTCGGGGTTG
>NZ_JAGHQW010000232.1 GCF_017744115.1 Salinisphaera sp. G21_0 | reverse complement strand
TAGAGTACGACCTTGTCAGCCCGGTAAAGTTCCAGGCAACCGGTATCAGGGAAGCCTGACCTGTTTTGTCAGGCAGCCTGGCTGTGGGATGTGTTACTGGATAGCGCACCGCTGCAGCTACTCCAGACGAATACACGTCAACTGCCATAGTCTGAAAGCTGACGTATTCATAATTTCTGAAAACATAAGAGAGCCAGCAGCTTTCACGGCTAAGAAAAATCACTATCACTACCCTGAAAATTCTGGCTATCTTGCCAAATCATGATGTGTCAAAAGCTATCTTCTGTGCTTTAGCACCATGGGCAATGGCTTTAAACAAACTGTCCCAGCTATCAAACATTAACGTGAGAAAGAAGCTGGTGATTTTCCTCCATAATCGCTTTCGTGTAGGCTTCCCTGGCTTATTTAAAGCCTGTTGGAATTTTGGACAAGACAGTTCCTGAATCTGGTCAACCAGGAATGCCAGAAAAGTAAGGTAGGCAAAATTCGTAGCTAGATGTTTTTCGCCATGACCGTCATTGTGTTCAAGTTGATAGTCTTGATTTTTCAGGGTGTTAAACGTTTCATTTTCAATGCGCCATCTACAACGTCCTCCTCGCATCATGGATTCAACGGTATCATCGGTTAATTCAAGATCGGTTACCCAGCACCAGACATGCTGGTT
>NZ_JAGHQW010000231.1 GCF_017744115.1 Salinisphaera sp. G21_0 | reverse complement strand
CAATCGTCCGGTGGCCAGCCTTCCGGTGGCACCGATCAAGGGTTAAGTGCGGGAACCAAGGCCGGAATTGCGGTGGGTAGCATCGGCGGAGCGTTAGGTACGGTGGCTAGCGGCGCATTTATAAAAAGACTGATCTCGAAAGGGGGCGAAGCGGCGGCGGAAGATGCAGCGGCCAGCATTGAGGATGCATTAGATGCGTTTATGTCAGACACCGATGTTCTGAGTTCCTTGGGTGATGGGCTCACAATGAATGTTAAGGATTTGATGGCCAAGTTACCCGACCCGCCAAAACATGGGCCCGGTGGCGACGACTGGACCGATATCGGCAATCATGGCAAAGACGGTGGCAAAATAAAACAACACGCGTGTCGTCGTAAAAGAGGCGTGACTGGCTGGGGCCGTTGTCTCACCGATGAACAGTATGACAAGGCCGTAAATAGGATACTTCAAGAAGGCGTTATTGGATTATCTGCATCCGGCCTGATGGCCGGTATTGCCCAAGTATTGGGTGCCGGACTCGCGGCCGGAGCAGCAGAAGGATTACTTATGGTCGCTGCTGCAGCGGTGGCACTCGGTGTTGCCGGTTGGATAGGTTATGAAGTTTACGAACTGGCAGAGCATGAGAAGAATAAGGGAGGCGGGGGTGATAGTGATGATGATTCATC
>NZ_JAGHQW010000230.1 GCF_017744115.1 Salinisphaera sp. G21_0 | reverse complement strand
CCGGAACCCTGACCCTGTCGCTGGACGGTGGCACCTTCGAGGATAACGGCGCAGGCAGTCTGCTCCATAAAAGCGGCACCAATAATTACAGCAAATTGACCGTGGATTATGATCTCGGGGAGATTAATGTCTGGCGAGCGAGCAGTTATACAACGGCCACAGCCAATGCCTCCTATCAGCCAGCGGTGGCGATAACCGGCGCTGCAATCAGTGGTGCTATCCCGGTCACTAATCAGAACCGGGGCTTCAATTACACCCTGAACATGGCCGAGGCCAAGCCAAGGCCGGGAACTCTGGTGGTCAGCTATATCGCCCTCGGCAAATGGCAGGATATCCGGGATAACGGCGCAGGCCAGATGATCGGCTCTGGAACCGGCACCATTCTCTTTGCAACGGGATCGGCGGCAATCACGCTCGATGCTCTGCCCGATCCAGACAGTGCCATTGTTTTCAGCTATGTGGCACAAAATGATAATGAGGTGACGATTAGAACCGGATCGGTGCCGGTGGATGATATAACCTTCCGGCATACTGTTCAAAAGCCCGGTATCAAACCCGGTTCCATGACGGTGACGTATGTTTCGTCTGGGGAGAATAAAACCCTGACCGATCAGGCCAATGGTCTGCTAACGGGCGATGGCAGCGGCGCTATCCATTACGCTCCCG
>NZ_JAGHQW010000022.1 GCF_017744115.1 Salinisphaera sp. G21_0 | reverse complement strand
CGGCATATGCTGATTCACCCTTGGTTTTGACCTTGCTGTTCACAGCCATGGTTTTGTCAACCGTTCCGTAAACCCGCCCCCCCCCGATGCCGGCGTCTGCATAGTCACCCGAGTTGACAATATGAACATCTTTCGCCCGGATATTACTGACTGTGCCAGTATCACCAACAACACAGGCTGCTAACCCGGCCGGCTTCGCGGATTTTTCTATATTGGCACTAGTAAACTGAAGGTCACTGATGTTGCCTTTCAGAGTGTCAACAAAACAGTCAGACAGGCCGCTGATGGTATAGCACTGCCCATCGTACTCCCCGGTGAATGGATGGGTATCATCGCCAATGGATTGATAGTCTTTAGTGACAACAATATCCGCTGTCTGTTGATAGGTATCGTCCAGTCGATAGTCGGGATGTCGACCAATCTTGCCCAGCTCTTCTGCATTATTAATCAGTTTCGAATTCGCATACTGAAAAGAGCTGGCCAGAGTGCCAAGGGCAAGTAGCCCTTTGGCTCCCTGACTACCTTGATAGCGAGCCATGGATGGCTGTTGAAGGGGTACGTCTTTCGAGCCGGGTTCTTTTTCCTGAGCCTCTTTCCGGATTTTTGATGTCTGTGGTAATTCCGGTTTTGCATCCGGCCCGGGCAAACCGCTCCCGGACCAGGCATTGGCCATATCTTTCACTATGAAAAGGATGGAACTCGACGGCAGGATAGTTGCTGTGGCCAGTCGCACAAGATCTTCCACTGCTTTGCGGGAATTGAAACCGAGACAAGGATCTTCCGTTGGAATTAATGATTTCGCAAATGCTTTAGAAACAGCAACGCCATGGCCGAGCCAGGAATGTTCGTTGCCATTCCCTGAACATTGGGAAGCGCTGTCGCAAATTGGTTGCTGAGTGGGTTGCTGAATGGGTTGCTGAATCATAAACAGGGCTCTTGATGTTGTATTGCATAACAGTACATTAGAACTGTGCACAAAAAATTACCGTGCACTCTCTTATTCGAACATGCGGTTTCGTAAAAGTTCACGATTCATTTTTTTTATTTAAGGGTACGTGTTGCAGTCGTCGTGTTATTTTTATAAATGAATGGTGGTATATATTTGAATGATTGTAAGACCAATGGACATTAGCGAAAAAAGCTTTTAATCACTCTATCTTATTTCTGACAGTGATAATTATATTTTCTAATTCGTCTATGTAGTGACGTAAAATGTTCAAGACTATGTTTTTTTCTTTAATGGTAGAAAAAGTCACATCGTCGTTGATACCTTAGCCAGGTTCTTTCATTTTGCACCACCGGAAACCAGCCCCATCAACCGCCCAAAAAATCAAGCAACTAAGAAAATCAGGGTCAGGTCTTTAATTATGAAGAAAATCATGAAAAGAAAATCAGGGTCAGGTCTTTAATTATGAATGACAGCTGTTGTTTATACTAATAAGAAAAGATATTTGGAGAGTAGACCGGCGGAACTTCCCCGCCAGCCCCTCGCAGAACGGTACGTGAACCTCTCGATTCATACCGCTCCCATCGGGTAAGTCAATTCCATAATCATGAATCAATTTGATAGGAAGCTTGCAACCTTGCAGGGCAACGTACCACATTGATCCCATATGAAAGTAACTCTGTTTTCACCAAGAATTCCTCCGGTCTAACAGGTTGCTGGCTACACCTTAAAACAGGCATCCAGACAAGATCCCAATAATTCCGTTGATCCTTATTGAAAACCACCCGACGCTGCCCCTTTGCTCCACCTCCATTACAGAGGCTTCGTCACTACTACGAGCAGCTCCGCCCCAGTACATGGCATCGGTACTCAATCCCTTATGGTTTTAGCCACTTGGGAGTCTCCCTTAGCATCCACGCGACTGGTTCCCGCAGTTCCATAGAAGAGCCCAGTACAGATTCATGCCACCTATACGCCGGACACCACCTGCACAGCATTCGGAATTCACTTGCAGATTTATCCCGGGAGATTGTGCGGCCCCCGGTTTTGATGTCAGAAGAGTCTCTTACGACGCCTCAACAGTGGTTCGGGTTTACTCATCTCTCTGTACCACACATGCCAGGTCGAGCCTGACTTTTCCTCATCGCTCACGACAAAAATCAGAAAAATCAGGGTCAAAAAATCAGAAAATCAGGGTCAGGTCTTTCATTGTGTAAATAGTTCTTCTTATCAGAAAAATCAGAAAATCAGGGTCAGGTCTTGATTCTTGACGTTGCATAATTTTGCTCTACTTTTTGCTCTGTGTTTATTGCCTGGGCGGTATTTAGGACACGGTTGATGATGTATTGAGTACGGGACTATTTGATAATATTTGATGACAAAGTGCACACAATCACTATACTGGCCCTATGAAAAGCTTTAACTGGGACGCCAAGAAGAACCAGCAGCTGATTGATCAGCGCGGTAAATCCTTTGAAGAAATTATCTTTCATATTCAAAACGGCGACCTTCTGGATGATATTGCCCATCCTAACGTTGTTGACTACCCGCACCAGCGGGTGTTTGTTGTTAACGTGATGGGCTATGCCTGGCTGGTGCCCTACGTCGAAAGTGAAAAGGAGGTCTTCCTGAAGACCCTGATACCGAGCCGAAAGTTTACCCGAGATTATCTGGAGGGTGATTCATGACCAAAAAAAATACGTTGGATCAAGAGGAACAGTCACTACTTGATGCTCTGGAAGCAGGTGACTATCAGTCCACGTTGACCCCGAAACGCAAAGCAGAGCTGGAGAGTGTTGCTGCAGAGACTTTTAAAAAGGATAAGCGCATCAACATCCGTATCTCCCACCGTGATTTACTGGCCATCCAGTCCCGGGCTCTGCGTGAAGGCATCCCTTATCAGACATTGGTTTCCAGTATTATTCATAAGTATCTTTCTGGTTCTTTGGTGGAGGTGAAGCCAGACTCTTGACAACCTCCCACCACTAAACCTCAAGCGATTACAGTAAAAGAGAAAAGGGTACCCATAAATTTGTCATTGATGATTGAATTTGTGGGTAAGGATAGGGTTCAGATCTTGATTCTTGAATTAAGTCAAGGACAATTTTTAAGAACACAGAGAAAGAAAAGAAAAAGACACCCACTTTTTATCTACCAAGTCACTGCGGCTTTTGAGACAACCCAGTGCGGAAAAGCGTTGATACCCATGCTGCACTGAGCGGGATGTTCGGGTATTAGGGCTTTCCTGAACTAGAGCAACGCAGGATCAGTTGCCGAGAGTTACTGATCACTTAGTCAGAAAGTATGATTTCATTTGGTTAACTACTTATATTCTGATCTGGAAGTGGAAACGTTGTTCTTTCTATTAAAAAACGCCCCCGCCAGGCGGGGGAGAAAAAATCACACAAACAAAATCAGATGCAGCGCCATACCCACCACAAACGCACCAATCATCGGCACCGAGGTTCTTCTCACCACTTCAAACGGTGAGATTTTGGCAATACCGGCACAGGCAATAATGACCGCCGAGATGGGGGACATGGAACGCCCCATGGAAGCAGCAAAGTTCATGGGCAGCAGCATGGCCACCGCAGGCACACCAAAGCTTTTGGCAACCTCTGGTGCCAGGGTGGCAAAGGACAGGAAGGCCGCATTGCCAGAGCCCATCATAATGGCCGCAACGGCAATCAGCGTGGCCATAAACAGCGTCATACCGGCAGCTCCGATACCCAGCCCCTGGGCAGAACCGAGCAGGGAGTCAATGGCACCAATATGTTTTAACCCTGTGGCAAAAATTTCAGCACCGATAATCAGGCCGACCACCGGACCAAAAACAGCACCCATGCCATTGAGGAATTGATCAAAGCCATCAAGGGACTGTTGCATTTTCCGGGTACGGATCACTTCACAGAACATGCCGGCAAATACGCTGATCAGCATGGCCATGACCAGGTTCATTTTGATGGACGACACCATCATTTTGGAAAAGATCAACAACAGGAAGAAAGGAATCATGGGCAGCAGCGCATAGAATGCCGGGGCCGGGTCTTTCTTGTCACCGTCTGTGTGTTCGATGCCTTCACCCACATGCTCGGCAACCATATAGCCATCTTTCAGGTCGCACCGACGCTGCCAGACAAAGTGCAGGGCCGCTGCCACCAGCGCCATGGGGACGGTGATCCAGGCCTGATAATCCAGGAAGTATTCAGTAATTTCCAGTCCGGACTGGCTGGCGGCAAAGTTGGCATTCACCTGGGTAACACCGATTTCAAACGCCGCCGGAGAAGCGATCACAGCAACCGCTGAAGCCGGGCTTAAACCGATATTTCTCAGCACCGGATACAACGTCACCATCAACAGCAGGCCAAGACCCGTTGCCGAGGTGACGAACATTTGCAGCACAACACTGAGCAGGTAACACAGCGCCAGTACCATATAAGGTGAGCGAAAACGGCTGATGGGCTTAACGGCCAGTCGAACCAGCGCTTCTGAGGCACCAATATGGGACATGTAGCTGGCAAAACCACCACAGGCCATGATGGTCAGACCTAGGCTGGCCATGCGGAAGCTGAATACCGAGTTCATCAGTTGAAACAGGTCAAAGGGGGTAAAACCGGTGGCCTTGGCCTCTGGCAGAATATCTTTTATCCCCATCAACGCGGCGGCACTTAGCAGTACAATACCGGCAATAGCCAGTGAGGCCGATGCACTGTAGTTCTTCACGATGGCGTATATAACCAGTGCAACCACGGGTATGACGATGAGTATATCCACAGGGAATCCTGAAAATGGCTAAATTTCGCGCAGGTTATTTCTTGCACTATTGGTTGTAAATGACCAATGTCAAATAATGATCGGGTAGTTTTTTTTAGCCGTTCTGACAGTCGTTATGACCGAACCTTAACGGCGGAAAGCGCTTATAACCCACACAAAAACACACGTAATTTCATCGTATTCAATCTTTGCACATTTTTTGCTAAAGCTATGGTTTCAGAAACGTCTATGGGTTTATAATCAGCCGCACATGGAGAGTAAGCCTCTGCAGCCTCCCCGGACAACGAAGTAAAGGTATACGGTTGCCTATGAAGCCTTCCTTACAGCTCAAGATGGGCCAGCAGTTGACCATGACGCCGCAGCTGCAACAGGCCATCCGGCTGCTACAGCTATCGACCCTGGATCTTCAGCAGGAGATTCAGGAGGCCCTGGAGTCCAACCCCATGCTGGAGTCCGAGGATAGCCAGACAGAGGACACCGCCGCCAGCAGTGAAGGACAGGAAGAACTCGTTGATCTGAGCGAAGCAGCCTCAGAACCTGAGCCTCAGGAGATGGCGGAATGGTCAGACAGCATTCCCAATGAACTGCCCGTGGATTCCGCCTGGGACGACGTGTATTCCAGCCTGCCCGCCAGCAGCGGTGATGATGATTATGACCCCCTGGCCAGGTCCTCCGCCGTGGAGTCACTTCAGGATCACCTGGAATGGCAACTGGATATGGTACCCATGAGCGACCGGGACCGGCTGATTGGTCTGGCGATCATCGAAGCGGTTAATCCGGATGGTTATTTAACCTGCACGCTGGATGACCTGTTTGTCTCTCTTCAATCCCAACTGGACGATCTGGAGATTGAAGAGATCCATGTGCTGCAACACCGGGTGCAACAATTCGATCCGGTGGGTTGTGGCAGTGTTGACCTTAAAGAATGTCTGTTGGTTCAGCTTCGTCAGCTGCCGCCCTCAACACCCCATTTCAACAATGCGGAAAAACTGCTCACCCGTTACCTTGAGCCCCTTGGCACCCGTGATTATGCCCGCATCATGCGTCATGCCAAACTGAAAGAAGACCAGCTGCGAGAAGCCCTCAGCCTGATTCAGAGCTTCCACCCAAAACCCGGCAGCACCATTGATCAGACGGAAGCCGAATATGTGGTTCCGGATATATCCGTCCGGAAAATAAAAGAGCGCTGGACGGTGGAACTGAACTCCGACGCCCTGCCCAAACTGCGCATTAACAATAATTATGCGTCGATGGTTAAGAGAGCCAATAACAGCCGCGACAATGTGTTCATGAAGAACCATCTGCAGGAAGCCCGCTGGTTTTTGAAAAACCTGCAAAGCCGCAATGAAACATTGATGAAAGTGGCGAGTCAGATTATTGCCTATCAGCAGGAGTTTCTGGAAAAAGGGGATGAAGCCATGAAACCCCTGGTGCTGGCGGATATTGCCGAGGCGGTGGGTATGCATGAGTCGACGATATCCCGGGTAACTACTCAGAAGTACATGCATACCCCCCGGGGTGTTTACGAGCTGAAGTACTTTTTTTCCAGCCATGTCAGCACTACGGAAGGGGGGGAGTGTTCCTCCACGGCCATTCGGGCCCATATCCGCAAACTCATCGCTGAAGAGACACCGCGCAAACCCCTCAGTGACAATAAAATTGCGGCTATTCTGGGGGATCAGGGCATCAAGGTCGCCCGACGCACCATTGCCAAATACCGTGAGTCCATGAATATTCCGCCATCCAATGAGCGTAAGCAGTTAGTGCGTTGATACACCGTTCAAAAAGCAGTTTTTTTTGTCTCAGGGCATTCCAAGCTGCACCGACAGTGATAGAATCGAATTCAGCCAGTACGAAAAATCCCGCGGACTGGTGATTATCTGGATAATGGGATTCAGGAGAGCGTTACATGCAAGTCAACATCAGTGGGCATCATGTCGAGGTAACAGAAGCTCTGCACGACTATGTGATCAAAAGACTGGAGCGTCTTGGTTCACATTTTGACCATATCACCAATGTACAGGTGACCCTGAGCGTCGAAAAGCTGGTGCAGAAAGCAGAAGCCGTTTTGCATACCCGCGGGGCCGAGATTAATGCCACCGCCGAGCACGAAGACATGTACGCAGCCATTGACCTGCTCTCGGACAAGTTGGATCGGCAGCTGGTTAAGCGAAAAGAGAAAGCCCTGGACAGGCAACAGGGTGCCAGTGGCCATGCCCTTTGATTTATCAGGTTGCCATTCTTATTCAGCATGATTATTCATCGCATCCTAACCCCCGAGCGCACCCTTGATGGGGTGCACGGGGCCAGCAAAAAGAAAATCCTGGAATTTATCGCTGAACGCATCAGCAACGAAGCCCCCGAAATCAATGCCAAAGAACTGTTTGAAGCACTGGTTGCCCGGGAGCGCCTTGGCACCACCGGACTGGGTGATGGCGTGGCTATTCCCCACTGTCGCTGTAAAGCCTGCCCGGAGCCTATCGGTCTTTTTATACGACTGGCGGAACCGGTTGATTTTGATGCGGTGGACCGTGAGCCCGTTGATCTGGTATTCGCGTTGATCGTCCCAGAAGGCGAAAACCAGGAACATCTTGAAATTTTAAGGGCACTGGCCGGGCGATTCCATTCTGCCCTGACCCTTCAGAAAATACGTTCGGCTACCAATACGACAATGCTCTATCGTACGATGAGTGAATAAAGTGACAAAAAAAGGCCATCATAGGTAATGATGGCCTGAAAGGTTTACTTATCACAATGCTCTTATCTTTTGTTGTTAACACACTTCTTTGAGTCCCAGACAAAATGCATTGCTGCTTACAGGGGTTTCCCCAATTACAGTTGAGCCCTGTTTATTTTATCAAGCTCACGAATTGCTGCATACCTGTCGGCCTTTGGGTCTTTTTTAGTGACTACGGGCAAAACAGTTGATGGAACAATCGGGGTTTCGAACTCAGGATTTTGAGAATCCTGTCGCTTATGACCTTCTAACATTTTGATGTCCTTAGCCTCTTTAGCCTTCTTCGCTTCAGGAGACGCTTGTTCTCGTGTAAAGTAGTAGCTCAACCCGGCTCTGCCATAGTTTGGCATAGCGCTTTCGGCTCTATTATAAAATTTAACTCTTTTTCGTCTGTCAACACGGGCTTTTAATTTGCCGGCTTCAACGTCAGCTCGTTTCTTTTCAATTTCAGCAATGTTCTCCAGGGCTTTTTTATCTCTTTCTTCAGCAAAGATGGTGCTCGCACGGTGAAGCCCGGAAAGATCGTATCCATTCTGCCCGGAACAAGGCGAACTCTCTGTGGTACGTGGTGTAATCGGTGCAACAATACCTCGTAAGCGTTGTACAACCTTAAGATCCACAAGCATCTTAGCCCTGTCAGGCTGCATGGCCAGCTTTCTGGCTTTATCCACATCAATTTTAGATTCAGGTACGCTTTTGACTAAATTAAGATCCTCAAGCATTTTAGCCCTGTCAGGCTGCCTGGCCAGCTCTCTGGCTTTAACAATATCAATTTTAGATTCAAGCACTCTTATGACTGAATCAGCAACAGCTTTAGGCTCACGCTTGCTTTTGTCAACTTCAGCCACCACTTCAGATTCATCTTTGCTTTTGACGGTATCAGCAGTCGTTTCAGATTTATCCTTACCTTTGATTGCATCAACAATAAATTTCAGGCCAGTATACTTGTAAACAGCCTTGACAACTTTAATTGCCCGGTGCTTCAGTTTTTTGAAGAAGCCACAGGAACTGTCTTCAGAGCTTTCCGTATTTGTCTGGGGAACAGGTTCCAAAGCCGGTGTGCCGTCCTGCATGACATCAGCCTCGGGCCTGGTGTCACTTTCTTGAACGACGCTTTCTTCAGGGCTTTCCAGTTTTGTCTGGACAATAGGATCGATAGCCGGTTTGATATCCTGCATAGCATCAGCCTTACGCTGAAGGTAAGCCATATGGCTTTTGGCCAGTTTATCGTCGGCTTTATTCCGACCGCCAATAACAACATCTATTCTTTTTGGCTGACCATCTTCAAACTTTCTTTCCAGTGGCCTTACCATGCGGTTATAGAACCTGCCAAAATCCTCAGGTACCCGATCTTTCTCACGCGGACCCGGAACTGGAACTGGTTGAGAAGTTTTTTCAGCTAATGGATGTTCAGTCGTTTCAACTAATTTATTTTTAGCAGTTTCAACTAATGGTTGATAAGTAATTGCGGGTAATACTGGTTTAGTCAGTGGTGCGTCCATGACGTTACTCCTTTAACAAGATAGGATTGTTTCATACAATTAAGAGCGATTATTTAATTAACCTCTCTCACTGATCTCCTTGTGATTTAAACTCTAGGATTATTCTCCCATTAAATGAATGACAGCATTGTCAGAAGCGCTAACAGAGTTTCCCGCACTCATTAGAATCAGGAAAAACCAATAGCCTGACCTATATCCCGTACCCTGGTAGAATCCCGCAACCAGGCGCTGTCAGCCATAAAACACCTTTTGATTAACAGGATTTCCAGCAACTCCGGCTATCTTTGCCATCGGTTTGCTTTTTCCATCTCAGGTCAACGGTATCCGGTAGGCTTCTTGATCAAAAGTTGCTTTAATAGAGGAAGGGTCAGCTTTCAATACCTATACGCTCAGAAGCATAAAGGAACAGCTATGAAACTTATCATCATCAGCGGGCGCTCCGGTTCTGGAAAAAGTTCAGCTCTGCACACCCTTGAGGATGAGGGTTTTTATTGTGTCGACAATCTTCCGGCCAGTATGCTGAACCAATTGCCGGATACCCTGAAAGGCCATCATTCAACGCCCCCCAGGATGGCCGTCAGCATTGATATCAGAAACCTGCCCGGAACTCTGGATAACTTTCCTGATCTGCTGAAGTCCCTTCGGAACAAAGGCATCCATTGTCAGGTACTGTACCTGGACACCGACAGCGAAAAGCTGGTCAGCCGTTACAGCGCCACACGCAGAAAGCACCCGCTCAGTAATGACCAGACGTCGCTCAGAGAAGCCATCGCGTTAGAAAAAAAGCTGCTGAGGCCGGTGCTGATTGAGGCAGACCTGAAAATCGACACCACATCGCTCTCTGTTCATCAGATGCGGGACATGATCAAACAGGAGTTCTGCGCTGATCAGAAAAGCGGTGTGACGGTTCTTTTTCAATCGTTTGGCTTTAAAAACGGCATTCCTTCAGATGCCGACTTTATCTTCGATGTGCGCTGCCTGCCCAACCCTTTCTGGGACGAATCCCTGAGAAAATACACAGGCCTGGAGCAGCCGGTTATCGACTTTCTGAAGGATGATCCCCTGGTGATCGAAATGGTGGATGATATCAGTGCCTTTATCGAAAAATGGCTCCCGCGCTTTGAGTCAGCCCAGCGCAGTTATATGACGATTGCCATCGGTTGCACTGGAGGGCAGCACCGCTCAGTCTATATTGGTAAAACACTGGGCACCCTGTTTACCAGTAAACTGGATCGGGTTCAGGTTAGACACAGAGAGCTTCACGAATAATGATTACCTATCGAAAAAAAATCATTAACAAACTGGGCTTGCACGCCCGGGCGGCATCCAAGTTTGTTTCCACGTCATCGGCGTTTGCCAGTGAGATCGAAATCGGATTCAATGGGCGCAAGGTGGATGGCAAGAGTATCATGGCGGTTATGATGCTGGCGGCAGGACAGGGTTCGGAGCTTGAGCTCCATTGTGATGGCCATGATGAAGAGGCCGCCTGCCTTGCCCTGTGCGAGCTGATTGATGACCGCTTTGGTGAAGAAGAATAACAGACTCCCCCCGGGGAGTAGCCACTGCAATTACCATAGAGATCATCTTTCATTTTTCCTGACCATCCGGCCTTTACCGGATGCGCAGAAACTATTCAGCCAGATCATTCAGGCAGACAATAATGGCGCAGCAACTGCAATTGAGCATCGGCGAAGCCGAGCTGAAAAAACTTAATGATGCTCTTGAACACGGTGTCTCTGCAGAATTGCGCACCATGTTGAACACCTTGCCCCCTGCTGATACCGCGCATTTGCTGGAGTCCTCCCCACCGAAGTTACGCAGCCTGTTATGGCGGTTGATTGACCGTGAACAGGAAGGCGATGTGCTACAGGAACTGAGCGAAGACGTTCGCCAGTTCTTCCTTGACCAGATGAACATTGCCGAACTGAAAGCCATTACTCAAGGTCAGGATGTTGACGACATTGCCGACCTGCTGCAGCAGCTGCCTGATACCATCACCCGGCAGGTGCTGGACTCCATGAACAGTCAGGACCGGCAGCGGGTTGAGGCTGTTCTGGCCTATCCGGAGGATTCCGCCGGTGGCTTGATGAACACCGACACCATTACGGTGCGCCCCAATAACACCGTTGATGTTGTGCTTCGTTACCTGCGCCGTCATGAAGGCATTCCGGATAGCACAGACAGCCTATTGGTGGTCAATCGCCGGGATGAATACATCGGCCGCCTGCCCCTGACCTTATTGCTGACAACCGAACCGGGCGCTACCGTCAGGCAGGTGATGTTAACCGATCTGGACCCGATTCCGGCAGATATGCAGGATACCCAGGTAGCCCAGCTGTTCGAACGGCAGGATCTGCTCTCCGCCCCGGTGGTGAACGACAGTGGCAAACTGCTTGGACGGATCACCATCGATGATGTAGTAGACGTGATCCGGGAAGAGGCCGAACACTCCATGATGAGCATGGCCGGTCTGGATGATGATGAAGATACCTTCGCCCCGCCCCTGCGAACTGCACGACGCCGGGCGGTCTGGCTGGGCTTCAACCTGATTACTGCCTTTATTGCCGCTTCGGTAATTGGTCTGTTTCAGGAAACCATCGATAAAGTGGTGGCCCTGGCGGTACTGATGCCGATTGTTGCGGGAATGGGGGGTAATGCCGGCAGTCAGGCCCTGACCCTGGTGATCCGGGGTATGGCGCTGGGGCAAATCAGTACGACCAACCTCCGCTGGCTGCTGAGCCGGGAGCTGGTTGCCGGTTTTCTCAACGGGTTGTTGTGGGCCACCCTGGTGGCCACCATCGCCTGGTTCTGGTTTGATGACCCGATTATTTCCCTGGTGATCGCCTGCGCCATGGTGATCAACCTGAGTGTTGCCGTGGTCACCGGTGCGATGCTGCCGGTTTTACTGAAATCATTAAATATTGACCCAGCCCTTGCTGGCAGTATTATCCTGACCACGATTTCCGATGTGGTGGGGTTCCTCTCATTCCTTGGGCTGGCCACTGTTTTCTATGGGTAGCGCTTTGAACCACAAAGGCACAAAGACACAAAGAAGAGCAAAAGATTAGTAAGAACAAAGCTCTTACAAACCATGCCCCGGGAGGCTGTCCGAGAATAGCTTTTAACCATTGAACCACAAAAACCCAAAAAATCTTTGTGTCTTTGTGTCTTTGTGGTTCCCTTCTTTTGTCTTTTAGCAATCACTCACCCGCCAGCTTCATACTGCTGATCAGAATTGAACCGGTCTGGATATTCCCACGCTTGTCTACATCATTACCCACGGCAACAATATTCCGGTAGATATCTTTCAGGTTGCCAGCAATCGTCACTTCTGACACCGGGAACTGAATTTCGCCATTGTCGACCCAGAAGCCACCGGCACCACGGGAATAATCACCGGTAACGGTATTAACCCCCTGCCCCATCAGTTCGGTAACCAGCAGCCCGGTTCCCATCTGTTTCAGTAGCGCATCAAGATCGCCCGCATTGCTTTGTACAAACAGGTTATTAACACCACCGGCATTGGCAGTACTGTCCATGCCCAGTTTGCGGGCAGAATAGGTGCTTAAAATATAATGCTGCAGCACACCGTCCGTAATAAAGTCCTTGGCATAGGTCGCCAGCCCATCATTATCGAAGCTGGCGGATCCCAGCATGTTTTTCAGCAATGGTTGCTCATGGATACGCATCCATTCTGGGAACACCGGCTTGCCCAGGTGATCCAACAGGAAAGAGGCCTGTCGATAAAGGCTGCCACCACTGATCGCCCCGAGAAAATGGGAAATAAGACCTGAAGCCACCTCCGGTGCAAACAGTACCGGCACCTCGGCAGTACCTACTTTTCGGGCTCCCAGTCGGCGCACCGTACGTTCCGCCGCTGTCTTACCCACAGCGACCGCTTTTTCCAGCTCGTTGGCATTACGGCTTACTGTGTACCAGTAATCCCGCTGCATCTCATCACCCTGCATACCAATCAATACAGCACTCAGGCTGTGGCGACTGGACACATAGCTGCCAATAAACCCATTACTGTTGCCATAGACACGGCAACCCTGATGGCTGGAGACACTGGCACCGTCGGAATTGACAATTTTATTACTGAAAGCGCGTCCGGCATCTTCACATTGCATGGCCAGATCAATCGCCTGCCCGGCATCGATTCCCCAGGGGTGATACAGGTCAAGATCCGGCAACGCATCACCGTCAGCCATTAACACGGGGTCAGCCAAACCCGCATAAGGGTCTTCGGACGCGTAACGGGCAATATCGCAGGCGGCTTTTACCGTTTCACGGATAGCCTTTGGACTGCTGTCTGAAGTACTGGCAGAGCCTTTTCGTTTACCCAGATAGACGGTAATGCCCAGCCCCTGGTCACGGTTAAACTCAACCGTTTCAACATCGCCCATACGGACGCTGGCCGACAGGCCGGCATCCATGCTGATGCCCACCTCACAGGCATCCGCTCCCTGTCTGGCGGCCTCTGCCAGAATATCACCGGCCAGTGTTTTCAGCCTGGTCTCTTCACTTCGTGGATCCAGCACTGCATTGGAAGGTTCGCCCATGATTGCACCTGATCTGTTGTGTTTATGCCTACGGGGGTTTTCAACTATTGTGCCGCTGTGAAGTTAAGAATGCATCAGATAGATGATCAATAAAACGCTCTTTGGGGTCTATTGACATTTCGTTGCTCGTTCATCGGGGTGTGCGGCCCGGTTGATTAAGCTCCTGTTAGCCAGGGCTTGCGCATTGAACCTTGTAGACTATTTTTCGTTCTGCGATTTGCTGTTGTTTGTATGCCTTGAAGGGGAAAACCATCGATGTACCCGGGCGCTATTGCGGAGCATGGCCATTCGGAAGAAATGGTAGACGATGCCAGCGAGCAATCCCTATCCACCGTAACTGGCTCAGACAATGGCCAGTTGCCTGCAGCAACGGCTGATTTGGCAAAGTTGATGAAATCAGCAATTTTGGATAATGACCTGGCCACCATCAACTACCTGCTGGCTCAGGGCTTTGAACCCAATACCCACTTCCAGTCCGGCTCTCCCCCCCTGCTTTTGGCCATAGGCAAACAGAAAGATATTGTCAAGACGCTGCTGGATTATGGGGCGCACCCGAATCTTCCTGCCCCCAATTACCCGCCTTTGTCGTTAGCTTCAATCCTGGGCGATCACCGAGCCCTCATGTTGTTGCTGGACAAGGGAGCCAACGTGAACGCCCATGACAACTTGGATTTGACAGCATTGCATGTGGCCGCTTTTTTATCTAACGACGATACAACGATCATTAAGGTTCAGAACTGCCTGCTGGACAGCGGGGCCGATTTAAATGCCCTTGACCGTAAGGGCCAGACCCCACTGCACCATGCGGTAGATCACTACAGCACTGCGGTTGTTAACAATTTACTGCAAGCAGGTGCCAATCCAAATATTGCTGACTTCTGGGGTATCACCCCACTTACCAATGCTATTATAAACGCCCCCGATTCCGAAGTCTGCAGTATGGTCAGTTGCTTGCTGGCCAATAAAGCCAACCCCAATATACCCGACGGGATAGGCGATACCGCACTGCATCTGGCGCTTGAAAAAAACCGGCCAGAGGTTGTCGAGATTCTGCTGGCCAATGGTGTCAATGACGGTATTCCCAACGCGCGTGGTGAAACCGCACGGAACATTGCTACAGCCAAAGGCCTGGATATCCTGAACAATTACATTCCTGCTTATCAACCGATGACGCTATCGAATTGCGCCCGAGCCTGCATTCGTTCACGGCTGATAGAGAACAAGTCGCTACTGGCAAAAGCCCTGGCACCAGACTCTGACTGCCTGCCGCTGCCCAATCCCATAAGAACTTATTTACACAAGCCGCTGACTCTTTAGGAATTGTCCGAAAGCAGGTCATTAAGATTCCGGCTTGTGTACTATTTTCTTTAAGCGATTTGCTGTTTTTTTGTATCTTGAGCAGGAATACGACAATGTTCTCAAGCGTCAGAACGGAGCATGACCATTCGCAGGAAATGGTGGCCGATGCCAGCGTGGAATCCACATCTGCTGTCGATCTCCCGCTGCCTGATAACACGACAGAGGTTGATCATTCAGAATCTGCAGTGGCTGTCTCAGGCAGCAGGCAGTTGCCTGCAGCGACAACTGATATGGCAAAGTTGATGGAACGGGCAATCTTGCGTAATGACCTGGCCACTGTCAACTATTTGCTGGACCAGGGCGTTGACCCCAATATCCGCGATGCGGGTGGCTCTACCCCTCTGTATTGGGCCGTCGGCAGACTGGAAGATACAGATATCGTCAAGGCGCTGCTGGATCGCAGAGCAGACCCGAATCTTCACATCCCCTATTTGGAGGGAAAATACACTACGCCTTTTCTAGAAGCTGCAAAGCTGGGCAACTATAAAACCCTCAATTTGTTGCTGGACAGGGGAGCTGACCTGAACGCCAGTGACGATGATGGTCGCACAGCGCTGCATTTGGCCACTTTTTCCAGCGATGCGACAGCGATCACCAAGATCGTGAATTGCCTGCTTGACAGAGGTGCCTATATCAACGCCATTGACTGCACGAGCCATACTCCGCTGCTCTTAGCGGTAATTGGATGCAAAATTTCGGGCGTTAACACTTTACTGCAAGGAGGTGCCGATCCAGATATTCCTGACCCGTGGGGTCAGACTCCACTTAACTGGACTCTGCATTACTACCTCCATTTCAACATCAGCAGCCTGTTCCATAGCGTGCTGGCCAATGGAGCTAATCCCAATAAACCCGGCAGTTTAGGCAATACCCCACTGCATCGGGCGCTTCAACATGGATGGCCGGAGATCGTTGACAGTCTGCTGGCTAATGGTGCCCATACCAATATTCCCAATGCATCTGGTGAAACCGCGCTGGACATTGCTGCAGCCAGAGGCGTTGTTGATGCCCTGCACAATTACATTCCTGCTTATCAACCGATGAGGCTAATGGCCTGCGCCCGAACCTGCATTCGTTCAAGGCTGGTAGAGAACCGGGTGCCCTTGGCAAAAGTCCTGGCATCAGGCTCTGACTGCCTGCCGCTGCCGTATCCCATGAAGAACTATTTATACCAGCCGCTGACTTATTCGGGATCTGCCCTAAAAGCAGGTAATTAAGATGCAGACTTGCGCAGAGAGCCTTGTGCACTCATTTATCTAAACTAACTGGTGATTCATGCAATACCTTAAGCTGGGCAATACAGATGATCTCAAGCGTCAGGACGGAGAATGACCATTCGAAGGCAATGGCAGCTGATGCCAAACCGGTAAAAAAAACGCTTGTCCAGCTTCACTAGGAGGCTGACCGAGAATAGCGCCCGTAGCGAGGATGGCAGAAAATTGAGGATAAAAATTTCGTTTTGTGAGGTGAATAGCGGGGCTATTTGCCGAACAAAACGGAATTTTTAGACCAATTTGCTGCCACCGCAGTAGGGCAGTCTATTCTCGGACAGCCTCCTAGGCACGCTGCGTAGCGGAAATGAACAGCTAGTGCGGCTAAGCGTTATTACCCGTACACCACGTTCACCCTGAGCGGAGTCGAAGGGTGCTTGGCACGATCTATCAGAGTCCGGAGTTTCCTCCTTTAGGCCCTATGGGTCCTTCGACAAGCTCAGGACGAACGGTATTGGTAACAGCGCTTAGCTGCACTAGCGATTATGTCGTCTATTATGTTGCAAACACTGTATAACAGCATCAGTAATGGCAGGAGGGCGACCATGGCTCTTATTTCACCTGATTTTACCTTTTCACATCAGCGGCTGACCGATCTTGACCTGAACGCTTTTGCGCCTTTTTTTGCCAATCTTGCCGCTGACCCTTATGTCAGTGGTCACTACCGTTTTCGCCGCTACTCCCGCTTTACCGGGCCTGCAGAATGCCTGGAAAGATTACCCCACGATGACTTTGTCCAGTCCCGTTCTGTCAATTATCTCAGTGGCGACATTCTACGGGAATTTGCTGAAATTGAACCGGCCCTGACGGAGCTGCCGGAATTTCAATCCCTGTTCAGGCAGGTAAACGGTTTTTTCGGTCTTGATCCAGCACGTACCGTTTATGGCGTGCATCAAATCCGGATCACCTGCTCCGGTGCCGATCACGGTTTGCCAGTGCCGGAAGGCATTCACCAGGATGGCTTCGACCTGATCGCCATCATCTGCACTGACCGCAAAAACGTCGAGGGTGCAGAGACTGGAATTTTTTATCATCCGGAACAAAAACCTGCCTATAGTGCTACGCTGTTGCCCGGGGATATTGTTTACTGCAATGACCGTCGGGTCTATCACTACACCTCTGCGCTTCAGGTCAGCAGTGGCGAAGTCTCCGGGCATCGGGATGTTTTCGTTATTACGGTAACCCTGGAGGATGAACAGTGGAAAAACAGCATAACTCAACCAGCCTCCAGCGCATCCGAGAGCAATTTCCAGCCCTTGAGCGGCTAGAGGGAAACCAGCGGGCAGTCTATTCTGATGCGCCGGGAGGTACCCAGGTTCCGATATCGGTGATCAGCGCCATGTCGGACTACCAACAAACGGGTTCTGCCAATCTGGGTGGTTTTTTTGCCACCAGTGAAGAAACCATGGCACTGCTGGAACGGGCAAGGGAGGCCGCAGGGCAGTTATTAAATGCCCCTGCTGACAGCATTGCCTTCGGTGCCAATATGACCTCCCTGACCCTGGCGCTGAGCAGAGCCATCGCCAGAACCTGGCACAAGGGTGATGAGATTGTTGTTTCATCGCTGGACCATGACGCCAATATCACCCCCTGGGTGCTGGCGGCAGAGGAACGGGGATGTACGGTCCGGACGATGGATTTTACCGCCAGTCAAAATCTCTGCGTCACTGAGCTTGAGCGCCTGCTGTCTGACAGAACACGACTGGTGGCGTTTACCCTGGCCTCTAACGTGACCGGCAGCATCACCCCGGCATCCGAACTGATCAGGGCTGCGCACTCCGTGAATGCGCTGGTTCATGTTGACGCCGTTCACTACACCGCCCACCGGTTACCGGATGTGCAGGCTCTGAATGTGGATTTCCTGACCTGTTCAGCCTACAAGTTCTGTGGCCCTTACCTGG
This sequence comes from Salinisphaera sp. G21_0, assembly GCF_017744115.1. GTDB lineage: Bacteria > Pseudomonadota > Gammaproteobacteria > Pseudomonadales > Endozoicomonadaceae > Endozoicomonas. The sequence continues at coordinate 78,926 of NZ_JAGHQW010000022.1, read as the reverse complement.
GGGTGATGTATGGTCGGCCAGAGCTGTTGGGCAGCCTGAAGCCCTATAAAGTCCGGGCTGCAAATGACCAGCCACCCTGGTGCTGGGAGACAGGGACACAGAACTTTACCGCGATTGCCGGATTGCTGGCCTGTATTCAATACCATGGCTGGCTCACCGGTTCTGACCATGACCGCAAGGGATTGCAGATGTCGGCCAGCTGGATCGAGGAGCACGAGCAACAGTTGTCGCAGCGGTTTCTTGATGGTCTCAAACACATGACCGGGTTCACCTTATACGGTTCGGATACCACGGTTGACCGAACCCCCACCTTTGCCCTGGCCCACCACCGGCAATCCTCGGCCAGGCTGGCACAACTTCTGGCCCGGCAGGGTATCTATACCTGGTCCGGCCATTTCTACGCACTGGATCTGCTTGACCGGCTTAAGCTTCAGGAGCGGGACGGGTTACTGCGGATAGGCTTTGTCCACTACCATACGCCGGAAGAGATAGACAGGGTGCTTAACGTTCTGGCAGATATTTCTGCGTGAGTTGCCAGATGACGCATCAGTGGTAACGCCATGTTGCAAGACAGCTGTCATTTATGTCCGGTCTCTCCATACATAACAGTAGCGCACTGACACACCGGGCCCGCTACAAAACGACAACGGGAGTTGCGGAAAAACATCCCAATTGAGAAGCATTCTGAAGTAAAATACCGGGAAATCCATTTTCCATCCATGGAACTGCTTTCTGATAAATAACGTCAGGCAGATTCCCATCAATGGCCATTCTCTATGAGTAAAAAGAGCCGTCGTATCCAGGAAGCCTGGGACGATGAAGAAACCGAAGAAATTATCTATGTCAGCAAATCTGAGCTGAAGCGGGACATGGATGAGCTTAAAAACATTGGTGCCCGGCTGATGGAACTGAAACCGGTACTGCTGGATAAGTTGCCACTGAATGATCGCCTGCGTGCAGCATTGGATGAGAGCAAGCGCATCAAAAGCAACAATGCCAGAAAACGCCATCTGGGCTTTATTGGCAAACTGATGGCAGACCAGGACATTGAGCCGATCATGGAGCTGCTTAACCAGCTGGATTCCTCCAGTGAAGAGTACAACCGCCGGTTTCATCAATTGGAGCGGTGGCGTGACCAGCTGATTCGTGATGATGACAGTCACACGGTATTAACGGAATACCTGGAGCACTACCCGGAAGCTGACCACCAGCATATCCGCCAGCTGGTCCGTAATGCCCAGAAAGAAGCGTCTCAGGATAAGCCACCGGCGGCGGCACGAAAGCTGTTCAAATACCTGAGAGAAGTGGACGAGCTTTAAGGATCATCATGAGCAGGCTGACCCAGCCTGTTCTTTTTTGCGTCGTGATTTCTCCGGTCAACACCGGGACTTCAACAGCCATGCTTTTACTCATCTGCCAAAGGATAATCAGAAAACACACCATCAACGCCATCATCAATCAGTTGTCTGGCAACCGCCGGAGAGTTAACGGTGTAGCAATACAGTTCATAGCCTTTGGACCTCACTCGCGAAATGTGTCGTTTTGCCGTTCGCTTACTGCTGAGGTGGATGGATACCGCGTTGACCCGTAATGCTTTCTTGTGCCAGTTCATTGGCAGCCGCTCAAACAAACAGCCAACCGGAATATCGGAACAATCTGAAAAACGGACAAGTGCCGCATAATTAAAGCTGGAAACCAATAGCCGATCTTTTGGCAACTCAACCTCGGCAAGGGTCTTTATCACCGCTTCTACCAGCCTCGACTCTGAACAGCCATTGGTTTTCAGCTCAAGGTTCAGCCCAAGCCCAAGTTCTTTTATGAGTTTAAGCGCCGCTTGGAGCTGAGGAATCTGCTCACCCGAAAATTGCCCGGAAAACCAGCTTCCGGCATCTATTGTTGCCAGATCAGAGCAGGTTAACGTCTTCACGCGACCTTTTTTATTGGTGGTACGATTCAGTCGCCGGTCATGAAAAAGCACAAGAGTACCATCACCTGCCAGAGTAACATCCACCTCGACCCACTTCAGCCCGTGCTCAGCAGCCAGCCTGATGCCTGCCAGGGTATTTTCCGGTGCCTCCCCTGCCAGCCCCCGATGCCCGATTATCCTGCTCATGTGCATGAATTTACCCACCTTAAAACACCCCTGTCCAAATGCAGGAACGGAGCTATTCTTACCCGAAACACTATTTCAAGGACATTATCACAGATGCGGCCTGTTTTGCTCAGTATCGATGTTGGCACCCACAGTTTGCGCAGCGCTTTTGTTTCCCCGGAAGGGCATGTCCTTGCCCATAATGAAGAGCCACTTCTGATCTGGAAAACAGCCAGTACCATGGAGTTCTGTTCCGAGAATATCTGGGAAGCCCTGGTATCCGGCGTTAACCGATTAATCGCTGAACACCCGCTGAATCAGGAGGATATTAAAGGGATCGGTATTGATACCACCTACTCCCTGGTTCTGCTGGACCAGCAGATGCACCCCGTTCACCTGCCCGGGAGCAATCGTGCTGACACTTTTGGCTGGATGGACAGCCGCGCCAGTCAACAGGCTGCCTATATTGCCAGAGAGCACCCGGGACTATTTGGCCATGCGGGCCCTGGCATCAACGCCAGGAGTAACGGCAGTAAATTACTCTGGCTCTTCCAGTGTGCGCCGGAAACCTGGCAAGCCGCCACCTGCATCCTCGACCTCTATGATTATGTCACCTGGAAGCTAACGGCCTGTCTGACCAGAACCCCTGATTCAATCAGTCATATCTTTACCCAAAAGGCTGCGAACCAGCTGAATATTGATATTGAGGGACGATTCAAGGGTGAATCCCTTGAGATTGGTGCAGCCATCGGGGATGGTCTGTGCCAAAGTGCTGCTGACCAACTGAACCTCAAACAGGGAACCCCGGTTGCCACAGGTATCGTTGATGCCTATGGCGGTACCCTTGCCACGATACTTGCCAGCAATCACCCGGACCGTCAGCAACCACTGGACTGTATTACCAGAAGAGTCAGTTTTATCGGTGGAACTTCGTCCAACTACGTCGCGTTCAGCAGGGATATGTTGACCTGCGATGGAGCAGATGGCCCCTACCCTTCGGTGCTGGAAGGTTACTCATTAATATACGCCAGGCAAACCGCAGCAGGTGCCTTTATTGATCACATCATTACCTCACACCCGGCTTACAGCTCAATCTATGATATCTCTGTCAGCCTGGGGATCGGGGTGCATGAATATCTTAATCAGATTCTCTATGAGCTGGCGGATAACAATCGATCGGAATACGCCGACAGTGTCAGCAAACTGACCGCGCACCTTCATATCCTCCCTTACTTCGACGCGCCTGAAGTGGATCAACCACAGCGGGGAATGATTACCGGCCTTACCCTGGATAAAAGTCATCAGTCGCTTGCTATGCTGTACCTTGCCAGTATTCAGGCCCTGGCCCTGGATGCGCGCTATCAGTTAGAGAAGTTAACAAAAGCCGGGTATCACATTGAACTGTTCATCCCCACCGGGGGATTGGCAAAGAACCAACGACTGCTCACTGAACATATCAACATTCTCAATATTCCTGCTGCCATTCCGGAAGAGAGAGAAAATATGCTGCTGTCCGGAGCCATCACCGCAGCGGTGGCCGCTGGTATCTACGACAGTATTGAGGAGGCCATGAGAGCCATGAGTCGCTACCACGAACGAATAGAACCTGACCTGCAGCTGGCTGATTTCTACCAGGCAAAATACGACATATTTATAAAGATGCTGAAGGATCAACAATCGTGGAGGTGAGAATTGGAAGCAAAGGAGGGAAGATGGGGTGGGCGAAGGGGCTCGAACCCTCGACCGCCGGAATCACAATCCGGAGCTCTGCCAACTGAGCTACGCCCACCATCAACATCTGAATCAGGAAAGAACTTCATCCCTCACCAGACGCGGCTGATTATAAGGAAAGCTGTTCAGCTTGCAAGCATGGTCCGTTGTTTTTTTTCTGCGATTTACCACTATATTTCAATGAGTTTGATATGAACAATCGCCGTTCACCCTGAGCATCCTTCGACTCCGCTCAGGACGAACGGAGTTTGGGCGTCATTGACAGAGAACCCATCAATTACATTGAAACCGCGTACCAGATGTCTTTACCCGTCACTCATCACTTCTCAAGCATGAGGCATACCATGCTCACTTTCTGTATAGCCCGAATTCAGCAGGCTGTTTTCAGCACGATCACACAGCTTATCTGTCTGTTATCAATACTGCTATCACCACTACACGCTTACTGCTCTTTCAATTCAAATTTGCCCGATAATCAGACCGTTTGTTATGACAACCAGTGTCCACTGGACACTGACTTCTATTTTGAGTTTGAAAATATGCATCTGATCAAGGGACTGTTTACCGGGCAAAACTACGATCAGATCCCGGAAGTACCAACATTAGGTGGCTGCCGTAATGATGCCTGGAACTTTTTTAACTGGGCCTCTACCAGCAAGGGCATCCCGACAACTTCCCTGAAGGTACAAACTGATCGACTTGGCCCACTCAAAAAATCCATCGTCCTCTCGGAAATTGAACGTCTGGCAGAGCAAACCCACAGTGAAGCCGGGCCACATCGAATCGTCATCAGTTTCAGCGGACACGGTACCCGTCGACCGGATACCAGCGGTGATGAGTTAGACCAAATGGATGAGCTGTTGGTCTGTGGTCGCGATGTTATTTCCGATGATGAACTGCATCATGCCTTCAAACGCTTTCATAACAGCACAAGGCTGCTGATCTTCGTTGACACCTGCCACTCTGGCACCATGTTTGACCTGCCCTATCGGTATATCTATAACTCGCTGCATCCGGATATTATCGAAGAAATTGATACAGGAAAAGACAGGGACATTCCTGCCTATATGATGGTGATATCCGCCAGCCGCGACAGAGAAACCGCAGCCGATGCTTTTTTACCAAGCCCCGGTATTATCGCCTGGAGCAGCCAGGGGGACTTTAGCAACCGAATGATCAAGACATTGAAAGAGGTGTATTACCATAACCTCTATGTGAGAAACATTCCGGCCCTGCTCCGTGACCAGAAACTGCATGCCGAGGCCAGGTACAACCCGAATCAACATGCCGTTCTCTCAACCAACTTTCGTCCGGCCAGAAACCTGAAGCTGTTTGGCTGGTAGCAGCCCCTTAGCAGAAAACTGGTTGCGTATTGGCTTTGATTATTTCAGCGCTGATGTACATCAACGGAATGTAAATTTCTATTCACCGGGAATGCCGTATTTTATCCCCTATCTCGGCATTCACCTACCCGGTTATTTGATTATTTCTACTCACTCTCTTTTTAGTGATTTATTCCAATCCCTTATCCTTCAAAGCCTACGTACTTTCCCTGATTATTTATTATCAAATGCTGTTTGCTTTTCATTCTTGCGACAACAAAAAAAATCATAAGCAAATTCGATTATGTAATGTGACCTTGGTTTAAAAACTCTTGAATAATTGCGCCCAAATTAAGTCGTCCGCATCGGTGCGGGGCTTTTGCCCCGGGCTATGCATAAGAAGAAAGGCGACAGAAAAAAGCACACACATCACACACAATTTCAGGAGTAAGCTCCATGCAAAAGAAAATTCTTGCAGCTGTTGTTGCTTCCATGATGGCTGGCCAGGCTATGGCTGTTACTGTCGTAGACGATGGCACTAACAAAGCTACCATCGGCGGTTACCTCGATCTGCGTTATGTTGATCAGGGCGACAACAAAGGCCATATGGGTGACAGCAGCCGTATCAACTTTGCTTTCGAGCACAAGATGACAGAAGCTACTACTGTTTTTGCTAAAGCAGAGTGGGGTTTCGACACTGACGGCTCTAAAGACGATTTCTTCTGGCAGCGTCAGGCCTACGTTGGTGCCATGAATGACCAGCTGGGTTCTATCACGTACGGTCAGCAATGGTCTTCTTACGGTAAAGTTGCTGGTTACACTGATCAGTTCGCTGCTGCTGGTGGTGATGCTTCCGGTTACTATGGTGATGACGGTGACTTCCTGGGTACTGCCCGTGCTGAAGACGCTCTGCAGTATAACCACAGCTTCATGGGCCTTAACATCTCCGCTCAAATGCAGGTAGGTAAGAAGACTGAGTCAGCAACTGTAGTAAATATGGATAACTCATTTGTAGTTACTGATACAGTAACCACTGATGTAGAACGTGATGGCTCTTACGCTATTGCTGCTAGTTATGATCTGCCAATGGGCTTTAGTATCGGTGCAGCTTACAACCAAGCAAAAGTTAACGGCACTGTTACTGAAGTTACAAGCGCTCCTGTAACTACTGTTGAAGAAGATAACTTCAAAGCCAAGTCTACAATCGTTGGTGCCAAGTTTGAAGCTGACAAGATCTATGCAGCTGTTACTTATGCCAAGCTGAAAAATCGTGCAGTTCTAGATGGTGTTGAAAAAGCTGAAGGTGTTGAGTTTTATGCCAGCTACCAGCTGAACGAAATGTTCAAGGTTGAAGGTGGTTACAACCAGCTGAAAGACGAAAGCTCTAACCCAGGCAAGGCTGAAATCAAGCACTTCCCAATGGCTGTTGTTTACACCCAGGGCCCAGTTCAGCTGTCCGGTACTTACCAGTTTGAAAAGAGTACAGATAAAGATGGCAAGGACGTTGATGACAAAATGGTTCTGCAAGCTCGCTACTACTTCTAATACCGAAGTGGTTGCTTAGCAGCAATGCGCCGGACTTTCCGGCAACAAAAAACCCGCTCCTGCGGGTTTTTTGCGTTTTGACGTAGATCGGTTCCCATAAGCGCTGACACCTGAACCAACCGTCATGCACAGTACCACGTTCCCACGGTCCTCTGCTGGAACGCGACCCGGCTTGTCCGAAGACGCCCTTCTAGCTTGTTAATTGAGATTTATAGGTTATATTTATCCTTTTTATACATTATTATGGTATTAAAAATGGGTAATACCCAATTTGAATACGATGAAGAAAAAAGTCTTGCCAACAAGGATAAGCATGGCATCGACTTTGCGCAGGCGGCTAACTTATGGGAGGACGATAGACTGATCTGCCTGCAATCGAAGGTAAAGACCGATGAGGAACGATTACTCTTTATCGGTAAAATAACAACTAAACACTGGACCGCCATAGCGACACAACGGGGAGACTGTCTCAGAATTATCTCAGTACGCCGATCCAGAAAAAATGAGGTGAACCTTTATGAAAGCCAGTGATATTGATAAAAAATTCGACGATGGCGAAGACGTACTGGAATTCTTCGACACCGACCATCCTCAACGGCCCAACCTTGCAGCCAAAAGGGTTAACATTGACTTTCCTGCATGGGTTGTCAATGAACTGGATAAAGAAGCCAGCGCAATCGGCATCAGCCGTCAGGCGCTGATTAAAACGTGGATTGTTGACCGGCTCAGGCAGCACTGATCTGGTTGTGCCCGATAAGTCTGGAGCGAGGCTGGCAGGCTAACCCAAGTGTTCATCATGGTTTCAAAACCTACTCCGGCCTTGGCGGAAACCCATCTGTCATAATCTGTTCCATGGTCCACGGATTGGTATCCGGGAACTCATCCTCCGGTATTTCCAGCTCCCGGGAAGCATCCCGGCAGGCAATGGGATAACATTCCAGCAGGCTTTCATCCAACAGTTCATACAAGCTGGGGTTTTTCATCAACAGTCGTTTAGCAATCGCCCGTTCTTTTTCCAGGCTGTAATCAATCACCATAAACCAGCTACGGTACCAGCGATTCAAGGCATGCAGGTCTTCTTTGAAGGTGCGAATATGCCATTTGAGCAGAAGCACCAGGATCCGGGTCAGATGATTTTCCAGCGTGTTGACCTTTTCCTGGCCAAGGTCGTCTACCTCCTCAATCAGGTTCTCCAGGTCCAGAGCCCGAAACTTGTTTTTTTTCAGTAAATCAATTTGCTGACGGGTCCACTGATAAAAGTCCGTTTTGTACAGGTTACTCATAGTGATGACCTCCCGATGCTACTGATGTTTTTTTAAGAGCTTCAGTGTTGTCTCCAGCAATCTCCTGCAACCCTCTATCGCAGCTTCTGAGTCATCACCCAGTGAAGCAGAAGGTTTTTATTTATTGTATTGATCCGTCCCAGAGCCTATCAGGATGATATTGACTGGGAGAGGGTGACAGCCTGGGGTGTTTAGTAAGATAGAAGAGCAGATGATGATGGTTCCGGTTTTCTAATCTTGTCCTGATGGTAAAGAACCAATACCAGAAGAGGCTGTCACAAACCGGCTGGAGTATAGGCCATGAATGTCGTGCCATGGGAATTTTGACAATAAATATGAAGTTTCAGCGCTGCCCGAAAAAGACGGGCGACTTGTAATTTTGCAGGAAGCGGGAGGCGACATTAACTTATGCTTCAGACAAACACGGAACTTATTCCGGAACAACTCGCGGAAAGAAGGGCGCTAAGGCATTGTCCCCGAATAATTTCCTCTTTTTGCCACGGAGGCACAGAGACACAGAGGAAAAGATTTTTTTTCTTTACTCCGTGCCTCTGTGCCTCCGTGGCAAATGCTCATTTGGTAGATTACATCGAAATGTGGAAGTTATTTAAGGACAATTCCTAAATAGATAGCTGAACAGCGTCGCCTGTTTGTTCGGTAAGGCAGCGGTTGAGCACCGCAAGAAAGTTGTCTCCCCGGCCATCAAGCAGCCAGTCACCCTGCTCTTCATCGTAGTCAAAATGGAATCCACCACTGCGGGCGGCCATCCATAGCTGTAGCAGCGGGGTCTGGCGGCTGAGAATAATTTTGCTGTTGTCTTCACAGGTTAACGTGAGAATACCTGCTGACGTTTCATAGTCAATGTCCAGTCCGGCATCGTCTATGGCGTCTTCAATGGCCAGCATCAGGCCATCCAGAAGTTCGTTATATTGACGCTCTTTCATTCCTGTCTCGGTGCAATTTAATCTGAATGGGGGAATTTTAGCCTGCTTCCGACGTTGCTGATAGAGCCTTCCATGAAAAGAAAGCGCTGCCACCACATACAGAATAACTTCAATACTAAAAAAAGCCCTCAGCCATTTTAACTAGCCCGGGTATTTCATAAACTGCCCCGAATCTCGCGCGGGACTTTGTTGCTCTAAGGGATTTTGTGAGGGAGCGCCGTACCGGGGAGTACGGTCGACTGAGCAAAACTCCCTTAGAGCAGCAAAGGACAAGCGAGAACGGGAGCACGTTTATGAAATATCCGGGCTAGAGCCATCGCCAATTAGGCAGTTATACTGTGGCCTATTCAGAATTAAGGATCAGATTATGAGATTGTTCACTGCTGACCATCGGCTGAAAACTTCTGCATTGGCCGCTGCTGCGTTTTTCGTGCTGCTGCTCACAGGCTGTGGTCAGAAAGGTGACCTTTATCAGCCAGTATCATCACTGGCTGATGCGTCGGCTGTTCTGGAAGAAACAGTCGTTGAATAAAGAGAAGTTCTGGCTAATTACATCAATAAATAAGTGAAATGGGGAACAGTCACCTTATGGAGTGGTTTACTTTTCAGCCCTCTGGACCAGCGGCCGGTAGCGAGCTGTTTGCCGAAGAGATTCCGGTGCAACAGCTGGCCCGCCAGTATGGTACGCCTTTATATGTCTACTCCAGGCAAGCCCTGGAAGCCAGCTACCAAGCTTATTATCAGGCCATGGCTGACAGCCCCCATTTGATTTGTTATGCGGTAAAAGCGAACAGCAATCTGGCGGTGCTGAATGTTCTGGCCCGGTTGGGGGCTGGTTTTGATATTGTCTCGGTCGGGGAGCTGGAACGGGTGCTCGCGGCAGGCGGTGATCCCGCCAGGGTGGTGTTTTCCGGGGTGGCCAAGCAGCGTCATGAAATTCGGCGGGCGCTGGAAGTGGGTGTCCACTGCTTCAATATTGAATCAGAACAGGAGCTGGAGCGCATTCAGGAAGAAGCGCTGGCGATGAATAAAATGGCCCGCATCTCCCTGCGGGTCAACCCGGATGTGGATGCCCGGACTCACCCCTATATCTCCACTGGCCTGAAAGATAATAAGTTCGGCATTGATATTAACCGGGCTCCTGTGGTTTATGCCCGGGCTGCTGAATTGAGCCATATTGAGGTGGTGGGTGTTGATTGCCATATTGGTTCCCAGCTGACCACCACCGAGCCTTTCCTGGATGCACTGGATCGTCTGCTGTTGTTAATGGATCAGTTGCAGGCTCAGGGGATTCATTTGCAGCATCTGGATATTGGCGGTGGCCTGGGGGTTCAGTATCAGGATGAGACGATTCCGTCACCTGCCGATTATCTGGTGTCGGTCAAACAGCGCCTTGTTGAGCGGGGCTATGGCGATGTGATGCTGGTGGTGGAACCGGGTCGGTCCATTGCCGCCCAGGCGGGTATCATGCTGACCCGCGTTGAGTTGATCAAGGCGACTGAGCAGAAGCATTTTGCCATTGTGGATGGTGCCATGAATGACCTGTTGAGACCGTCCATCTACAGTGCCTGGCATACCATTGTGAATACGGTTCAGCACGCTGATGTGGATAGTCAGGTGTATGATATTGTCGGGCCTGTTTGTGAAAGTGGCGACTTCCTGGGCAAGGCAAGGGATCTGGCCATCCGTGAAGGTGATCTGCTGGCGGTGTATTCGGCGGGTGCCTACGGTTTTGTTATGAGTTCCAACTACAATACCCGCAATCGAGCCGCAGAAATCATGGTTGACGGCACTCAATCCTATGTGATCCGTCGCCGGGAAACCGTTGCCGAGCAGTTTGCCTCAGAAAGCCTGCTGCCGTCGTAAAGTATCAGGAAAGAATGAACTATATGTTGCTACATTTCACCAAGATGCATGGGCTGGGTAACGACTTTATGGTGGTCGATATGGTGTCCCAGAACCTGCGCCTGCCGCCGGAAAAAATCCGTCGCCTGGCGGACCGGCGGTTTGGGATCGGCTTTGACCAGTTGCTGCTGGTTGAGCCTCCGACCAATCCTGATATGGATTTTCGCTACCGCATCTTTAATGCCGATGGCAGTGAAGTGGAGCAGTGTGGCAATGGTGCCCGTTGTTTCGCCCGTTTTGTCCGGGACAAAAAGCTGATCGGCAGAGACCGGATCCGGGTACAAACCGCAGGGGGCAACATTGAGCTGGCTATTCAGAGCAATGGCGAGGTTTGCGTGGATATGGGGATGCCGAGGCTGGAACCTGAGCAGGTGCCATTTAATGCGCAGCAGCGTTCAGTGACCTACCCACTGATGGTTGATGGCCAGGTTATCGAGGTTTCGGCCGTGTCCATGGGCAATCCCCACTGCGTTTATCGGGTGGATGATGTGCACAGGGCCCCCGTGGACACCTGGGGACCGATGATTGAAGCCCATCCGGACTTTCCCCGTAAATGTAATGCCGGATTTATGCAGGTCCTCAATATCGATGAAATTAACCTGCGGGTATTTGAGCGCGGCGTTGGCGAAACCCTCGCCTGTGGCACCGGTGCCTGTGCCGCTGTGGTGGCAGGACGCCTGCAAGGTTTGCTGGGCGATACCGTTAAAGTGAACTTGCCCGGGGGTAGCCTGTCTATTTATTGGCCGGGAGAGGGCAGTCCGGTTATGATGACAGGCGCAGCAACCCGGGTTTATGAAGGATACACCCGGCTATAAATCTACTAAGGAATTGTACCTGAATAACTGCCTTTTTTTGCCACGGAGGCACGGAGTCACTGAGGAAAAGATTTTTTCTTTTCTCCGTGCCTCTGTGGCTCCGTGGCAAGGTTTTTTCTTTACTGGTATAACATCGGAAATGTGGAAGTTATTTCAGGACAGTTCCTAAGGGCCAGAGACCATGACCGAACAGATCGTCGAAACAGACAGGGAGCAGCAGGAAACGCTGGATCAGCCGAAAGCTCTGAAACCCGGGCAGGTTGCTGACTTCCTGAGAGAGCATCCTGATTTTTTTGTGGGCCGTGACGATCTGCTGCTGGATCTGACCCTGCCCCATCAGCGCGGGGATGCGATCTCGCTGGTTGAGCGTCAGGTCGCATTGTTGCGGGAACGGGCCCTGGATTACCGACATCAGCTGGTCCGTCTGGCGGACAATGCCAAAGCCAATGAAAAGCTGTTTGAGCGTATGCGGCTGCTGGTATTGTCCCTGCTGGAGTGCAGGGATCTGGAACAGCTGGTGGAAGTGATCGGTGACAGCCTTAACCATGAGTTTGGTATTGAATTCCATTCGCTGATTCTGTTCAGTGACCAACCGATGAACCTGCCCGTAAGGATTGAACATACCGATGTGGTGGTGGAAGCCCTGGGTTCCATTATGACCAGTGGCAAAGCCATTTGTGGTCAGGTGACTCAGGCAGAGCTGGAATTCCTGTTTCAGGAGCAGGCCGACAATGTTGGCTCGGTGGCCATTGCCCCCCTGAACTATGCCCTCAGTGAACCGCAGCAGCTTGGGGTTCTGGCGCTGGGCAGTCAGGATAAACACCATTTTAAGGCCAGCATGGGCACCCTGTTTATCAGTTATCTGGGCGATATCCTGAGTCGAGTTTTGGCTCGACAGCTGCATTCATGAGTCACTCTTCTTCCGATTCTCCGGCTAATAGCGGCCTGCAGCCATCAATAGCGGCTTTTCTGGATTACCTCCGCTATGAAAAGCAGCACTCGCCCCATACGCTGTCGGCCTATCAGCGTGATCTTGCCCGTGTGACGCAGCAGGCTGCCGCCAATGATATTCAGGGGTGGGCAACGATTACCGAGAAGCAGTTAAAGCACTGGCTGGGACTCTGGCACGAAGAGGGGTTATCCAGTCGCAGCCTGCAGCGGCTGATCTCATCACTTCGTCGTTTTTATCACTACCTGTTAACCCGGGGGGAGGTAACCAATAACCCGGCGCAACGACTTCGGGCACCGAAAACCGGCCGACCTCTGCCGGTGACGCTGGATGCCGACCAGGTCAATCACCTGTTGGATGACCCGCATGGTCAGGCGGAGGGTGATCCGCTGAAGTGCCGCGATCTGGCCATTCTGGAGCTCTTCTACTCGTCAGGTTTGCGCCTGGCCGAGCTGGCGGCACTGAACCTGGACAGCTTTTCCAATGGGTTTTCCCAGGTGAAAGTGCTTGGGAAACGCAGCAAAGAGCGGATGATCCCGGTGGGCAGCAAAGCCCGGCAGGCAATTCAACACTGGCTCACTTTTCGGGAGCAGTTGGTTCGGGGAGAGAGTGGTAGCGCCCTGTTTCTGTCAAAGTTGGGCAGGCGCATCAGTACCCGACAGATTCAGAATCGTATCAGGGAATTTGCCCGGGAAGCGGGCATGCCGGTGGGGGTTCATCCCCACATGCTGAGGCATTCGTTTGCCAGCCACCTGCTGGAATCCAGCAGTGACCTGCGCTCAATTCAGGAACTGCTGGGGCACAGTGATATCTCCACCACCCAGATCTATACCCATCTGGATTTTCAGCATCTGGCCACGGTGTATGATAAGGCTCACCCGAGGGCGAAGAAGAAAGACGACTGAATGCAAGAATTCCGGATGGTGAATTTTGATTGAGGTTGATCCGGTACGGGCAGTTTTTAATGCTTCCACTTAGGGTGGACATTAAGCTTACCCCTCCATTTTAAATGGCTTTTGAATGGAACCACGAAGGACACAAAGAGCACGAAGGAAAAGAAAATCTCTTCTTTGTGCTCTTCGTGTCCTTCGTGGTTCCGTCTTCAACTTCTCGAAGCTGGGAGTAGGCGCTTAATGTCTACCCTAAGAATGCTTCCAGCCGGGCGATGGCATGGGAATTACCCGATTTTTTGGCATAATCAAGCGCAGTATTGCCAGAATTTCCGGATGAATTAAGATCAAAATCCAGCTCGCCTGCATGATCATACAAGTAATCGAATACGCTGTTGGCTTTATAATAAGCGCATTGACGAAAAGCGAGGCCAAATTCTGACTTGTCGATACTGACGATTATCTTTTGTTTAAGTTGTAAAGCAATCTCTGAGGCGTTGATTAAAATGATTAACTTAATATTATGTACTACCGTTTTAATATCCTGCATAGCTTTTACCGCTTTCTTATCACCCTTAATTTTCCGCTCAAAAGATTCAATCTCATCATCTGAAATCGGGGGGTAATCATTACTCCCCGTAAAAGAAACAGAGTAGTCTCCGCGTAACCCAAAGTTGAGAAAAATTTCTACAGGGGTTGTATTTAACTCATCACCCGGAATAATCCGATCATTAAAAGGATCAACAAAAATCAAATTTGGTAGTTTTTCCTGTAACAAGAAAAAAAAATCCGCAACATCCATGGCAATTCCAGGTCGTTTTTTATATTCAACACCGTATTTAGCGGTAACGATATTCATTTGATCAAACAACCGCTCCATAGACTGGTTATCGGCAATTAACAGGATACAATGCCCATCATGTGGAGTATCACTGTTGCGTCTGTTAGCAAATTGGAGCACCCAGATAATATCAGCGGGAACACCTGCTTTTAACAGGTTTTGCCGACACTGATAAACCTGGGGGCCACAATCACCAAAACCGTTTTTTGAAGAGAACTTGAAATATATATCGCTGGTTCTGATCTGGGATAGATCATGGTTTTGTCGAAATATTCCCTGTAAACACTGGTAGCCCAAATTCATTTTTTTCACCTGCCCGGTAACAAAAGAACCGCGATGCAATGTCATCCTTACCAGATCGACTGGCCTCAGGCTGGGATAATGTAGGCTAAAATCCGTGACAAGATGGCTGTTTCCTACCACTTCATTGCGAGTTGCCGTAACGACACGGTTGAGAAACCGGGCATTTTCTGCGATATCCTCAACCCTGGTCGAAAAGCCACGCCAGCACGGAGCGTCAATACTTTTGGGACGGTTTGACTGGGCTGCTTCCGATGTGGGCAATGGTGAACCATGAGCTGTTTTCGACTCACTGTTTTGGGAGGCTGACGCTTGCATTGCTGTTGTTCCCTGGCAAAAAGTAACTAACTTCCAGCATTGGACAACTCGGATTGAAAGCCGTTCACTTGGAGGCTGCCCGGAATTTACTGTTACCGCAACAGGGCCGTCTATTCTCAGACAGCCCCATTGGAGTTTGTCGTACTTGATCGGCGGGTCTACGTTAAATCCGGCCGTTGCTTCAGGCCAGACTGGCACCCACTTTATCCTGGAACAAGCGGGAAGAACTCTTTGGGCCATGCCCCGGGTGCTGCCGGGCGATTCGGGAAATTTTCCTGCTATCGGGTTGATCAATCCGATTTAACAAAAGTAAACAAAGAATATCTGCAGATTATCCGGCAGCCGTTATGCTTTGCAGTTAAAAATCCACTTGAATGCTGACAGTCAAGGTGAAGCAGATCATTATGGATACGGTTGTCAATTACACTGAATTACCCAGCCTTTCTGGTCAAACACCCGTTCACAAATCAACTCAAACGGAGCCTGACGCAGGAACGTCGGGATCCTTGGGGCCTTATGACGTCAGTCGTGTAGATGTTGACGAAGTGGTAATGTTTACCGGTTGCCTGCCTGATAAGGAAATTACTGTAGAAAAGGGCAGAGTCGTCGTGAAGATTTATCCGACTTTGAATGTTACCGCCCAGAACGAAGAGGCCAATGGCACATCGTTCAGCATCAGATTTCGCAGCTTACCCGTGAATCAGACACCCGCAAACCTGACAGAAACAGAAGCTGCTGGCAGTGAAGACTTTGACTGGGATTACTATGTTGAATGTACAAATGTGGACAACAGTGAGTCAATACCAGTGAATACAGCTTCCGGATCTCACAGTTCTGGAGATTCCGGTATTGACAGTCATTCAGCAGCTCATGTTCAGAGGGTTATCAGGCAACCAGTCCTGCCAGCAATGAGAGAGGATTCGGTATCTTCAGATACGAGCGTCTCTGAAGGATTTGTTACCGGTTCAGCTTTATCAGTAACATCGTCTTCTCTTGATAAAATGGCATCTTCTGGCAGAGAGTCTTGCTATTCCGTAGACTCTAACAGCAGTTCTTTGAATTCTGCCAATAACGCTCTATTCAGAAATGGCCAGAAGATTTGCGAGATCGCTGACATGATAAGTGTCCCGGGTCGGCGTAAAGCCCCTGTATCCAGAATGATATTTAACAGGCTTATCACTTATGATCCGAGCACCGTACCTCCCTGGTACATAAGTAAATACAAGTTTATAAGGTCTTTGATCACTAGTGTTGAAACTTTCATTTTGAAAAGCGCTGCCAATGGTATGGGCTGGCATGATGCGAATGGTAAAGGCATGAATCTTTTTACAGGTTCGGCTGATCTTTCGAGTTATCCGTTGAGTTCAAAATTTGTATTCTGGTTTGAAAATAATACCAGTATCTTCGAGTCTATTTGTGAAGCTGCGCAGCTGCTTACCAGTGTCGAAAATCAGGTTGACCGATGCTTTGGTGGGTCAACCAGAACCAATCCCATAGATCGTGTTACGCTTTATGAAACGCTGTCTTTTAAACAAAGCGATAAAGCATCCATCAAAAACAAAAGTCGAAGTAGAGATTCACAACTGTTATCTGATTGCTCTTCTGCAATTTTTTTCTATTTCAGCAAATTTATCTCGAAATTAGAGCTTGCGCTACAATCGAAAAAATATAATAAAGACGAGGCATCGATTGCCAGAAAAATAGCCGATCATACGATTCTGGAAAAAAAGAGAGGGAATTTTGATTTATTAAATGCCTGCGTAAATTATAATTTAGCGGTTCGGTTGATCAAGAGAGAATATGAACTGACTGTTTTGGCTCAATACGATGCAGAAAGGAGGGCCGATGAACAGTTGGACGTCGAGGTCGAACCCGGAGATTTGGATGTTATAAAGCAGTTACTTGTCCTGATTGAAGCCCTGGAGGAAGAAGGCAGAGCCATTCTCAGTGACTACCAAACCTGTATTGATACCCTGCCAAGAGCGGTAAAAGGCCAGAGCTTTGAGGAAAGGGTGTTACATATGTCTGATAATGGTAATGGTTATGCCTGTAAGCCATTACAGGACATAAAGTCAACATTGACTACCATATTGAAAAATCATTCAGTCAGCCTGACAGATTAACCGGGTTGGTTCCTGCTGCTCAAGAGAAGCAAATCATTTATGGATGCGGTCATCAATCAAACTGAATTGGTCGATCTCTCAGGAAGAATTCCTGTTCATAAATCAACTCAAACGAATGCTGATGCCGCAAGTTCCGGATCTCTGGGTCCCTATGAGGTTAGCCATATAGAGGAAGTGGTAACATTCACTGGTAGTCTGCCTGATAATAAAATTTCCCTGGAAAAGGGAAGAATAGTCGTGAAGATTCAACCTGCTTTGAATTTTACCTCTCTGAACGACGAGGATAGCAGACAATCTTTCAGCATCAGATTTCAAAGTTTACCCACGAACCAATCATCAGTTAATGGGGCAGAAGAAATTGGCGGTGCAGGTTTTACTTCGGATACGAGCATCAGTGACAGATCCTTTAGCGGTTCGGGCTCCATAGGAACAACCTCTTCTCTTGATAGAAGGTCCTCTGCTGACAGAAAGTCTCACTACTCTTTGACATCTGACAGCAGATCTGTGGATTCCGCCACTGACAGTCTCTTAAAATCTGACCGGAAGATCTATCGATTTCCCAATGGTCAAGTGATCCGTGAGATAGCGAAAAAGATCCGTCGTCCATGTAATGACTCCGTATCCGAGGTAATAATTAGTAAGCTTATTTCTTATGATCCGAATAAAGCACCTGACTGGTATAAAAATAAATATGAATTTAATCAATCGTTGAGGACTTATATTGAAATTTTTATGTTGAAAAGCTTTGCCTTCTGGATGGCCTGGGTCGATGCTGATAATCATCGCAAGCGTCTTTTTTCCGGTTCGAGCATTCAATTGAGCCCAAAATTTGTTTTCTGGATCGAAAATAATATGAGTGCCTTCGAGCGTATTTGTAAAGCCGGGGAACTGCTGGCCGCTGTCGAGAGGCATATTGAACAGTGCCTTCGTGGGAAAATTAAAAAATCCATAAGTCGTGTTGAAATCTATGAATCACTCTCTTTTAAAGAGAGTGATAAAGCATCTATTGACAGCATAAATCAGAAAGGCAAATCAACACTGCCTCAAGATTGCTATCACGGGATTGTTTTTTATTTCCGCAATTTGATATCAAGACTGATGGAGATGATAAAAACAGAAAAATACACTGTAAGAAAGCGAGAGATTCACAGAAAAATAGCTGACTATACGATTGTGCAAAAAGATAAAGGAAATTTTGATTTATTAAAGGCCTGCACAAATTATAATGTGGCGGTTCGATTGATCGAGAAAGAGTATGAGTCTTCTGGTCTGGCTGAATACGATTCAAAAAAGAGGGTCGATGGCAAGTTATTTGCCGAGGTTAACTACTCCCTTGTAGATCCCGGGCATTTGGACGTTATAGAGCAGTTAATCTTCCTGATTGAAACTATAGAGGAAGAAGGACGGGCCATTATCAATGAATACAAAACATCCATTGATGCTCTGCCAAGAGCAATAGAAGGTAATACCTTTGAAGAGAGGGTGTTACTCATGTGTGATAATGGTAATGGTTATGTCAGCAGGCCACTGAATAGCATAAAGTCAACATTGAATAAGATATTGGCAAATCATCCGGATAGCCCGGAGCAGCCACCGGATTGATTCCCGGAAGAAAATCCACAGCATTCACTTATCCAGTTCAAGGGAAGCCTTGCGGTTGAAGGTTTCCATATCCACCTCACCCATGGCTCGACCACTGACAAAGCCGGTGGTAATGGCACCACTGACATTGACGACAGTCCGGCCCATATCAATCACCGGCTCAATGGAAATTAACAGGCCCGCCAATTCAACAGGAAGGCCGAGGGCCGAGAGCACAATCAGTGCCGCAAAGGTTGCGCCACCACCCACTCCGGCCACGCCAAACGAGCCGATAGCGATGGTCACTATCAGAGTGCCAATAAAGCTGAGGCTGGTTGGGTCAATACCCACGGTGGGGGCAATCATCACGGCCAGCATGGCAGGATAAATGCCCGCACAACCATTCTGCCCAATCGTGGTACCGAAAGATGCGGCAAAGTTGGCCACGCCTTCAGAAACCCCGAGGCCCTTCGTCAAAGTCTGAATGGTCAGCGGCATGGTGCCCGCACTGCTCCGGGAGGTAAAGGCAAAGATCAGTACCGGCAACGTTTTCCTGATGAACCGGATGGGGTTGGCACCCACCATGGTTATCATGACCAGGTGAACCACCAACACGGCAATCAGCGCTGCATAAGAGGCAATAACAAACTGAAGCAGTTGCAGTATGTCGGTGACGTTACTGCCTGCCACCACTTTGGTCATCAAGGCCAGAATACCGAAGGGGGTCAGATTCAATACCATCGTCACGATACGCATTACAATAGCGTGGACAGCGTGAACGGTTCGCTCAAAGTGGCTGGTCTCTTCAGGTTCCTCAGGATCCAGACCCAGCGCCGCGACACCGATAAAAGCGGAGAAAATCACCACGCCGATAATGGAGGTGCTCCGGGCTCCGGTCATATCCATAAACGGGTTGGCAGGGATCAGACTGATCAGCATGGAGGGAATTGACAGGTTTTCTACCCTGGTCACCGTGTTTAGCAGCTGCTCCCCACGAGCCGCTTCACGAACACCGGAGGTAATGGACTCGGCACTCAAACCAAAGCCCAGGGCGAAAATAATACCAATGGCAGCAGCAATAGACACGGTGACCATCAGCAATGTCAGAATCCAGCCACTGATCCTGCCAAGGGTGCCAGCACCTTTCAGCTTCAGGATAACCGAGATCACGGACACCATGACCAGGGGCACAATAATCATCTTCAACAGACTGACATAGCCGTTACCAACAATATTGAACCAGTTGATGGACTCGGTCAGGGTCTCAGAAGGGTAACCATAAAAAAGCTGTAAACAGGCTCCGTAACCCACGCCCATACCCAGGGCAATAAATACCTGCCAGCTGAACGGCAGGCAGTGTTTCTGGAAACGGTAGAGCAAATAGAGCAACGCTACCATGATGAAAATATTGGTCAGTACTGCTAAAGACATGGTTCCTGGTCCTTTCCTGTTTCAGGTGTTATCAATGAAGCCCGGTATGGAAATACTCTCAGCCCGCATTTTGGTCCGGGTATTAAGTTAAGACATAAGAACTATTACTTTAGTTTCATAAAACAGGGTGAGTTCTACTGCCAGCAGTAGAAAGCTGGCCATCACTCAAATAGAGATGTAGAACGTTAACTCTTGTGGACACGCAGCCTGGTCATTTACCAACCCTGACAGCGAACTTGTCAAGCAGCAGAGTCGTCTAGAATAGGCACTGTTGATAAGGATTTACATGGGAGCAAGGAATTCAAGACAACAACCCTGGCAATTGAAACTTAAATATCATGGATACTCATTATCACTCATCTGTCGGGCACCGGGTTCCTGGTGCAAAACGGATGTCAGAACCTCCATTAGTTGACTCTTCCCGGAAAAGGTCTCAACCAGAAGTCGGTCTTGCAGAGAGCCGGATGAGTGCTTCTGCACCGGAAAGGACTATTGGTTCCTATGAAGTACATCAGGTTTTTCCATCAAGCAGAGTGTCAGCGGTGGCATTGCCAAGTCATTTGAATTCGCTGGTTGGTCAGATCGCTCAGCTGCAAAGAATTACGGGAACCGATTTTCATCAAATAGAGCGTTATCACAAACATCATGTTCGTATTCCTGTACTGAAAAATATCTTTGCAGAGGCCCGACTTGGCAAGCTTCCTTCACTTTCTCAGCTTATTGACAACAGAAAGCAGCATATCGACGGTTTAGGTGCAAAGTTCGGTGGAGTAGTTGGAGAGCCGGTTTATGTTTATCTCCATCTTTTATTATTTTTGCACAATCGGGGAATAACAGGGATTAAGCATCTGGCACCTTACCATGAGGTCAAGCAATCCCTCATTGAATACTGGAACTTTCTCGTCTGTCCTGAACATCTTGGGGAAAAAGTTCAAGACCTTGGCAAACAGATTTTAGGCAGCTCCTTGCCATCTGAAAATTTTCAGGGTCTCGTTGAGATTGATCCCGCGCAGGAAGAAAATTTACTCATTGCTTTTTCTGTCTGTATTGAAACGGTTGAAGAAAGATATTGGCTGGAACATAAGTCAATCAGTCCATCCAGGCTTGCATCCTGCAAAAGAACCAGTTCATCACTGACCAACAGCAATATGCTCAATCTGCTCCATGATTTTCTTTCTCTGAGCTATGATGGCAGGGCAGATCGCGTGGTGAGGTCATTGCCAGCCAGCGTCGTGCAGTTTTTAGATGTTGAGCTTGGCAACAAAGCATTTATGGCACTTTTACAGGTTGGCTGATGAACCTAATAATCATTTTGAGGTCAAAGGCGGTATTTAAAGTCTAATTTTGTTCAGGGTTTTATTCTGAAAACAACGGTATCAACCTATGCCCAGTGTGTGTCTGCTGGTAACCGGGAAGCCGGTTCAGCCAGGCCTTCTGATCGCAGTAGAAGTACATTTAACGGTAAAAGAGTCGCAAACCGTCAGTCTTATAGAGGCAGTGCCACCACCCCGGATTATGGCAGACAACTGGAAGAAGCCTTTTGGCAAAATAAACAATTACAAAGACGTACAGTTACCGTTACTGATGTGCTTACCGCCTTTAGCAATGATACAACGTCGATCAGAAGTGGCTTTTTCCTGCAAAGGCTCTGCTTGGAGAACGTGCTGGCTGGCAACAGAAAAGTGTCGCCGGATCAGGTCATTCAAGAATTCAACCGAAAACCGGATCGAAACAATAAGTGCAAACTAGCGATAGCACGCTTTAAGTCAGAGTGTTGCCTGAAGGGTCTGTTGTTGCTTGGCCAGAAGGTGACACCGGATGCGGTGGTTAAGGATTTCCAGGCAATCAAGGCAATACTTGCGCTGGCGCGCTTCAAAGCGGAATGTTGCCTGCAGGGCCTTACGTTGCGTGGCCAGCAGGTGACACCGGATGCGGTGATTAAGGATTTTCAGGGAGCCAACGCAACACTGGAGCTGGCACGTTTTAAGGAGCTGTGTTCGCTGAAGGGTCTGATGTTGAATGGCAAACCAGTGTTACTGGATGAGGTAATCAAGGATTATCAGGCAGCCAGAGCAATGCTGGAGATAGGGCGCCTGAAGGAGCGATGTTGCCTGAAGGGCCTGCCATTGAATAGCCAGCCGGTCACAGCAGAAGCTGTGGTTCAGGATTATCACGCAGCCGGAGCGACACTGGAGCTGGCCCGTTTTAAGGAACAATGTTTCCAGAAGGGCCTGATGTTAAACGGGCGGCCGGTCACAGCGGATACGGTGGTTAAGGGTTACCAGGCAGCCGGGGCAACACTGGAGCTGGCGCGTTTTAAAGAACGATGCTGCCTGAATGGCCTGGTATTGAATGGCCAGCCAGTCACACCGGATCTGGTGATTAAGAGTTTTCCGGATAGTCCGGCAGGCAAATTGGGGATAGCTCGCTTCAAAGAGGAATGCTGCCTGAGGAAGCTGCCATTACATGGCCAGCCGGTCACAGCAGATGCGGTGATTAATGACTTTCAGGCCATCAAGGCAATACTGGAGATAGCGCGTTTCAAGGAAGAATGCTGCCTGAGAAGCCTGAGGTTGAATGGCCAGCCGGTCACAGCGGACGAGGTGATTAAGGATTTTCAGGCCACCGGGGCAATACTGGAGCTGGCGCGCTTTAAGTCGCAATGCTGTCTGAACCGCCTGCCGGTGAATGGCCAGCCGGTCACAGCGGATGCGGTAGTTAAGGATTTTCAGATGGCCGGGGCAAAATTAGAACTATCGTACTTTAAAGAGCAATGTTATCTGAATAACCTGCCATTAAATGGCCAGCCAGTCACACCGGATGCCGTAGTCAAGAGTTTTCAGGTGGCCGGGGCAGGACTGGAGCTGGCACGCTTCAAAGCGATATGTTGCCTGAATGGCTGGCCGTTGAATGACCAGCAGGTCACACCGGATGCGGTGATTAAGGATTTCCCGAATAATCCGGAAGGCAAAATGGGGGCAGCGTACTTTAGGGCGCAATGCTGCCTGAAAGCGCTACCGGTGAATGGTCGACAGGTCTCAACGAATGCAGTGGTTAAGGATTTCCCGGCTAGTCCGGAAGGCAAACTGGCGATAGCGCGCTTCAAGCAGGAATGTTGTCTCAGGAGACTGTCGTTGTATGGCCAGCCGGTTACAGCAGATGCGGTGGTTAAGGGTTTTCCGGATAGCTGGGAAGGCAAACTGTCGTTAGCGCGCTTTAAAGAGTCGTGTTGCCTGAGCAACCTGCCATTGAACGGGCAGCCGGTCACTGCGGATGCAGTGATTAAGGATTTTCAGGCAGTCAGGGCAACACTGGAGATAGCGCGCTTTAAGGAACAATGTTGCCTGATGGGCCTGGCATTGAATGGCCAGAAGGTCACACCGGAGGCAGTAGTCAAGGATTTCCCGGATAGTCCGGAAGGTAGGCTGGGGATAGCACGCTTCAAGGAACAATGTTGCCTGAAGGGCCTGATGTTGAACGGCCAACGGGTTACACCGGACGCAGTGATTAAAGATTTTCAGGCCGCTAAAGCAATACTGGAGATAGCGCACTTTAAAGAACATTGTTGTCTGAAGGGGCTGCTGTTGAATGGCCAACAGGTGACAACCGATGCAGTGATTAAGGGTTATGAGGCCTCTAAAGCAATGCTGGCTCTGGCACGCTTCAAGGCGGAATGCTGTCTGAGGGGAATGCCGATTAATGGTCGGCAGGTCACTGTGGATGAAGTGATTAAGTATTTTCCGGATAGTCAGGAGGGCAAACTGGGCGTAGCGTACTTTAAGGAACAATGTTGCCTGAGTGGCCTGCTGTTGAATGGCCAGCAGATCACACCGGATAGTGTCGTTCAGGGTTTCCCGGATAATCCTGAGAGTAAACTGGCCGTAGCGCACTTTAAGGCACAATGTTGTCTGATGGGACTGAGGTTGAAGGGGCAGCGGGTCACACCGGAAGAGGTGGTCAAGGGTTTCCCAAATAGTCCGGAAGGCAAACTGGGGATAGCGCGCTTTAAGGAGCAGTGTTGCCTGAGGGGAATCGTATTGAATGGCCAGCCGGTCACGCCGGATGCGGTAGTCAAGGATTTCCCGAATACTTCGGAAAGCCAACTGGGGATGGCGCGCTTTAAGGAAAAATGTTGCCTGAGGGGAATCCTGTTGAATGGCCAGCCGGTCACGCCGGATGCTGTGGCCAGAGCCTTCCCGAAGAGTCCGGAAGGAAAACTCGGGTTAGTACGCTTTAAGGAACAATGTTGCCTGAGAGGCCTGCTGTTGAATGGCCAGAAGGTCAGGCAGGATACGGTGATCAAGGCCTATGAACGGGGCAACTGGTTGCTCGAAAGTGCGATTTTTTATGCTCAGCTGGCATTGAATGCCAGTGAAGTGAATGGCAACACCCTGGATAACCAGATTGTATTGGCAGCATTTGATAAAGCCCGCGGGAATCATTCTGCAAGGCAAGCTGAATACCTGATGCAAAGGTTGAAACAACCTCAGTGGTACGATGAAGCCAACGAAGATCAGGAGATCATTCAAAGGGCCTGGCAAATCTTAAACAGCGTACCGGCTAAAGATCAGCACAAGCGGCTGAAATGTGTATTGAAATTCATGGCTATGCAGTATGAATTGACCATTGATCATCGGAGCGTGTCAGCAGAACAGGTATTGCGATCCATCAAAACACTGAGGTGCTCATTTCAGAACTCACGCCTGTATTTTTTCTTCCTGGCACACTGCTGTATCACCGGACGGCCTGTTAATGGACGACAAGTCCATAAGAATCAGGTTTTGGAGTCCCTTCAGAGTTTTCCCCGGGAAAGCAACCTGCGCCATGCCCTGGGCTACTGGTTTGAACAATACAGTTCCGCAGCCAACCTGATGGATGAGTTAATGATCAGACAGGAGCATGCCATTGCTCCGGGGCGGTCCAATTATAATCGACGTGAATATGCAGCCCCTGCCTCACCAGCGCCATCCGCCATCAATCCCGGCAGGGCAGCCCCACACCCTGTTCAGCTTAAGGAATACCTCAAAGAAACAGAAAATACGTCTGCCGCAGTTACCGTCAATGCGGCTCAAACTCTAAAGCACGGTTCAACAGAGCGGCCAGCAACAGGTGGGCCGGAGTGTTCTGACAATCAGGTTCCGCAGTTAAATGGGCTCACGCTGAAAGCTCTGGAGATTATCCAGGAAATCAACCACTCTTATACCAATCCACCCATCCTGATTACCGGTTCATACTCACGTTTTTTACAGAACCACTGCTTATCATTTAATGATATTGACATTATCTGCACGACAAAAGTGTCTGCCGAAACGCTCGTTGAAAAACTGCGGGCACTGAATACCGACAAGGATTCAGACATTCCCCAGGGTGTCGTCATCTGGCGAGTCCCGGGGTGTCAGGCGATTAAACTGCCAAACGCCTACAATATTGATCTGAAAGACGGTGATCTGGGCATGAAAGCAATGGGGCTCCAGGTCAATATTGATGACAGAGTAACCGATGCAAAGGCAGCGGCCATTCAGGTTTCCGGCGTTGATCGGCCGGTATGGTGTTTGCCGTTTACTGAAGAGACCAGATTACTGAACAATACGCTGGAATACCTCGCTGAGAACCTTGATCCACTGACTGAAAAATTGCAGAAAGGCACGGTATTTCCCATACCCCGCACCATTCTTTTTAATCATCCTGAAAGCCCCAATGAGCGTATTTATGGCTTGTTTATGCGCTCCCTGCTGACCCTGAATAAAGCCAGACAGTTCATCGCCCTGCACTCTGCTGCCCCCCCCCGGGAACCTGACGACCTGACGAACCTGCTTCAGGAACAACAACGCCTTCATGCACTGACGGAGAATCTGCAAATGAAATTGCGTAACCATGTTCGCCGTCGTGATTTTGAGCACAGGGTTAACGGCTGGCTATTGACCAATCCGCCTGTGAATAATCACCAGATCAAGGGGAGGGATTTTATCAAAGCACTGATCGCGATGATTGAGCCTGCCAATTCCGCCTCCTGAGAATGGTTGAACCAAATAATATGCACACATTGGCCATTAACCAAATGAACTCATACTGTAGACAGTTATCTGACCATCAGATATCAATGGATGGCCTGCTAATCGTGTTATACTCCCGCGCTTAATTTCTATAGAAGTTGATAATTAATGTCTGATATTTACCAAACCATGGAAGAGCGGGTCAGCTACGGTATTGGTCGCCAGATGGGCGATCAGCTGGCCTCCAACCCCATCGCGGGCTTATCGATTGATGCGGTTCTGGCTGGCCTTGCAGATGCCCTGAACGGTGTCGAAAGCGTTGTTGCCCACGAAGACCTGCACGCAGCCTTTACTGAAATGCAAACACGCCTGCAGGCAGAAGAAGCGGAAAAGGCTCGGGTGCTTGCTGCCGAAGGTGAGCAGTTCCTGGCGGAAAATGCCAAACGTGAAGGTGTTCAGGTCACGGAATCCGGCCTGCAGTTTGAAATAATGGCCGAAGGCGATGGTGAAAAACCAACCCGGGCCAGTACGGTAAGAACCCATTACCATGGCACACTGATTGACGGAACCGTATTCGACAGCTCCGTGCAACGGGGAGAGCCTGCAGAATTTCCGGTATCCGGTGTGATTGCCGGCTGGACGGAAGCGCTGCAAATGATGAACACAGGTTCCAAGTGGAAGCTGTTTGTTCCTTATCACCTGGCTTATGGTGAACGTGGAGCCGGTGGAGCCATCGGTCCATACACGACGCTGGTTTTTGAAGTGGAACTGTTGGCTATTGTTTCCTGATCGATCAGGGCCTTTCAGATCCCTGTTTTTAATGACAGGGATCTGAACAACTCCTCATTTCTTCGATAACCACTTCAAAAGAAATAAATGTTTCTTTCCGAATTTAAAATCAAACTAAAAATAAATATTCATCTATTATGGTACTTTGTAAAGATCGTGAGACCGAAATAACTTGATAAAAGATTTAAAGGTACGCTACCGATGAATAATTTTAATTCCCATTTTGGTCAGTCAGGCGAATATCCATTGCCCGGCCAATTTTCGCAGACATCGATGCCAGACAGGCCTCAACAAACCCCATTTTCGCCTACTACCCAGCGAAGCCATTCTTCAACAACCCCCAAGACTGCAAACGGTCTGCCGTGTGCATCAGCCCAACCTACTTCTTTCATGCATCAGGCCACTTCACAGCCAAATGATGACAGCCCTTCAAGTCCGTCCCAGCCAACAATATCAGTTTGTTATAGAGAAGTGACTCAATATAAACAGACAACCTTTCAAGCTACTCCGGAAAAATTACGTCAATTCTGTCCGGATGCTTTACTGGAGCAGGGTTTTACCGAGATTCCCTTTGTTGATGACCTTTTACTCGCTACATCTCTTCCTGATCAACAAGCTGTGCAAGTACTGCGCACCGTCATATCATCTAATGTAGAACTCAATCGAAACCAGCATACACAGCCAGTACCGGCACAAAGCCATCACTATCCTCACAGAAACCGACGTGAAGGCATTTAACCTGTGGTATCCGACAACATCTGAAGATAAGCCTGTCACTTATCTTCAGACTCTAATCGAAAAACAGAGCAGCTTACTTAACCAGCAGGGACTTTCCTGACATCTCGGCAGGCTGTTCCAAACCCATCAGTGCCAGCAGGCTGGGTGCCAGATCAGACAGAATACCATCCTTCAGCTGAATGCCTTGCGGTCCAGCATACACCAGTGGCACCAGCTCACAGGTGTGGGCAGTGTGAGCCTGACCGGTGACCGGGTCTTCCATCTGTTCGGCATTACCATGGTCCGCGGTAATCAGGCACTGGCCACCTACTTCTTCCAGGGCTTCCAGCACACGGCCAATACTCGCGTCTACCGCTTCAACTGCTTTAACCGCTGCGTTGAAATCACCGGTATGGCCAACCATGTCGCAGTTTGCGTAGTTACAGATGATCAGGTCGTGCTCACCGCTGCGGATCTCCTGAACCAGACGATCGGTGACTTCCGGAGCACTCATCTCTGGCTGCAGGTCGTAGGTGGCGACCTTTGGTGAGGCCACCAGCACTCGCTTCTCGCCATCAAACGGCTCTTCACGACCGCCGCTGAAGAAGAAGGTGACGTGAGCGTACTTCTCGGTTTCCGCAATACGGAGCTGGGTTTTGCCCAGTTTCTCCATGTATTCACCCAGCGTGTTCACCAGTTCGCTGGGCGGGAAGGCACAGGGGGCATCGATATCCGCAGAGTACTGCGTCAGCATCACAAAACCGGCCAGATCGGCCACACGGCTGCGCTGGAAGCCATCAAAGTCCTGATCAACAAAGGCACGGGTGATTTCACGGGCGCGGTCAGCACGGAAATTCATAAATACCAGTGCGTCGCCATCGTTTAGCCGGGCCGCTTCAGCGCCAATGACGGTGGCTTTAACAAACTCGTCGTTTTCGTCACGCTCATAAGCGGCTCTCAGGCCTTCAACTGCGGTTGCTGCAGTGAACCCGGCCTTGCCATCGGTGATCAGGTCATAAGCCTGCTGGACACGATCCCAGCGGTTGTCACGGTCCATGGCGTAGTAACGGCCAATCAGGCTGGCAACACGGCCAATGCCTTTTTCCTGCAACAGGGCATCCAGCTTTGCCAGGGACGATTCAGCGCTGCGCGGTGGTGTGTCACGGCCATCCAGGAAGGCATGAACATAGACTTCTCTGGCACCACGACGGTCAGCCAGTTCAACCATGGCATGGATATGGTCTTCATGGCTGTGAACACCACCCGGAGATACCAGCCCCATAATATGAACGGCTTTACCGGCATGAATGGCTTTATCCACAACGCGGGTAATCACCTCATTCTCATAGAAGTCACCGTCCCGGATGGCTTTGGTAATCCGGGTCAGTTCCTGGTAAACCACGCGGCCTGCACCCAGGTTCATATGGCCAACTTCGCTATTACCCATCTGGCCATCGGGCAGGCCAACGTCCATTCCGGAACCGGAAACGAAGCTGTGCGGGTTCTCTTGCCACAGACGATCCATTACCGGCGTTTTGGCGGCCAGAATGGCGTTGCTGTCTTTTTCTTCACGGTAGCCGTAACCATCAAGGATGATCAGGGCGGTAGGTGTGCGCTTATCAGTCATGGGTCTTAACCTTGGCGAACGGGAAGGCTGGTGAAGAGGCTGAATGTCTGACTTATCAGCGCGATCTCTTGAACCAACCTTATGGTGAGTGGAATGGTTGGCATTCTACCTGCTTTGCCGCCGGTTTCCAGTGCAATGCCCGCTCTTGAGTGAACAGCGCAAACTATCACACCAGGGGGCGTCAACCGGCGATATCCCCTGAAAGTCTCTGCAATTTTCTGAAACTTTCCGCACAAATATCACCGACAGCGTTTATGGAGTCATTTTAGTTGGCGATGGCTTTTTGTACTAACGCACCGTACATACCAAAAGCGCACAAAAGTCGGCCAGCACTTTTTCCATCGTCCTTCCCTTACTTTCCTGAGACGGGATCAGTATACTTGCCACCTTTCAATTTATAGATTGACAGCTTGTCGGCATGGAACAATTCATCGAGTTTATCATTAACCACCCCCTGCACGTTGGTGCACTGGTGGCGCTGGCCAGCGCTTTGGCCTTTACTGAAATGCGCAAGGGTGGGCAGAGCGTTTCCACCGCCCAGCTGACCCAGATGGTCAACCAGGACCAGGGCG
The DNA here is from genome assembly GCF_017744115.1 of Salinisphaera sp. G21_0. Taxonomy (GTDB): domain Bacteria; phylum Pseudomonadota; class Gammaproteobacteria; order Pseudomonadales; family Endozoicomonadaceae; genus Endozoicomonas. The sequence continues at coordinate 49,158 of NZ_JAGHQW010000022.1, read as the reverse complement.
TGGTGATCGACGTTCGGGAAAAGGCAGACTTTTCCAAAGGTCATATCGTCAACGCCATTAACGTTCCTTATACAAAAATCAGGGAACGTGCCAGTGAACTGGAGAAATACCGCGAAAAGACCATTATTGTGGTGGATGCCATGGGGCAGCACAGCGGCAGTGTTGGCAAAACCCTGAAAACCGAGGGCTTTGCCAATGTGGTCAGACTACAGGGTGGTATGTCCACCTGGACCTCTGACAATCTGCCAGTGGTCCGAAAATAGGCTCTGGCTGGACAATCTGCACGATCATTACCAAAATGCGTTATTCGCTTGGCTTATCATTAGCTCATCAAAAGTAAGGAAATGACAATGGCTGAAAATCAGCAGCAGGCTTCTCAACAACAGCAGGCTCCGCAGTTTGCGTTGCAGCGAATCTACACGAAAGATATCTCCTTTGAATCACCAAAGGCTCCTGAGATCTTTCAGAAGCAGTGGCAGCCAGAAGTCAAACTGGACCTGAGCACCAGCAACCGCCCCCTGGAAGAAGGTCTTTACGAGGTGGTTCTGTCCCTGACGGTAACGGTGGAAAACGGTCCTGAAGATAGCCCTTCCAATAAGAAGGAAACCGCTTTCGTTACTGAAGTACATCAGGCAGGCGTCTTCCTGGCCAAAGGTCTGGATGAAGAAGAACTGCACCGTACCCTGGGAGCCTTCTGCCCGAACATCCTGTTCCCTTATGCCCGCGAAGCCATCGACAACCTGGTACTGCGCGGCAGCTTCCCTCCGCTTATGCTGGCACCAGTAAACTTCGACGCGCTGTATATGCAGGCCCGCGAACAGCAGTCCGCCAAGCAGCAGCCGGAAGCTGTTAATTGATAATACCTGGTCGGCTTCTTTCTGAAGTCGGCTTCCTTTTCCTGTCCTCCCCCAATGCCCACACCTTTGCCTCTGCTGTTATAACCATCTAAAGTCATCATAAATGCCAATGGCGCGTGAAAATATTTTGCGCCACCCTCAGGGATGAAAAATGGTTAAGCGAAATATTTTTCACGGCAAAGGAAAGCTAGCAGGCAAGGTAAGCACAATGTCCGACTTATATGAACGTGACTTTTATTCCTGGACTCAAAAACAGGCCGACCTGATTCGCGAAGGCAGGCTGGCTGAGCTGGACCTGGATAATATTCTGGAGGAGCTGGAAAGCATGGGCAGAAGTGACTACCGGGCCCTGCAGTCACGGCTGACCGTACTGTTCACGCATTTACTAAAATGGCACTTCCAACCAGAAAAGCGAAAACAGGGCAACAGCTGGGAAAGAACCATAAAAGAACAAAGGAAGCAGATTGGGCGCTTACTACTGGACTGTCCGGGACTGAAAAGCAAACTTGATGCAATGTTGCCTGTCGTTTACGAACGAGCCTTGGAAGACGCCCATGATGAAACCAATCTGCCAGTCAGCTTATTTCCAGAACAGTGCCCGTGGAGTTTCCAGCAAGCGGTGGATAAAAACTTCTGGCCTTCCAAGTCTTAGCGCCCACCAATAAACCCCATCTGCCGCCAGGCTTCATAAACCATCACCGCCACAGTATTGGACAGGTTCAGGCTGCGGCTGTCCGGGAGCATGGGTAATCTCAGGACCTGATCACCGGGCAGAGAACTCAGAATCTCAGCTGGCAGGCCCCGGGTTTCCGGGCCAAACAGCAGAGCATCCCCTTCCCGAAACCCACAGCAGCTGTAATTGCTGGTGCCTTTGGTGCTCAGAGCCAGCACCCGGCCCGGTTTGACGGTTTCCAGAAAACTTGGGTAATCCGGGTGAATCTTCAGCTCGGCAAACTCATGATAATCCAGACCCGCCCGTTTCAATCGCTGATCATCCAGCTCAAAGCCCAGGGGTTCTATCAAATGCAGACGAAAGCCGGTATTGGCACAGAGACGGATGATATTACCGGTATTGGGGGGGATTTCCGGTTGGTAGAGAACAACATCGAGCATGGGCAGATCCAATAGATGACAGAGTGTCAATCATAGAGCATCTGTGAGTTGGATGGCATTCATTGACAAATTGTGACGGCTGATCATAAACCATTCAGGTGGCCACTGAATAATTCACTGGCCAGGGCATTGGGTGGAAATCAGAAACATTATCAATGTGTAAATAAGAGACACTGAAACACAACAAAATGATCAGTATTGAGACCTGTATGTGAGCACAACACTGAAATTTTCAAACCACCATACAAATATCCACACACATTCCATTCGCAAAAACCGAGATATAGCCAAATTTATAGTGACGTAAGTCACAAAAAACTTGAGTAATATCTCTGAATATTTAAAAATCAGGTTTCAATATCATGACTGACTAAGTACTTACTGTCTGTCTGAAAGTTATACAGTAGAAGGCTTTGGTCGTAAAATAACCATTATTCGGTGTTGGCTTGCGAAGGTTTTTGACTGGAGTTGTGGAAAGTGTGAATCGTTTACTGTGAATAGTGAATGGTTCAGCGTAACAGGCTGGCATACCCAGGTAACTATGCACCCTTAACACTTCCATTTTCCATCCAACAACCAGACAACGCTAAATAAAAACATAATCACAAGAAGACAGCAGTTAACCACTGCATGGGGGCATAAGAATGAAAACATTAAGGACATTAGTACTGGCAACGGCGGTTTCTGCAGGTTTGCTGGGGTCTGCTGGGGTGATTGCAGCAACTCAAGGAACGGCTGGCCCAACTTCAAAAGGCACATTCGATATAAAGTTTGAAAAAGGATCTGTAGCAAAGGTTTGGGGGTTTAGCGATATTCCTCTTAACGGAACCCAAATATCAGAGTCAACTGCAGCTACAGACTTAATCTGTGTATTTACAAATAAAGCAGTTCTTTCAAATGACTATCAGTTAGAGATTGCCAGCCTCAATAAATTCCAACTTGTTGGTGCGGGAAGTGATGGATCAACAGCTATTGATTACGGAATTAAAGTATCTGGTTATGGGCAAGGCTCCGGCTCTCTTGATAACTCATCAATAACTCCAGGCACAGATTTAAATGTTATCTCAACAACAAATCTTAAAGCTGGAGCTCTTCTCACACAACCAAAACCCAACTTAGATTGTGCTAATGAAAATGCTCAAATAGCAGTTTGGGTAACTAGTGATATTTCTTCATTAGCAGGTGGTAGTTATTCTGATACCGTAACATTAGTTGTTACCCCACAGTAAAAAAAGTAGACCTAACCTCATTCCCACGGCCTTCCGCGGGAATGAATACCAGAAACAAGGGTCAAGAAACAAGGCTCAGGTCTTGATTCTTGAAACTAAGGTAGGCCGGTTCGCCGGCCTCGTTCCCACGCAGAGCGTGGGAATGAGAATATAAACTCTGATATCTCTGTGCCGACCGCCAGGGATGTAGGAAGTGCTGAAAATACCGGAGCGATTTTCAGCATCGTTGTGGTTAAACAACCAGGATAGATCCCCCATTATGCGTCGTTGGAAGTGCATCATTCCAATACTATCTGCATTTTCCATGTACGCTTTCAGCCACATGGCGCAGGCTGACGACCCCATTTTTCTCGCTGCCACAAACCCACCCGCCGGTTTTGAAGAGCTCAGTGACACCCAGCAATCCCTGGTGGATATCTATTTCGGCAACCGCTATATCGGTTCCCAGCTGGCCTCGTTCAGCCCAGGAATTATTGAACTGCCCAATCCCGCCGAGCTGGTGCGCCAGATCGGTAATCTGAATGACCCAACCCTGATTGTCAGCACCCTGACCGGCGAACTGAACAGCCATGCAGATCTGGTATGTTTAACAGACTCCTCGCAAAACTGCGGTATTCTGGAATCACCCGTGGCCGGTGTCATTTTTGATGAATCCCGCTTCCGGGTGGATATATTTATCAACCGTCGTTTTATGCTGACCCGTGCCGCTGATGTGCGTAAATACCTGCCCCCTTCCGATGCGGGCTTTGCCCTGATGCAGAACTTTTCTGCCACCGTCAGCGGCTCCAGTGCCGAGGACAGCGATAACAGTTATACGCTGAATGGTCTGACCATGGCCGCCTGGAAAGAAAACAGTATCTACTGGAGCTGGGACTATTCCGATACCAATCACTTCTCCGTCAACCAATTCTACGGCCAGCGGGATTTTGAAGGGGTGGAATACAACGCTGGCCTGTTATCCACCAGCGGTTTTGGTCTGAACCTCACCTCTGACCAGCCCATGGTTGGCCTGCGGATTAATAGCTCCGACAATACCCGGGAAGACCTGGACTTCTCCGGTGGTATGCCAGTTGAAGTGTTCCTGCCCACCCGTGGCCGGGTGGAAGTGCGTAAAGATGACCGGTTGATCGACAGCGCCTTCTTCGAAGCAGGCTCCCAACAGCTGGATACCACCAGCTTTCCCAGTGGCGCTTACGATATTGAGATTCGTATACTCGATGAAAGCGGCAACCTGATCGCCACTGAAAACCGCTTCTTTGCCAAGCAGAGCCAGATTCCCCCCATCGGTGAGTGGCTGTTTTTTGCGGAAACCGGCCGGGTGGTCAACCGTCAAGGGGATAAAGCCCTGCCAGAGCTGACGGAACAGTGGCTGAACCGTGCAGGTGTCAGCCGCCGGGTGCTCGACACCCTGGCGGCCACCGGTGCCGTTGCCATCAATAATGACGATGCCCTGATGGAATTCGGGCTGTATCACTTTGGCTACCGCTATGAAATCTCGCCATCACTGATACTGGCGGATAATGGTAGCCGGGGTTTTACCGCGAACAGTCGACTGACCCTGGGAGACTTATCGCTTTCGGGCAGCTATCGTCGTTTATGGCACGATGAGTCACTGACAGCCGATGTTGATGATGATGGCAATGACATTCCCGGCCTGTTTGGCAATGCCTTTGAACAGCACTCGTTTTCCGCATCCATGCCCCTGTTTGATGGCAGCCTGGGCTACCGTTACAGCCTGAACCAGAGTTATGACAACAATAATGAAGAGCAGGACCCGACCCGTACTCACAGTCTGGACTATCGCCGTACCCTGTTCCGCACCTTTGATTACGATGGCGATGTGGCTCTGAGCCTGAGCAAATCCGGTGATACAGAGATTGGTCTGGTCAGCTTCAGTTTCCGTTACCGTGAAGATCGCTGGAACTTCCGGGCCACACCACGGGCAGAGATCAGCAAACGTGATGGTGCAACGGATAGCTCTGAGCGACTGCGGCTGTCAACGTCCTGGGATGATGGCGACTATCTGGATGGCGATCTGCGCTTTGACCTGGGCGTTGAAGGCGGTACCGGTGATGAACGCATGGATGGCAGCGTTCAGTACGCCAACCATTATGGCCGGGCCAGCTTCAGTGCCAGCCATACCCGTGGCAGTGACAGTAATACCACCGCCTGGGGTGGCAGTATGAGCACCAGCTTCCTGACCGATGGCGACGTGTTTGCCCTGGGGGGGGAAGAGCGTGCAGAGAGCGCCCTGGTAGTGAATCTGGATGGCCGCCCCGGTGATGTATTTGATGTCAAGGTAAACGGCCAGCGTCGTGGCTATGCCATTGCCGGCTCCCCGTCCATTATCGCCCTGTCACCCTACGAGCAATACCGGGTCAGCCTGAGCCCGGCCGGTGAAACCCTGTACAGCTTTGATGAGCGGGAAAAAACCGTGACGCTTTACCCTGGTAATGTAATGACACTGGATTACGAGGCCATTCCCCTGCAGCTGCTGTTTGGACGACTGTTGTTTAACGGTCAACCACTGGAAGGTGCCCGTATTAACGGTGGCCTCTACCCGGGCAGCACAGATGATATCGGGATGTTTCAGCTGGAGACCCGTGCCGATGTGGGCAACCTGCAAATAGAACTGGACAACGGCTGGCTTTGCCAGCTACCCGTTAAACCACTGGATGCCGGTTATGTGCTGCAGATGGGCACCATCGATCTTGCTGACTCCCAATGTTCACCATTGCTGGAAGGCCAGCTGGCAATTACCCGGCGGGATGATGTCGACGAATAATCAAGTAGTATGCAGAATGGTTTTTTCTTGTTCCCATGCCTTGCGCAGGAACGAGATTAGTGATTGTTTCCTCTCTGGAAGGATAACCGCTTGCTCAGCATAAGTATCAGTGCAATACATTCTAGAAATTATTTTTTCTTGATACTGTTATTGACTTTTTCACTACATGGTTTTGCGGACGCAGACTGTAACTCACAGAACTGCGATAACGTTGATAACTACTGGGTAAAAATTAAACGCCTTACTGATATTGATCTTGGTTCATGGACAGGGAATGATGTGGCAAGTGGCAAGAACCAGCTTGTGAATAAAAAAACCTTTTGTGCCATTTCTTACAGGGAGGATGGCAATAATCGAGTAATGTACAATCCTGAGCTGCAACTACAGGGCCCTACTGATGGAGATGCCAGACAGTTTATTGTCAGCAATGACGGAAATCAGATACCACTTACCATTCATCTTGAGAGGTTTTCAGAGAATGATGCACCTCAAACTCCTGATCGCTTCACTCCTGGTTCTACAGTCACACTAACAGGAAATAATGAATACCGCCTGTGTAGAGAAAATGAGTTATCTGTCACAGTTACTGCCTATAAAGACGATATTATTTCTGCCGGTGCGACAGGTATTTACAGTGGTATCTTTAAAATGCAAGCAGGGTCGGGAACATCCCCGGAAAGCCCTGGGCCTGTTTTTATCGAATTTTCAATAACCCTTAATGTTGCTCCCGCGATTCTGATCTCAGGACTCGAGGATATGCTATTGTCGGCAAAAACCGGGCAGGATATTTCGGAATCTCAAAAATTTTGTGTCTATGCCGCAAGCAGGAGCAAGTTCAAAATAAAGGGGCTCAGCAGGTTTGGCTCGGGTGCTTTTCAGCTTGATAATAATGGTCAAACTATCGAGTATAACCTGACTGTCGGGCCGTCAAATAATAATGGGGCTGGTAACAGAATTACCCTTGTTGAAGGTGGTGATTTTGTCGGCCGTCCGTCATGGAAAGGAGATCAACAGCTGGATTGCGGCAATGATGAAAATATGATGCTGACTGTATCGATTAACAAAGCATCACTTGATAGCGCTAATTCAGGGCTGTACCAGGATACCGTTACGCTGATTGTTACTCCTGAATCGTAGACATTAAGGAATTTTTCCTGATGCTATAGCTGTATCCCTCGTTCTCTGGCTCGTAGTGACTGTCGCTGACGGGTTGGTGTTACGTGTTGTGGGTCTTGAATTGGAACCACAAAGAGCACAAAGAGCACAAAGGAAAAGAAAAGCTCTTCTTCGTGCTCTTTGCCGTGAAAAATATTTTGCGTAACCATTTTTCATCCCTGAGGGTGGCGCAAAATATTGTCACGCGACATGGGCATTTGTGTCCTTTGTGGTTCAAACAGTAGCCACTGCCAGATGCTTAATGTCTACCGTAGGACTCCTGAATAGCGGGATTGATAAAAATATCTCCCATTCCCATGCTCCTGCGCAGTAATGCATACCGATATTTCCATCGTTACCACTTCTTTCGCTTACCTTATTACTCTGGGAAACTCCGGTAGACACTCCCTCAGATGACAGGGCGAACGAAGAATAACAGCAAGAAACCGAACATCTTTAACAGGTTCAAGAGCAATTATCATAAAACAGGGCAGTAAACACACCTTATAAACTGACAAGTTATTAGCAGATTTTCTGGACAAACAGTACAGATATTGTACTGTCTGCAAAAGCATCCTTACCGATTATTCCGTGGTAGTTGGCAGGGATATACGGAGTGAACTTAGCGCATGGATAATATTTATGTATTTATGTACCAAGTCAGCAACGACCAACCTCTGCTATCTCATGTTTTTATTATTGTCACTCTCCCTCCCAAGCCAGGGTGCGTTCAGATTTCTGGGCAGTAATGCGGCTAATATCGAAATTCCCCTGGACTGGGAGGATTCACAGTTTGAGGTTCCGGTAAATGTGACTCTGCAGTCCTGCTTTGGAGACAGATTCGATGGCACTTTCTTTCGTGGTTGTGACTTCTTTCAGTTTGAGCAAACATACAACCTCAGAGGCTCTGACTTCACATTTCTACACCAAGAGACCAACCAGATCACTGAGGACATTGTGATTGGCCAGGTCAAATATAAGCAAGGCAGCAATGATGAAATAAACGTAAATAATGACTTCTCAGCTGGGCTTACCCCTGGCCAATACCAGGCTGTCGATGGAACATTGACGTTTACCATCTTTAATAATGCCCTGGAATCCACACTTCCTGGATTATATATCTCCAATTATTCTCTATTTGGGCAGGAAACCAGCGGCTTTATTTCTGCCAGTGACGATGTAGACCTGCTATTCAAAATCAGAATTCCAGATAGAGTCAGGATTAGTGGCCTTAAAGACATAGAGATGACCGCGGAAGGCAACCAGGCTATTACCAGCGAGCCTATGAGCTTCTGTGTCTTTTCTCAGGGAGGTACAGACTTCAAACTCAAAGCGACCGGTAAAAATGATGCCAATCAGCAGTTTTATCTGTCCCAGGGTGGAACGCCCGTTAACTATAAAATTATGCTTCAACCAGCTCTTCAGCCAGGTATTAAACAGAGCCTGTCTCCGGGTGTTTTTATTGAAGATCTGGCAGGATCTGATAGTCAGGACTGCTACAGATATACGGCAAATAATGTGCAGATATTCATCGATATTCCCGGTAATCAAACCCTTGCCACGGGTGTATATAGTGATACCGTCACTCTGACGGTTATACCTGAGTAAACGGGTCAATGAGCTTTGTCCCAAGTGATTTGCATTTCCTCTAACCTGGTCTAGCTTTGACACTCCAGACAAGTAATGAGGATGATAATAATGACCGTCGAACGGTACGAATTCCGGCTGACCCGATTAGAAGAAGAAGTGAGGGAGCTGCGTCGTAACCAGGTGGATACCAGTAAAGGGGTGGATGCCCTGGCCAGCCATATAAAAAAACATCAGGACCTGCTGCTTTCCAACCATAAGGCCATTGCCGACCTTGAGCAGGTGGTGCTGACGCTGACCGGTGATCTCAAAACCTTATCCGTTAAAGTGGATCAGAACCATATTTCCATGGAGAGCTATATTGACCGGCGAATGGAGTCTTTTGAAGCGTCGGTGAATCAACGTTTTGACAGGGTTGAATCGGATGTATCTGAACTTAAATCGGATGTATCTGAACTCAAATCGGATGTAGTCGAACTTAAAGCAGATGTGGTCGAACTTAAAGAAGATGTGGTCGAACTCAAGTCTGATGTTTCAGGACTCAAATCAGATATGTTTGAGGTGAAGTCGGATATCGCTGAGATTAAAACGCTGCTTAAAGCAAAACTGGTATAAATTTGTTTCCGGGTCTCTGGTAATCCTGTTCCCAAGATTAAGGCAGGATCCCAGAGAGTTCTGTTAAGGAACTCTCGAATCATCCCACCAGGAGTGTCACCAAGCGACAAATCGCCTGTATTTACAGAGAAAACTTCTGAGTCTCCTCAAACTCACCATCGAACAGGCCATACTGAATAAACCCTTTGCCTTTGGCTGCACCCTCCGGCAGAGGCATCTCCCAACTTTCACCGGCATAAATACGAGTACCGTCGCTCAGGTCAGTACAGCTCTCTTGTGCATTACTGGTGCAGTATTTTCCATTACGAAGCACCACGTTGATATTGCCGCTATTGGTAAACGTCATTTTGCCATTATCTAATTTACCGTCCACTTTATACTCAGGGTTCTGAGGACGGACAAAGACCAGGGCCTGATAGGCTACCAGCAGTTTGATGGCGGTTTGTTTGGCTTCCAGGTCACCAACCACAGGACGGAAGGTTACCCGATAGACCAGCTCTTTATCTTTAGGGGTTTCCAGACTCACCAACCTGACGGTTTTACGGCCATTGGGCGGAATAATAGCTTTTCCCGGTGTGGCCAGCAGTTTGATGTCATTAGGGTCTGTCACCCGAATACGTTCTTCCTGCTCCGTACCGGGATTGATGACGTTGTACACTTCGGTTTGCAGGTAGAGATTTTCTTTATCCGGATTGGAGACCACCACATCCTGCCGTGGCAGCTGGTCTGGCTTGAAGTAGACGATCATACGATCAAGAGACATGGTTGCCAGCACTTGTGAGCTGGCGATAAGAGTGGCCAGCAGGCAGGCTCCACGGACAAGGCGTTTCATGAACATATAATGGAGATTCCGATTTGCCCCGGGCCAAACTTCGCTGCATAACCCAGGAAAGTTTGAGACGACAGGGGATGAACAATATTCCCCTATTCTATTGCCACGAAAAATAATCTCAAATGGGTTTTATTGCCAAAGTTGCCTGAAACTTATCCTTACTCGGCATGGATCAATAACGTCGCAGGCTTTTTTGAACCCTGAAAGCCGGTTAGCGGCTGGGCAATCAATTGTCGGCTGCTGTTACGGCAGTCGTTTTCAACACCAAACATGGCGGAGGGCTGCCCGGTAATCCGGGTTTCTCCCGCTGGCTCAGAGACTCTTAAATCAACACCGTCGGCACCGCTGGAAGCCAGGCTGAATTGGGATAAACCACGCCCTGAAACACAAAGGGAAACCGGGCGATCAAAACTCAGCGTGCTGGTTGGGATAATAACCGGATTACCGTTTTCATCCGTTGTACTCTCATCCACAATGGCAACCTGAGATTGCAAGGACGGGTAAACAATCAGTGTGATAGAAAATGAGCCGGTGGAAGTGTTACCCAGTTTGCCCTGGGTGGCTGCTTTAACGTTTGTCAACGAAGTGGCGGTAAATATACCGAATAAGAAAAGTGCGCCAATTCCCTGGCGCAAAGATAGAGTCCGTTCCATGATTCTACTGCCTTACTGCTACATCCTGTTTTCAGTATAGGCAGTGTGAAATACGAACTATTAACCTTACGTCCTGTCAAAATTCCTTATATCAGGAGTAAGCTTTTTAACCAACCAGCTCTTCTTCTATGGGCGCTGAGGGTTCTTCCAGAGGCCCAGAGGGCTCCAGGTTCAGCTCCTTGATCTTCCGGGTAAGCGTATTCCGGCCCCATCCCAGTAATTCTGCTGCATCTTTTTTACGGCCTCCGGTATGGGCCAGTGCAGATTCAATAACAATGGTTTCAAAGGCTGGCACCGCCTGATCAAGGATGCCGACCTGACCCGCTGCCAGCTCACGATCACACCATTGGCGAAACAGTTGCTGCCAGCTGCCATAGCCGGTGACCGAACCCAGGTCACTGTCTCCCTTATCCGTAAACTCTGGGGGCAGGTCAGAGACCAGCACTTCACGGCCAGAGGCCATCACGGTTAACCAGCGACAGGTGTTTTCCAACTGCCGGACGTTACCGGGCCAGTCCAGGGTGCTGATGTAACTGGCCGTTTCCGGGTGCAGGATTTTCGGTTCCACTTCAAGCTCTTTGCCTGCCTTGTCCAGAAAGAAGCGTGCCAGTCGTGGAATATCTTCACGACGATCCTTAAGCTTTGGCAGATGTACCCGGATAACATTCAGCCGGTGAAAAAGGTCTTCACGGAACTTGCCTTCTGCCACCAGTTTTTCAAGGTTCTGATGGGTCGCTGCAATAATTCGCACATCCGCTTTAACCGGCGTGTGCCCACCCACGCGGTAAAATTCGCCATCGGCCAACACGCGCAGTAGGCGGGTCTGGGTATCGGCGGGCATATCGCCAATTTCATCCAGAAACAGAGTACCACCACCGGCCTGTTCAAAACGCCCACGACGCATGCCTCCGGCACCGGTAAATGCGCCTTTTTCGTGACCAAAGAGTTCAGACTCAATCAGGTCCCGGGGAATCGCCGCCATATTCAAGGCAATAAAAGATCGGTCCGCCCGGGGGCTGTGGCGGTGCAGGGCCCTGGCCACCAGCTCCTTACCAGTACCGGATTCACCATTAATCAACACGGTGATGTTGGAGTGCGACAGGCGGCCAATGGCACGAAACACTTCCTGCATGGCCGGGGCTTCACCGATAATCTCCGTAGACTCCTCCTGTTGCAGGGAGGCCTCCGGAACCTGTGCCTCAGCCAGTTGTTGCTGGCGATGTTCCTGACCGCGCTTGACCAGCGCTACCGCTTCATCAATATCAAAAGGCTTCGGCAGGTACTCAAATGCACCACTCTGGTAGGAAGACACAGCGCTGTCCAGATCCGAGTGCGCCGTCATGATAATAACGGGAATATCCGGCTTCCGTTCATGAACGGCCTTCATCAGTTGCAAACCGTTCATGCCCGGCATCCGGACATCACTGATCAGAGCTTCCGGTTCACTGTGTTCCAGCGCAGTCAGCACTTTTTCCGGCGCATCAAAGGATTGTGTTTCGATGCCTGCTGAATTCAGGGCCCGCTCCAGAACCCAGCGTATTGCCTGGTCGTCATCCACGATCCAGACTTTGGAACTCAAACTCATACCTCACTCCTGTGTCATATCCAGCGAAAGCGGTTCTCTGGTGATGGGTAAGAACACGTTAAAAATGGTTTCACCCGGCTTACTCTCACACTCAACCAGCCCCTGATGCAGGCTGATGATGGACTGTGCCATGGGTAACCCCAGGCCCGTTCCATCGGCACGGCCACTGATCATGGGGTAGAAAATATTGTCGATCAGATCAGGCGGAATTCCTGGCCCGTTATCAATAATGGACAAGTGACAAACCAGCCGCCGTCGCTGGGTGCCGATGGTAAATTGTCTGGCAATACGGGTTCTCAGGGTGATCAGGCCTTCAGAGCGCGGCATGGCCTGATCAATGGCCTGCATGGCATTGCGTACCAGGTTCAGAATGGCCTGTATCATTCGTTCAAAGTCACCCGGTATATCGGGAATACTTGGGTCATAGTCTCGCTTGAGCCTGAGTTCTCCACCGGTTTCGGCATTGATTAACTGCATCACCCTTTCAAGTACTTCATGAATATTCAGGTCTTCCATCTTTGGTGGCTGAAGCGGCCCCAGCATCTGGTCGACCAGGTCACGGAGCCGATCCGCTTCCTGAATAATAATCCCGGTAAATTCTTTCAGCCCCTGGTCATCCAGTTCCCTGGCCAGAAGCTGAGCTGCGCCACGAATACCACCTAGTGGATTTTTTACTTCATGGGCCAGGCCCCGAACCAGAATTCTGGAGGTTTCCTGCTTGGCGATCAGTGACTCTTCCCGGGTAATTTTCTGAACCCGGTCACGGGGATTGATTTCCAGAAGCAGCCTTGCTTCCCCGCAAGTGATGGGTGAAATGCTGTAATCCACATTGATCATCTCCCCATTGATGGGAAAGTCGGTTTCCCGACGGGTAAACTGCTGATACTGAGACAGACTGCGATCCAGATCAGCCTTGAAGTTTTCTTCAGGAATCACCGTGGTTACCGACTGGTTCAAAATTCTTTTCAAACTGGTATCCAGCAGGGTTTCTGCCGCCGGATTCAGGGTAATCACCCGGAACTCCCGGTCAAGCACCATTACCACGGTATTCAGGTTATCCAGAATGATGTTTTGCATAGTTCCTGTTTCAGGGATTATCTCTTCTAAAGAGCCAGGTAAAAGCTGCTTCATGGTCAGGTATTGTTATTACTTTTATATTTCAGGCTCTGTTGACCTGAATCTGATGAGAAACGGTATTGGCTATCGTTAATGCAAAAACCAAACCACCATTGATGGCAAGCCAGACTTTTTACAGTGAAACTTCCAACCTGCCTTATATTGCATCTATCCGGGCCATATCGCGTACCATCGAAAAGATGTTCAAACGTTAATTCCAACTTGCCAGCTGTAATTGCACCATAATAGTGCATTCATGTGATCAGAGCACCAGGTTTATGGAGCTTAAATTAGCGAGACTATGGGCTGGTTTGAAAGCGTGGGGAGTAAAGCCTATAACTCACTCTCCCTTTTTTGGTGCAGCCGTCAGGAGGCAGGAGGGTTTATAGATACTGCGGGAATGAATAAGGTTCGATGGACATGGATCGTATTGCTGGACGACTGAATGACTTTGGCCTGGTTATCAATGATCTCCACGGCAAGGTTGTGGGTACCACGCTCAACATTTTCGAGTTCAAAGGTTAAATTTCGCTTGGGGCCCGCCACCACCTTACCATCAAGCAGCAGACGAACTTTGTGACCATCAAGGATTTTTGGCGCTGTGACAATTTTTACCGTGAAATTTCCCTGGTTACGCACCGTGGCATTATTGGCTGGCTCTATAATTTGCAGTCTGCCGTAGGGCTTCTTGCTCACTTTTTGAGCAGGTTTTGGTAATTCAGGCTTATTCTCCGGTGCTGGAGACATTGGCGTAATCGGGCGTAACCTGACTTCCTCACTGGGCTGATCCGCAGGTCGGGAGTCAGTAAAGATCACATTTCCGTCCTGATCCACTGTTTTATAAATAGTGCCAAACGCAAAGTTCACTGATACCAGAGGCAGAATCACCGCCAGAAAAGACCAAACCATTGCCTTTTTTATATTCATGAGCCTCTTGCCTTAGTGAAGTCATATCCGGCTTATATCGTGTTGAGCACTGGTTAGCTTAATAGTTACCAAGACTTTTTAACAGGTAGTAACGGGGAAAACGTATGCTGGTTATTGCTTCCCGGTAATGGCCCCTGTGTACGTCTGCCACCTGCATCCATTCAGTCGTGCATTTACAGAGATCACCAGAAAGAGAAAAGCCAGAACTTTCGCTCTGGCTTGAGGTTAAACAACGACTTATCCGGTCTTGGATGATGGTTTAGACAGAGTAGTACAGATCAAACTCTACCGGGTGAGTTGTCTGGCTAACGGCAAGACACTCTTCCTTCTTGAGTTCAATGTAACCATCGATCATGTCGTCTGTGAATACGCCACCGGCCGTCAGGAACTCACGGTCAGCGTCCAGGGCAGCCAGGGATTCTTCAAAGCTGGCAGAAACCGTTGGGATCTCGGCCGCTTCTTCTGGTGGCAGATCGTACAGATCCTTATCAGCCGCATCGCCAGGATGGATCTTATTCTTGATCCCGTCCAGACCCGCCATCATCAGGGCAGCAAAGGCCAGGTATGGGTTGGCAGTGGGGTCAGGGAAACGTACTTCAATACGACGGGCCTTAGGGCTGTTCACGTAGGGAATACGGATAGAAGCAGAGCGGTTACGGGCCGAGTAAGCCAGCATAACCGGAGCCTCAAAGCCCGGGATCAGACGCTTGTAGGAGTTGGTAGAAGCGTTGGCAAAGGCGTTGATGGCCTTGGCATGCTTGATCACACCACCGATGTAGTACAGAGCTTCTTCAGACAGGCCTGCATAGCCGTCACCAGCAAACAGGTTCTCACCGTTCTTGGACAGAGACATGTGAACGTGCATACCGGAGCCATTGTCGCCTACCAGTGGCTTCGGCATAAAGGTAGCGGTCTTGCCATAGGCATGAGCAACGTTATGCACTGCGTACTTCAGAATCTGAACTTCGTCAGCTTTCTTTACCAGGGTGTTGAACTTGACACCGATTTCACACTGACCGGCAGTACCTACTTCGTGGTGATGAACTTCAACGTCAAGGCCCTGGGCTTCCATGGCATCACACATGGCGGCACGCAGATCGTGCAGGGAGTCAACCGGTGGTACCGGGAAGTAACCGCCCTTCACTTTTGGACGGTGACCGATGTTGCCGCCTTCAAACTTGGCGTTGGAAGACCATGCCGCTTCTTCTGAATTCACTTCGTAAGAAGCACCGGAGATATCAACGCTCCACTTAACGTCGTCAAACACAAAGAACTCTGGCTCAGGACCAAAGAACGCAGTGTCGGCAATGCCGGTAGACTTCAGGTACTCTTCGGCACGCTTGGCAACAGAGCGTGGGTCACGCTCATAACCCTGCATGGTGGATGGCTCAACGATGTCACAGCGCAGGTTGAGGGTGGTGGCTTCAGTGAATGGATCGATGACAGCCGTGCTGTCATCTGGCATCAGAATCATGTCGGATTCGTTAATGCCCTTCCAGCCAGCAATAGAGGAACCGTCGAACATTTTGCCGACTTCGAAGAATTCGTCGTCTATTTCACCAATGGGAATCGATACGTGCTGCTCTTTACCCTTGGTATCGGTGAAACGCAGATCAACCCACTTAACGTCATGTTCCTTAATCAGGCTAAGAGTCTTCGACATTTATTATTTCCCCTCTGGAGGACAAAAAAACCGGACAAACACCGCACTGGCGACCAATGAGATCAGGCGGTTTACTGATCAATCTCTTTGCAGTCTCATTAACGAGCAGCCAGGAGATTCGCTTGCTGGACCATGAGCAATAGCTATGCCACATTTTGCAACTTGATCAGATGGGATGGACAAAAACAGTGCTTTTCAATGAAACCTCTGAAAAAAGGCAAACATTGAGCAAAAAGAGACCGGGAAACAGCCAGATACCAGACCGGTTCACACAGTTTTTGCTTGCCTTATCCTATTCAGGCTGCTCAAAGTACACATGCTCACGATTCTCACGCACCTGAACAATGCAAGGCACCTTGAGATCCGGAAAAAGCCCGCCCGATTCGGTGCAGAGAAAACCATGAGCGCACCAAATAAGTGCAAGCAGCTTTTACAACACCCATCTGACCAAACAGCGGCTGACAGTGTAACCCCTTTGACAAGGGATTTGCAGCATTACTTACCGGCATAGAGACAAATACCGATTACGGTCCATATAAGCCGGTTTTTCGGGGCCATCCTGCAACGTGCTACAAGGGTGCCAGAGTTCTCGGTTATTCGGTATAATGCGCTGTTAACGAATGGTTAAGTTATCCGTCCTACCCGCCTTGACTAGCCAGCCCACAAGGTCTCCTGATCCATGAAGTTCATCATCAAACTGTTTCCGGAAATCACCATTAAAAGTGCCCCGGTAAGAAAACGCTTTATTAAAATGCTGCGTAAAAATATTCGCACCATTCTCAAGCGTGTGGATGAGAATATCGATGTCTGCGGTGTATGGGATCATATAGAAGTCACGACCGGTAGCAATGATCAGATCCTGATGGCAGAGGTCGGTGACCTGTTAAGCCATATCCCGGGCATTGCCTACTGGCTGCAGGTGGCAGAGCACAAGCTGGTCAGCCTGGACGATGTTCTGGAAAAAGCCGTTGAGGCTCACTCAGAAACACTGGCGGGCAAAACGTTCTGCGTTCGCTGTAACCGCACCGGCAAGCACGATTTCCAGTCCATTGAGGTAGAGCGATTTGTCGGTGGCGGTCTTATCCAACAGACCGAAGCCAAAGGGGTCAGCCTGAAAAATCCTGAAATAACGGTTCGTATTGATATCAAAAATGACCGCTATTTTATGACCCAGAAGCGGGGAGCAGGTCTGGGTGGCTATCCCCTCGGGTCTCAGGAGCCGGTTCTCTCGCTGATTTCAGGCGGTTTTGACTCTACGGTGTCGAGCTTCCTGACCATGAAGCGTGGCATCCGAACTCACTTCTGCTTCTTCAACCTGGGTGGGCATGCCCATGAGCTGGCAGTAAAGGAGGTAGCTTTCTACCTGTGGAACCGCTTCGGTTCTTCTCGCCAGGTAAAGTTCGTTACCATACCTTTTGAAGGCGTTGTCGAAGAAATACTGACCAAAGTGGACAACGCCCAGATGGGCGTTATTCTCAAGCGAATGATGCTCAGGGCCGCCAGTAAGGTGGCCAAAGAGATGGAGATGGCTGCACTGGTCACCGGCGAAGCCATTGGTCAGGTTTCCAGCCAGACACTGCCAAACCTGGCGGTGATTGACTCGGTAACCGATGCCCTGGTGCTCCGGCCTCTGATTACCATGGATAAGCAGGCAATCATCGATATATCCATACAAATCGGTACTGAAGAATTTGTTCGTAATATTCCGGAATACTGCGCAGTGATCTCGAAAAACCCTACCACCCGGGCCAAGGTTGAGAGAATTGTGGCAGAAGAGGAGCGGTTCAACTTCGATGTACTCGAAGATGCAATTCAAAGCCGGAGAACGGTCTCTATCCACGACATCATTGCGGATGACCTGACCCGGGAAGAAGTTGAGGTGGTTAATGAAGTTCATCAGGGTGAAGTGATTATCGATATTCGTCACCCCACTGAAGAAGAGATAAAGCCATTCACCATGCCCGGACGCGAGGTGGTGATCATTCCCTTCTATCAGCTGCGCACACGTTTCCCGGAGCTGGACAACAATCGACATTACCTGCTCTACTGCGAAAGGGGTGTAATGAGCCAGCTGCATGCCATGCACCTTCGGGAAGAAGGGCATAAGAATGTTGGCGTATTTAACCCGAAGCCGTAAATTTTCTACCGGGAAGGCACACCGATTTACACGCGTTGTCTTTGTGGTTCACAGCTGTATGGTTCAAAAAAGGAGTAACATGGATGAAACTGGCCCTGATCGCTGCGGTGGCAGACAACAACGCCATTGGCATCAATAATAAAATGCCCTGGTATCTGCCGGGAGATCTGCGCTACTTCAAAGCGGTTACCATGGGAAAGCCTGTGATCATGGGCCGGAAAACCTTTGACTCCCTGGGCAAGCCTCTGCCAGGCAGAACAAATATCGTCATTACCCGGGATCACAACTGGCACCACGAGGGAGTCAGTGTAGTTCACAGCCTGGATGATGGGATTGCCCTGGCGGAGGCGGCTAACCTGATCAACGGTAACGAAGAAATCATGGTCATTGGTGGCGAACAGATCTATCGACAGGCAATTGATCAGGCTGACCGGCTTTACCTGACCCGGGTGTATCAAAGTTTTGACGGTGATGCCTTTTTCCCGGACATCAACCCGCAGGAGTGGCGGGAAATCTCCCGGGAAGACACCCAATCAGAAGATAAGCAGCCACTGACTTACAGTTACCTGGTGCTCGACAGGGCCTGAATATCAGCGCCTGTCGTTTTTCCTCTTCCCCCCCTTGGCATAAGCCACATTTCCTGCCGCCTCAGATGCAGGAAATGCCCTTTTCTCCAATTCTGATTGTCTATAGTTAGTTGAACAGCTTGTCATGTTGCGTGGAAAAACTGTCTGTTGTCTATCTTGTTCGCTGGGCAGACAAGGCATCATTTTTACAAATAATCAATAAGTCAATTCAAGCCTTGAATAAGGGTTACCTTAGGGAATGAGGAATGCCCCGGATACCATCAACAGATCATATCTCTTCGCACCGCGCAGGATACCCGCCATCCGAACCCGGTAAAGGTCAACACGCCACGGATACCCGGGAAATAAAATCGGTTGAGACCACCATTCAAGCGGCTGAGCATATTGAATCCAGGCACTGGCATAACCGTTTAATCTCTTTCTGTAAGGAAAAAATAAATCGCTTTATTCACCCTGCCCCCTCAATGAAAGTGAGTGATCTGGTTGATGATCTGACCAAATACAATCCTGAGAACCCACAGAAAGTACTTGCTGCATTAAAACTGCATGCTGGCCACATCAAGCTGCATCGATCAGAAGATGGCAGACTGGGTATTTCGGATGGAAAGATCGCTATCAGCACAGAAACGATGGAAGCTGTCGTCAAATCCACTCAACTCAGCACCATGGATATGGCCTATGAGTATTTACGTAAAGGTAAAACGCCACCTGAAGGCTTCCTGCAACAAGTACTACTGCCGCATATCCATAGAAAAATTCGCCTGGCAATGCGGTATGAAAAAACCTCCGGGCTACCAGTCATGCAGCAACAACTTCAGGGAAGAGAGCAATATGGAATATATTCTGAGCAACAATATGAATATATTAAAAACTTATTAATAAAGGTTGGCATAAAGGATGAAAAAACGTTCACTTTTGAACGAATGCTTGAGTTTAAAAAAGAGTTACGAAACAATCTGGTCCTGCCCATTGAGGAACAAAAATCAGCAACCGACAATAAAGTAAAAAGTATTGACAGCAAAGCCCTCAATCATCAGCAACCGCCACTTCCTCAGCTACCTGAGCCGAAGAGAACAGGTCATTTTATCGAGAAAGAAGACCGTAAACATATTCAACAACTGGCTTCAGGAGAACGTTTTTTTGCAAATATACACCTTAAAGATGTTGGCAACAGAATAAAGAGAAATATCTTACGTAACAAACGATATCAGATTTACAATTTCTTTATTTTACTGACTGGAGCCATCCTCACAGCTATTTTCCCACCCGCTGGAATCGCCATTGGTATTGCCGTAGCTGTCGGACTGATCACTGATCTGGGTTACATCGCTTTCTGGTCTTCCAGTACCGAACTCTGGCGCAGGGTCAGGATGGTCAGAGGACTTAAACAAATAAAAAAATACGCTGATTTTGACTATACCAACTTTGATAAGTCAAACGACAAGAAAAGAAAAAAGCTAATAAATAAACTTCGTTATCGATGCACTCATAAAACCTTTTCACAGATATACAACGCTTATGCCGATCTCGAAAAGCAAGCAATAAAACTCAAAACAATGGCAGAAAAAGAACAGAAGACTCTGGCAGAGTCTATTGCTTTAGAGAAAGAGAAAGCACTGTATTTTGAGCGAAGAAAAAAACTGAAAGCCAATTTGTTTTACTTTGACAAGCTTATCGAGAATGTCGTGATCAGCCGCACCATTCTTGAAAACCGGCATATAAAGGATCTGGAAGATCTGTGGAATTCAAAATTTAAAGATATGCCTTCTGAAAAAAGGGAAGAACTGTTCAAGAGTGTTACCACAAACAAAAAGTTAACCATTCACGGCTACCAGATAAAAACCAATAACAAAAACTGGATGCAGCAAATCATTCCTCACTGGATGAATCCAGCTTGGAAAGAAGAAAGTCAACCGGATTCTGAAAATTCGGGAATTGAGCCTAAAAAAGAATCTACGGCCTTTAAATCAGCCGGGATTTTGAAAAGTATGATTCAGGATTTTTTCTATACCCAAGTCAAAGGAACCTTATATAAAAATCTGGTAAAAATTTTCAAAATAGCTGGAAAAAGAGGAAGTACCATCAATATAACCCCTGTCGCTCCAAAGATCACTTTGAGTGGAGTCTTGTGCTATGTGGCTTTCTTTTTTACGGATATGGCTGCCGATCATGCAAATACCAAAGTTAATAAAAAGAGAATGGCAAAAATCATTAAAAAGCAGTCTGATTATACCAGACAACTGTTTGGCAAACGGCTAAGAACAGGGCGTGAGGAAGTTGGTACGCTACGCTCACTGGCCAAACAGGAATTGGAGCCAATGGTTGATCATTTACTCCAGTCGATAAAATCAATGGAAAAAATTGGCAACAGCCTGGAAGAAGCCAAACAGAGAAGTGAGCTTCTCAACAAAGGGCCGTATGAGTCAATGAGTGATGAAGAAGCCGCGATAATTATCCTTAAACATGCCGCCTTACAACAGTTGCTTGATCAGGAAATTAACAGTGCATTCGGTACATTCTATCGTGTTGTTCAGGAAAAAAGCGCAAACTGGAACAAGCAAATAGCCAAAACACTGATTGGTAATAGTGTACGGGTTATTTCTACTGTATCCGAAGGCCAGGAACGCAGATACATACCAAAGGCTGCCGGTTTGAGAGAATCGGCGGATCAGCATTCTCACAATGAACATCAGCGTTTATCATCTGAGGATTTCTTGTACTCTATCCGAAACCAACCCTGTGGCCGTCTGATTATTCGGTTTCGTACAGGAGAAATATCAGAAGGCCTGGCACTCAAGGAGATCAGAGAACTCGATAGTCTGGACGAACTGCTTGACTTAAGAACCTGGATTGAAAAAGCAC
Organism: Salinisphaera sp. G21_0; assembly: GCF_017744115.1. Taxonomy (GTDB): domain Bacteria; phylum Pseudomonadota; class Gammaproteobacteria; order Pseudomonadales; family Endozoicomonadaceae; genus Endozoicomonas. The sequence goes on along the minus strand of NZ_JAGHQW010000022.1, from coordinate 27,455 downwards.
AAAGAGAAGGAAGTTACCAGAAGCACGAAGAAACTCTCAGGCTGTTCCACAGCATTATTACTTATGTTATTGGTAGCAAATATAACGCTTCTCAATCCCCTCAACACCCAATTGGCAATCAGCGCCCGATTGGTCCGGTTTAGCCATGTACTGGCCATCGATAGCAACCCGCAGGCCCGAAAATTCGGAAAACAACAATACGAAACGGTAGTTGTACCAACCTATAATCGATAGATTATCTATAGGAGAACACTGCCTTATGTTTGTACGTCGTCTGTTGGGTGCTCTGTTGATATCCACTCTGGCCATGCCGGTTATTGCTGACAATACACTGGTACTGCCTGAGAAAACAAAGCTGCTGGTTCTTGATGGTAAGGATGCCGATCATCTGGGCAGCAAGAAGGACCTCTCTCTTGGCAATGGCCGTCATCAGTTGGTATTTCAGCTGAAAACGCTGGTGAGGGACGGTGGTGATACCAAAATGTTTACCACCAGCCCGTATATCATGACGTTTGACCTGTCTGGCGATCAGACCTACACCATTAATGCCCCGAGACTGAAAACAACAAGAGATACCGATAAACTGTCACAGTCGCCAAAGGCTCAATTCTCAATTACCAATTCCAAAGGTCAGACGATTCCCTATGAATTCAGCGTGCTTAATAAATCCGGGCTGTTAATCGGTGGAGACACGGTGGAGGATATCCAGAAGTTTAACCTGTCTGACAGTCCGGCGGCTGTTCGGGCAATGGCCGGAACCGTTTATATTGCTAACCCGCAAGGTGTCTCATATCAGGTTGCTCAATCCAGGCCTTCTGTCATGCCAGCACCGGCAACGGCTCAGCCAATGAGTGAAAGCATGCTGCAGTACTGGTACAACCAGGCAGATGAAACAACCCGTGAGCGATTCCTTCAGTGGATTTCTGACAGTAAAAAAACCGGGAAGTAGTCCACCCGGTTTTTGCCCGTTTTCAGTTAACCTATCGTTTTCATAAGAACCTTTGACTGCCTTTTGGGGTTATATTTGGCTTTAAGCTCTGCCGGCAAATCATCACAGGCAACTTCAGCAAATTCCCGCTCAATAAACCAATGGGTAGTCTGGGTGGTCATGACGTAGATTTCGTTCATGCCCTGTTCTTCTGCCAACGCTTCAATATGGGCGAGCAAACGATCACCGCGCTGTGCATCGCGATATTCAGGATGGACCACAACACAGGCCAGTTCTGCTGCGCTGGTACCATTTTCATGGTACGGATGAAGAGCAGCACAGCCGATGATCATCCCATCCAGCAACACGACACTGAACAGCTTTATTTCCCGTTCCAGCTCTTTTCGGGAGCGACGGCGCAGTATGCCTTTTTCCTCGAAAGGACGGATCAGTTCAAGAATACCGCCCACATCCTCAATGGTTGCTCCACGGACTTCTTCGTAGTGATCCCTGGAAATCAGCGTACCGGCACCATCACGGGTAAACAGCTCCATCAGCAGCGATCCATCATCCTGATAGCTGATAATCTGAGCCCGTTCGACACCATCGGAGCAAGCGGTCACGGCGGAGGACAGCAGTCGTCTGGACTCTCCAGTCTGCGACTCAAGTTCATTAATGGCCTCATGGGGAGAAATTCTATTGATCAGATTCCCCTGATGATCAAAAATCCCCTGCTGCTCAGCGTAAAGTATCAATTTTTCAGCTTGCAGACTGATGGCGGTCCGGGTAGCCACTTCCTCTGCTTCAATATTGAAAATCTCTCCGGTGGGAGAAAGCCCGAGGCAGGAGAGTAACACCACATAACCACTGTCCAGCAGATGATCGATGGCCTGACTGTCTATCTTCCGGACTTCGCCCGTATGCTTAAAATCGATACCATCAAGCACACCCAGGGGTTTGGCGGTCACAAAGTTACCACTGACAACACGAATCCTGGCACCATGCATGGGCGAGTTCACCAGCCCCACCGAGAGCCTTGATTCAATCAGGGCTCGCATATTTCCTGCAGCATCTTTGACACACTCAAGGCTCTGCCTGTCAGTAACCCGTCGTTCATTATGCAGTCTGCCATTGCCAGCCCCGCCCTGATGAATAACTGTTTTAATGCCACGTTCCCGTAAACGCTCATCAATCTGAGGGCGGGCACCGTGTACCAGCACCAGTCGGACACCCAGGCTGCTCATCAGTGCAATATCACTGATGATATTACCAAGGTTGGGGTGAGCCAGCGTTTCACCACTGAGCATGATCACAAAGGTTTTCCCCCTGTGGGCATGAATATAGGGTGATGATTGACGGAAAAACTTCACGTACTTTTCTACGTTGTCTGCTGAATGTTCCTTTTTTTTCACGCAAGCCACACTTGTTTATCCATGACACACTCTATTAAAGGCCGCCCTGAGCATCACATGCTCAGGTTATAAGAACATCGTGCAGTACTTCTCTTCAAGATAAGCAGTACTGCCTGATCAATGACTGCAAAATAGCAATCATTGGCTTTATCCGTTCCTGTGAGAGGTATTCATCTGGCTGATGAGCCTGATCAATATCACCTGGTCCCAATACCACGGTATCCATACCCAGTCGGCTAAAGAATGGAGCCTCAGTAGCAAATGCTGCGACTTCTGCCTGATGCCCTGTCAGCTTCTCACAGGCAGCAACCAGACCCGAATTCTCAGGACCGGCAAAAGCTTCAATAGCCGGTGTAATTGCTTCGAGTGAGATCTCAACCTGATCCGCTTCAGCAATTGGTAAAAGCCTCTGACGAATTTGCTGCCGCAGTTGTTCACTGTCCATCCCCGGCAGCATACGAATATCGAAGTCCAGCTGGCACTGCCCACAAATCCGGTTAGGGTTGTCGCCACCATGAATGCAACCCAGGTTCAAGGTAGGGGTCGGAATGGTAAAGCCAGGGTTCTGATAACGCTCGGCCAGTTCGGCGCGAAACTGCATCAAGTCAGTGATCACCTTGTGGGCTGTCTCCATGGCATTACGGCCCAGTGCCGGATTACTGGAATGGCCTGATTGCCCGAGAATCTGAATACGCTCCATCATAATGCCTTTGTGCATATGAATAGGTCGCATCCCGGTAGGTTCTCCCACCACAGCATACCGTGCTTTTGGTCGACCAAGTTCCGCCAGGGCACGAGCGCCATTCATTGAGGACTCTTCATCCGCCGTGGCCAGAATGATCAGTGGTGCTTTCAATGGCCTGTCCAGATACCCCCGAACGGCCTCCATGACCAGGGCAAAGAAGCCTTTCATATCGCAGACGCCCAATCCATAAAACCGGCCATCTCTTTCTTCCAGGGCAAACGGTGAACTTTTCCACAGGCTGTCATTGTAAGGAACCGTATCCGTATGCCCGGCCAGTACCAGGCCTCCCGGGCCACTGCCAAGAGTTGCCATCAGGTTTGCCTTGTGGGGAGCCCCGGGCAGGGGTTGAATCTCACACTGAAACCCCATCGCTTCCAACCACACCGCCAGCTCATTGATAACCGGCAGGTTACTCATATCCAGATCAGGAAGGGTTGAGCTGACAGAAGGTATCTCGATCAATCTTGAAAGTGCATGCTGAAATGTTGGCTGCTGGCTGCTCATAACCCTGATTACCACCGTCTAATGAAGGGAGTCTCTTAAGATGATAAACAGGGCAGGCCTTATTGGAAACTAAATCCGGGGCTTCAGCCAAAAATCAACTTGAGGCAGTGGAAGAAAATAATCGCCAGGATCGCTCCTGCTGGCAGAGTGACCAGCCAGGACATAAAGATGGTGCTGATAACGCGCAGGTTCAAAGCACCAATCCCCCTGGCCAGCCCCACGCCAAGAACCGCACCAACCAGCGTATGGGTTGTGGAGATCGGCAAGCCAGTGCCGGACGCCATCACCACCGTAGAGGCGGCCGCAAGCTCTGCAGCAAAACCCCGGCTGGGTGTCAGCTCGGTGATATGAGAACCTATGGTAGCCATGACCCTATAGCCCCAGGTCGCCAGCCCTGCCACAATACCTACAGCACCCACCAGCAGAACCCAGGGCGGAACGGAAGACTTGCCGACAATTTCACCACCACTGATCACCACACTGACAACCGCTGCCAATGGCCCCACCGCATTGGCCACATCGTTGGAGCCATGGGCAAAGGCCATGGAACAGGCGGTAAAAATCATCATAACCCCAAAGACTTTCTCCACACTGGAGAAATGAAACGACATATCCGCCTGAATATCTTCCTTTATTTTTGCCAGCGCCATCTGGCCAATAAACATTATGACCAACCCGATAATCAGTGAGAGCACGGTGCTTTCGGTATAATCCAGCGGCAAGCCAATATGCTTGAGGCCCTTGATCAGCGTCACCATCGACATCATGAAACCAACCAGAAACATATAAAGGGGCATATAGCGCTTGGCGTTTCTAAAGGGGTTTTCAGTATCCAGAATCAGCTTCTGCACGCTGACAAAAATCAGGAAGGCGAACAGCCCTGACATCAGGGGGGAAACAACCCAGCTGCCAACAATGGCTGCCACTTTTCCCCAGCTGACGGTGTCGGCAGAGATACCAACAGCCGCAAAACCGACAATGGCCCCGACAATAGAATGGGTAGTGGACACCGGCCAGCCGTAATGCGTAGCGATCAGTAACCAGGTGCCCGCAGCCAGCAGCGAAGCCAGCATGCCATATACCAGCAGATTGGGATTCTCGGCCAGAAGGGGTATGGATGGGTCAATAATCCCCTTGCGTATGGTTTCAGTGACCGACCCGCCCGCCAGATAGGCACCGGTGAACTCCAGCAGGATGGCGATACAAATAGCCTGTTTAACCGTCAGGGCTCCGGAGCCAACCGACGTCCCCATGGCATTGGCAACATCGTTGGCCCCAACCCCCCAGGCCATAAAAAACCCAAACAGACAGGCCAGGATCAGGAAAACTGTGCCATATTCAGCGATAATACTCATCAGTCTGCATCCGGTTCAGTTAACGGGCCAGCAACAACTGGAGGTAACTACCAACACGGGAAGCCCGATCCGCAAGATCGCCCACCCATTCGATAATTTGATACAGAAACATGACGTCAACCGGTGGCAGCGTTTGCTCAAGATCAAACAGCATACGGCGTATTTTTACCTGGTCCTTGTCAGTTTCGCTCTCAATGTTGTCCAGCTCTTCAACCATTTTTTCCACCAGATCAACTTCCCGCCCCTGAAAACCCGTTTCCAGAAGCTCGTCCAGCTCATGAATGGCTTTCAATGCCTGTGCAGTTGTGGCAATTGAAAGGCGTACATAGGTAATGAATGCTTCGTGCATGGATTCAGGAATAACCATCTTTCTTCCTACCACAAGGCCTGCAATGTCCTTGGCACGGTTAGCCACTTTATCCTGAACGGTCACGATTTCCAGCAGATCGGTACGGGGAACGGGGAGAAAAAGGCTTTTGGGAAGTGACCGGCGGATACTTCGCTTGATGGCATCCGCTTCGTGCTCAAATTTGGTGATTGTCTGCTGAACCTCACAAGCTGTCTCCCACTCTTCGGCAAACACTGCCTGAAAGAATGGCTCCAGCTGTAACGCACATTTGTAAACAGTGGAAATGTGCTTTTGAATAGGTCCTATTGGTGAGCGGCCGAAAACACTCGCCAGTATGTTGCTGGTAGGCATTTTTCAAATCCATCCGGTTGAACGCCTGATTATAGAAGGCCGTTTCAACTCCTGCACAGATGTGCATCAGCTGGCGCACAGAGCACAGAGTGCCTTTACCCGTGAACCTATGATTTTTATATAATTTCTCCGTCCGATAGAATTTGACAACCGCATTGTGGATAAGAAAATGAGCCAGGAAACCGAATTAAAGCTCTCTGTGCCTGCCGATCAGATTGAGCCGCTGAAGAGTCACCCATTCTGGCAGGAACATGCAGTACAGCCATCAGAAACCCTTCACCTTGGGAATACCTACTTTGATACCCGGGACCTGAGACTCAACCAGGCCAGGGTGGCTTTGCGGATTCGTGAAGTTAACGGGCAATATATCCAGACTCTGAAAACCCGGGGAGAAAGCATCAATGGCCTGAGCCGCCGGGGCGAATGGGAGTGGCCGCTGCGCACCAATAAACTGGACGGGCAGGTTTTGCCGCCTGTCTGGCCCGCTGAGCTCAGTGATATATCGATAGAGCAGCTCAAACCTCTATTTACGACCGACTTCTACCGCACTCGCTGGCTACTGGTCTGGCAAAGCCCTTTTGCCAGGGTTGAGGCGGCACTGGATCAGGGGGCGGTAACGTCAGGCACTGTTTCCAGCCCTATTTGTGAGCTGGAACTTGAACTGATGGAAGGCGATGAGTCTGCACTAATGGCCATCGCCTCTGCCCTGCCGCACAGCTTTGAACTCACCCCGTCTGACCAGAGCAAGGCTGAACAAGGTTTCCAACTGATAGCCAACAGGCATTGCAACACTGAGCCGGGCAAATGACAGGAATTTACTGAAACAATAAATCCATTTGTCCCCACGCCGAAAAAAAAGAGAGAATATAAGGAAATTCCAGCTGCAAACGGTATTTCACGTGAACAATAATAAAGCAGATGGCCTGCAACACAGGGAGCAAATGCTGGATCTGGCAATGGTTGTGTCTGACCTGGTCAGAAGCAAGCATATAGAGCAGGCAACAGCTGATGATATTCTCAGCCGCCCACGCACACCTGAACAGGTCCGTCTGCACCCCCTGGAATACCTTGCTGACCTGGAGCTGGATGATCTTTGTCATCCGGGTAACAAGCTGGATATTGAGCGCCTGTGTCAGTGGCTCGCCGAACTGGCTGGTCAGGATTACTGCCACATCGATCCTCTCAAGATTGATGCTACTGCCATTACCCCCATCATGTCCCATGCCTTTGCCATGCGACACCAGATCCTTGCCGTCGAGGTGACCAGCACTGAGATAGTGGTGGCCTCTGCCCAGCCATGGCATCGGATCTGGGAAGACAATCTGCGCCATGTTAATCGCCGGGAGATCCGGCGGGTGGTTGCGAATCCAACCGATATCCGGCGTTATACCGTCGAGTTCTATCGTCTGGCCCGGTCAGTGATGGGAGCCAGCTCGGAGGCTGGTGTCACTTCTACCTCGCTCAATAGCTTTGAACAGATGCTGGAGCTGGGCAGCATGAAGGCTCCGGATGCCAACGATCAGCATATCGTCAACATTGTTGACTGGCTGCTCCAATACGCTTTTGAACAAAGAGCCAGCGATATCCACATTGAACCCCGCCGGGAACAATGCAATCTCCGCTTTCGAATTGATGGTGTACTGCACTCGATTTATCAGATGCCAGTCAAAGTCGCCGCAGCAATGACCAGTCGCCTGAAAATTCTTGGCCGTATGAATGTTGCCGAAAAGCGCAAGCCGCAGGATGGACGGTTGAAAACCCGTAACGCCGATGGCTATGAGGTCGAACTGCGTTTATCCACATTACCTACCGCATTTGGTGAGAAGCTGGTGATGCGGATTTTTGACCCGGAAGTGCTGGTAAAATCATTCAGCGATATGGGTTTCTCCAGAGAAGATGAACGGCGCTGGAAAGCCATGTCAGGCCAGCCCAACGGTATCATTCTGGTGACTGGTCCCACAGGCTCTGGTAAAACCACCACGCTGTACTCAACACTGAAGCAGCTGGCCACGGATCAGGTGAATGTCTGTACTATCGAAGACCCTATTGAAATGGTGGAGCCTGCCTTCAACCAGATGCAGGTGCAGCACAACATCGACCTGACCTTTGCCTCAGGGCTTCGGGCACTGTTAAGACAAGATCCTGACATCATTATGGTGGGTGAGATCCGTGATCTTGAAACCGCCGAGATGGCAATTCAGGCCGCTCTGACCGGGCATTTAGTCATTTCTACCCTGCACACCAATGATGCGCCCTCTGCCCTGACCCGTTTGCTTGAGCTTGGTGTTCCCCCTTATCTTATTAAAAACACCGTGCTCGGTGTTATGGCACAACGCCTGGTCAGAACCCTCTGCCCGAATTGCAAAGTGAAAGCGCCGCTGGACACCAGTGGCTGGAAAGCCCTGACTAACCCCTGGCCAGCATCGGCACCCTCAGAAGTTTATCAGCCTGTTGGTTGCCTTGATTGTCGTGAAACGGGTTATCGTGGGCGTGCCGGCCTCTATGAGATTTTAACCATGAGCCCTCAGCTTAAAGATCTGGTTAATGAAAATCCTGACATTACACTGCTCAGCCAACAATGTATCAAGGAAGGCATGTATAGCCTGAGACAATCAGGTGCACAGAAAGTTGCCGCTGGAATGACCACCATAGAAGAAGTGATGCGGGTCACTCCCGAGTGAGCCCGGCAGGCTCCATGTCAGGGAATGGCTTTCAGGGAAAAAATAACAAATCATAAATTCAGGGCCTTTGAAGATATGAAGAAATACGCCTTTCTTTTACTGCTGTTGATCTTTTCAGCACTGATCAACGCGAGCAGTAATAAGCCGACGTCAACAGCTATTTACTCCGATAAGCATGGCCTGAAAATGATCGTCACAGAGGAGTCGGATTCATTTGCCAGACAGATGACGGCAAACACGCCCGGCAAGGGTCGTAAACAGGCCCTGCAGAACTATATCAACAGCCTGCTAAAGGCTCACGCCGTCTATAGCCAGGACGAAAGCCAAGAGAAACCCACGCTGGTCTATCAAATTCAAGCCAACCAGGAAGGAACCATTGTTGCTACCCGCAGTGAGCAGAGCAGATACGGAGTACAGATAGGTAACAGAAGCTTACCGGTATACGGCATTCACTATGATCTTGAATCCGATTGCTCATGGCAGGAGCAGCTTTGCTGGGTATTTTATCCTTCTTCCCATCAGCAAAAAGAACGATGGTTGGAAATTGCTTATGCTCCCCATGTCATTGGGGAGTTAACTGAAGGTGTCAGTTTGCTAATACGAAATCTTCAGAAGTAATCATTGAGCCTGTAAATAAATTCTGTAGCATCCATTGTTCAATCTCTGCTGACCAACAAAGTCCTTCGCGAGATTCGGGGCAGTTTATAAAATATCCGGGTTAAGGAGCAACAAGCTTCATGGGTTGGTAATATCGAAAGTCCAGGGCTCTATCCCGATAGGTATACAATTCTTTCATCAGCTCCCTGCCACACAAAATTTGTGCCCCCATCGCCATACTGTCATAGGGCACTCCGGATTCAGTGACCGCAGCCACGTGGCAGGTATGGCATATTTGGCCACCCTTCCAGAGTTGGATGGACACCTTGCTGAAATAACCATGTTGCCGAATATCAATTTTGTCCGGTTGCTTTTGCCTGAGTTGGTTCATCACCTGCTCTAACGTTCTGCGTGCGTTTGCTCTGTTGCCAGTAGTATCGAAAAAATGCAAATTGGCAGTCTTGGCCCCCCCTTTTGATAAATCAACCATAAACCTGATTGCCTTTCTGGCATGAGGGCTTGTGAACGCTCGCTGCCCGAGCAGCATTTCAACAATTATGTGCCAGTCAGAATAGCTTTTATCGTAGTTTGAGTAATAGAACTCTCCTGAAGCTTCCAGAGCAACAACGTGCAAAAATTTTCCCAGCTCCTTGTTGCGGTCCTCTTTGGTTAACCCTTTTTCAGTTTCACCCGGCGCTTCGTCAGACTCTACGGCCCGGCAATCGTCTTCGTCATTATAACCGCTGGCAGCTGCCACTGACGTGTTGGCAGGCTGCCCATTGTCAGTGCCATCCATTTTGGCAAGTAATGAGACAAACTCTTGCGAACAGTAGCCGAGGGACTGACCGGAATACCTTAATAAAGTGATAAACCCCTCCAGCTCTTCCAAACCCCATTTCTGTGGTGGTAATGGCGAAATCAGGTGATGATAGGCAGCCATAAATTCGGAAGAAAAGCGAAGATTAAGGACGGCCTCAAAAAGCATGTGATGCCAATAATTTTCAGCATCCGGCCCCGGGCTTATTGCCATTGTGTCCATCATTGCTGAATCGATCATTTCCAGGGCCTCCAGATGCAACCTGCTGTCTGCCACTGACATTCTTACCGATCGATCAATCATTACTGAGAGTCTTTCCAGATAACTCTGCGTTACAGCTGGCTTGTGTTTTCCCTGACGTTCAACAATCATTCTGGCAATGCGGGCAAACTCTTCCAGCTCTGACAGCACGGCAGCACTCTGATTTCTCACCTGGTGTTCGGAGCTGACATTTTTGCGGAGCTGGTCAGTCAGGTTTTTTTTAAAACCTTGATCCAACTCACCAGACACAATGGTTGGACCAACATTATGCAACAACGCCTGCATTGGCGGTGTGAATTGAGAAAAAAGCTGTTTGATTTTGCCAGTAAGCTGTTCATAACAGTGATCCGCTTCGCCGCTACTGCGGTTAAAACAGGTTTTCAGTTGTTTCACCAGCTCTGTTTTTTGTTGTTCAACATAAGATAAAAAGCTGGAGGCTATCCTTTTTTTCAGGTCATCCATGGTTTTCAATTCTGCAGTGAAGAAATCGCATTCATTGATAAGTTTATATAATTCGCCTATTTCCTTGAGAGACTCTTCAGTTGGGAGGCCATCTAATAATGGTTTGATCTTTTCCAGGTAGATGAAAAACTCGGGAGAGGCTTTCTTCCCCGTTTCCACACAACCTCTGATACCATCTCTGACAATGGCAAGGTTATACTCTGATACGCTTCGCTGTAATGGCTCAGTGCCGGGTGGCGCATAACTGGCTGGTAAACCGGGAGAATCAGAATGGGCCCTGACATCACGCCCCTCTCTGAACCCGGATGTTTCAGCACGCTCAGACGATACTGTTCGTTGATAGCCTCGCGCAGCAGCACTGCCAAGCAAATCCACAGGATTATCCTCACTATTTAGGGAGCACGTTTATGAAATATCCGGACTAAGAGGCTGTCCGAGAATTCCATTAGATAAAATAGACGGGAATAAGTTCAATCAGCCCGGTAGTATCCGTTGTATCAAACGCTTTGTGGATATCTCTAAATTATGATCAGCAATTATGAATGACCCTGTTGATCAAATAGCCTAATTAGCACATAAGCCTTTCCAAAGACCATTAATGGGATCGTAGCCGCAGTCATTTCCCTGAATGTCTTTCTTTAATATTTCAAATTTAACTATGGGATCAAAATCAAGTGCCTTAACGTAATCATAATGTTCTTCTAAATTGGTAAACCAACGCAGTTGACCTCGCTCCGGATACTTGCTTCCTCTTCCCTGGGCAAAATACCATTGCTGAGAACCGGCACCGGGCAGACAGTGTTCCAGTGTCAGTTTCCCCGCTGACCAGCTTAAGCAGAACTGCTCCCCGGCCTGTTTATTAAACAGTTTTTTGGACACCAGGTCATAGCGCCAGACCTGATGACTGACAGATTGGCAGGCAGTTACCTGAACCTTTGCCCCACCAAAACAATCGTACTGTCCAACACTGTCCATATGACATTGTGTGACCGCAAGACAATGATTGTTGCTGAAATCACCAAGGTGCAACTCTTCTGTCAGCTTTGTTGGCGTTGCCTGCCATGGCCAATGGCCCGACCAGTGCCAGGACTGAACTTCCTGTTGTTTCAGTGCCTCTTCACCCACTTCAAATCCTGCACACTCAACCCTGCCGGTAAAAGGACTCAGATAGCATTGATCATCTCCCGTTTCAGAGTCAGTAAAGTGGAACGAGACCGGTGAAGTATCCGTATGACTTTGCAAGAGTGTTACAAACGCAAGAGGGTCAAAATAATCAGCCCGGCTGTAAAGATGATCCTGTTGATTGAAAAACCATAGCTGTTGCAAACTTGCTGGTTGGCAAACGTCCATGGCCAGATGTTTCGACAGCCGGGTCAAACACAGATCAGCACTTCGTTCCAATGAGTGAATTCGTTTCTTTTGGAAGTCAAACTTCCACCTCTGTTCAGGTTGTTTTTCATCACAGACCCCGAACGTTATCCTGTTGCTATTAGCACAGTCATCCGTCAGTCTGCTTTCTTCAGAGCTGCAGCCTTCCTGCTCATCCATTACAACCAGACACTGGCCTGTATCTTTTTGTTTTAACAGAAAGTTACTGGCATAAACCGGAGGTTTAACATCATCCATTCCATAGGCATTATTGCCGGGGGTCATGATCAATAGATAGATACATATCGGGTATAAAGACCTGTAGGCTGAGCTGAGAGTCATGTGTATCCCCAAACTTTATTTCAATAAAGATTACGCGAACCATTAGGGCCTGTTGACGTTTCGTTGCGTGCTCAGTGGCTCAGAAAGGCGTCATATGCGCGAAAGACTTGTGCAGCGCGTAGTTATTCTACGCCAAGCAAGTCTGACAAAGCAGATGGCACCTTTCTGAGCCACCCTTCGGGCGTATCAGGGCACCCCTATGTCTTCGTTGCGGCATTTTGAAAGGCAACCAGCCTTCCTGCAATGCCGCGCCTCGTCATAGGAGCGCCCTGATACGCTGAGCACGCAACGAAACGTCAACAGGCCCTAATAACCCATGCAACAGAACATCTGGATTTCTCTATTTTTATTGGCCGTAATCCTGAAAAATAAAGACCCAAAAACCAGAAAACCCCGCAAAGCGAGGTTTTCTGGTTTCAGCTGGAATGATCTTGCTTGCTATTAGAATTGACCAGGAGATAAGGCAAATAGTTCCTCAGTTCCCGAAAGAGCAGCGGCCGCTGAACTTTCAAAGCGCGGCAGTAAACGCTTGAAATAATACCGGGCAGTCAGCTGCTTGGCTTCCAGCCAGGATTGGTCCTCACTGCCTTCAGCAAGCTGGCTCGCTGCTGTTTTCGCCATTAATGACCACATCCAGCCATAGGCAACGTAGGCAAAAGCATTCAGGTAATCAACACAGGCAGAATTAATGACATTGGGGTCATTTTTCGACTGCGCCAGAAGTTTGCGCGTCAGCTCCTCAAGCTTATCAACGGCAGTCAGCAGCTCTTTAGCAAATTCATCATTAGCGTCCACTGAGCCCCGAACTTCACTCAGGAATGTTTCCAGGTAGGCTCCACCACTCAGGGCAATTTTACGTCCGAGCAGATCCAGCGCCTGAATACCGTTGGTTCCTTCGTAAATCTGGGTAATACGCACATCCCTGACCAGTTGTTCCTGGCCCCACTCACGAATAAAGCCATGACCACCAAACACCTGCTGACCGGCAACACAGCTTTCCAGCCCAACATCGGTTAAAAAGGCTTTCACAACGGGAGTCAACAACGCTACCAGGGCAGAAGCCTTCTCTTTTTCATGGTCATCCTGACTGAACTTGGCAATATCCAGTTGTTTGGCCACATAGGTGGAGAAAGCCCGGCCGCCTTCATTCATGGCTTTCATAGTCAATAGCATTCGCCGGATATCCCCATGGACCATTAATGGGTCCGCCGCTTTATCTTTTTGCACAGCGCCACTGGCGGAACGTCCCTGGATGCGATCCTGAGCATATTCGAGGGCGTTCTGGTAGGACATCTCACTGCTGCCAAGCCCCTGAATCCCCACAAACAGGCGCTCGTAGTTCATCATGGTAAACATGGCATTCAGGCCTTTATTCAGTTCTCCCACCAGATAGCCTTTGGCCCCATCAAAATTCATAACACAGGTGGCGGAGCCGTTAATGCCCATTTTGTGTTCAATGGAACCACAGGCAAGGGCATTTCTTTCACCCAGAGACCCGTCGTCATTCACCAATACCTTAGGTACCAGAAACAATGAGATGCCTTTAGGCCCGGGAGGTGCATCGGGAAGCTTGGCCAGCACAAGGTGGATAATATTCTCAGTGAGATCGTGCTCCCCACCGGTAATAAAGATTTTGGTACCGGTGATGGCGTAGCTGCCATCGCCATTGTCTTCCGCTTTGGTACGGATGATGCCAAGATCCGTGCCAGCATGGGGTTCCGTCAGACACATGGTTCCCGCCCACTCACCGGAATACATTTGCGGCAGGTACGCTTCTTTTAACGCGTCGGAAGCATGGGCATCAATCGCCAGACAGGCACCAGCCCCCAGGCTGGGGTAGAGAGTGAATGCCAGGCTGGCACTGCAGACCATTTCATCAAATTGGGCAGCAAGTACCTTGGGCATTCCCATACCACCATAAACGGGATTACCACCCAGCCCGCTCCAACCACCTTCAGCGAACAGTTTGTAGGCCTCTTTATAACCTTCCGGCGTAGTTACCTGACCGCTATCCCATTGACACCCTTCTTCGTCTCCCGGGCGGTTCAAAGGGGCAATGGTGCGAGAAGCCAGTTTGGCGGCTTCTTCCAGAATCGCATCTGCAGTTTCCTGATCCACCGTTTCACTGACAGAAGGCCACTGAGCCCACTGCTCAGCTACGTTGAATACGTCGTACATTACGAAGCGCATGTCGCGAAGGGGGGCTTTGTACTCGGCCATTACTCTCCACTCCTGGAATTTTCTTCTTACTATTGGAATACAGCCATTATGCCATTGAGTTATACGCAGAAAGACACAAAGTGGCTCATAGCTGTTTTACCGGCAACCTGTCAGGTTTGAGCGTCCATGATGGTGTTGGTAATAAAAATGTCTGCTTCTGAAGAGCATAGCGGGGTTACTTGACGAAAAAGCGAGAGTACCATTTATCGCAACCACACCAGGACAGCTTTCAGTCACACAGGCTGTTGAGTTCCGCGGTGCCATGTTACCTGAAGAGTCCCTGTTTTTCAGCAAAAGACTGTGCTTCTTTGTGTTCCCTTGTCGTATTTAGAAATTAAAGAAAACCTCCACGCCGATGTAGCGATGATCAACGCCGAGTGACGTTTTCCGGTAAGGGGAAAAACTGACAGCCGGTGGCATAACGCTTAACCGAATGGACAAATTTTGTATTGTCCCCTCACCACGATCACCGCCGACCCACTCACTGATTTTGCCAACCGGGTCCAGCAGAAACAGTGCGGTAGAGCCTAACGTTCTGGAGCCCATTACCTCACTGTCATTGTCCAGAATTTTCTGTTTTTTCTGATAAGCCCATTCCCCATACAACCACCCGCCGAGAGGAGTCACAATGATATCTTGAATGGACGGCGGCTCACACATCGCCTCAATGCCGTATTCATACAGGAAAGTGGACATCAAAAATGAATAAACAAACGAGTTCCACTGGTTATAGCCCGATGACCGGGCCATAACGTAGTACACACCACCAAAATAAGGGTGCCCGATATAATTGATGTACCATTTATCGGTGTCCCATACAGGCCCTGACCTGACATTGCTCCACCACTTTTTGATGGGCCTGATTTCCGATTTATCCCAATTGGAAACACTTTCTGGTAACAGAGCGATCACTCCCAAAACCCCCAGCGCCAAGCCAAACGTCACTTTTGTTTGGTACCATAGTCTGGCCTGATTCTCTGCCGGTTTTTTATCGAATAGCGTGATGTCCCAACTTTGGCCTTTATCTTTCAAGAACCAGCGCCAGTCATCAGAAGGCAATGGCGATTGCTGCACAAATGGTGGTGGATGTTGGCTAAATACTTCTGCCTGATGGGTCAGATCATGATGCACAGCAGCCAGTGAAGGCCCTTGAGCAGGGTTGAAATCATCAGAAAAAACAGGCGGCGATAATCCCGATAACAAAAAAAAGAAGGCAAGAAGAATTAACAGGTTTTTTATCGTTTGGGTATTCTTCTTCATGATGCGACATCAACACAGCGTAATTGCTGAATTCAGCTCCAAGGTCTTATAAAAGCAAACTCAGTTTTATAGACCATATTTTTATGGCTGGCAAAACAGTCAATGCGGCTAAAGACTGAGTTCAAACGCACCAAAAAAGTGAAACAAGCAAGAAACATCCTTTTTCACTGAGATCTTCATGAACATCCATCATAAATAAGTGCCAATTGCCGATAAAGTAAGCTAACTTAATTTAACCGTCTTCTTTTTGTTTGATTATTTTATCGGATCAAACCGTGTTGATTCGATTGCTCGTTTCCGGAAGATAAGCTGTCCTGCAGTTCCGATATTGTTGACCAGATACTCAGGCGTCTTATGCGATATCTTCTAGTCTTGATCACTGCAATCCTGCAGATTTTTTTTTCCACCCTGTTTAACCAGTTAGCCAGCAAATTGCTCAGACCTCGTGGTCGAATCATCTCCAGAAAAGAGCGCATCAAGCGCAGCTGGGTCAGAACGATCTGGTTGGTAGCAGGCACTCTCATGCTATTTAATCCGGCACTCCCGGTGATTATGATTATTGCCTTACCCACTACTTTTCTGAGCTTTATGATTCTTGATGAAATGCAGTAATAACCTGCAAAAAAAAGGCTACCAACCGGTAGCCTCTCTATTTATTGCTTTACTTATGGCTGATTCGCTTTCAGCCCGTCAGACCAGCGAATTAAACGTCGCCAAAATCATCCTCTTCCATGGCCATCAGGTTGTCGGCACCGGACTCAATGCACGCCTTGTGCATCTGAGCTCTTGGTAACAGGCGCTGGAAGTAGAACTGTGCAGTCTGGATTTTAGCCTTATAGAACCCTTCTTCAGTGGTACCATTCGCCAGAGCTTCTTTTGCCGTAAGTGCCATCCGGGCCCAGAAGTACGCAAGGCAGGCATAACCGGAGTACATCAGGTAGTCAACCGAGGCTGCGCCAACTTCTTCCTTGTTCTGCATAGCCTTCATACCAATCTGCATGGTCAGGTCGCCCCACTCCTTATTCAGGGCAGTCAACGGCTTGATAAACTCCTGGAGTTCTTCATTGTCTGCCTGAGCCTGACAGAACTTATGAACCATCTTGGTGAATGGCTTCATGGTAGCACCCTGAGTCATCAGGACTTTACGACCCAGCAGGTCCAGCGCCTGAATACCCGTGGTTCCCTCGTAGAGCATGGAGATACGGCAGTCACGAACGTTCTGCTCCATCCCCCACTCACTGATAAAGCCATGACCACCGTAACATTGCAGGCCGTGGTTAGCGGCTTCAAATCCTGTCTCGGTCATGAACGCCTTAACAATAGGCGTCAGGAAACTCATTTCCAGATCTGCCTGCTTCCGGACTTCTTCATCGGGACTCTTCACCAGGTCGGCCATTTGTGCCACGTAGTAAACCAGTGCCCGATTACCTTCCGTCAATGCCTTGATGGTCAACAGCATACGGCGAACATCCGGGTGAACAATGATCGGGTCGGCAGGACCATCAGGGTTCTTCGGACCGGTGAGAGAACGCATCTGCAGGCGGTCACGGGCATATCGAACAGCACCCTGATAAGCGATTTCTGCATGGGCAAGCCCCTGAATACCCGTACCCAGACGAGCAGAGTTCATAAAGGTAAACATGTGGTGCAAACCTTTATTCTGTTCACCGATCAAATAACCCGTGGCATCGTCAAAGTTCATCACACAGGTGGCGTTACCATGAATACCCATCTTGTGCTCGATGGAACCACAGCTGACACCGTTGCTTTCACCCGGAGCATCCGGGCGATGACGGGGAACAATAAACAGGGAGATACCTTTGGTGCCTTCAGGCGCGTCCGGCAGACGGGCAATAACGATATGAACAATATTCTCTGCCATATCGTGCTCCCCGGCAGAGATAAAGATTTTGGTACCGGTAATACGATAAGTGCCGTCTTCCTGTGGTACAGCTTTGGTTTTCAGCATACCCAGATCAGTACCGCAGTGAGGTTCCGTCAGACACATCGTACCTGTCCACTCACCGGAAATCAGGCGGGTAAGGTAGGTTTCTTTCTGCTCATAGGTACCATGAGCTTCCAGAGTATTCATTGCGCCATGGCTCAGCCCGGGATACATCCCCCAGGACCAGTTGGATTCCCCCATCAATTCACTGAGCACCAGGCCCAGGGAAGCAGGGAGCCCCTGACCACCATGCTCGGCATCACTGGACAGTGAAGGCCAGCCACCTTCAACAAACTGTTGATAGGCTTCTTTGAATCCGGTTGGGGTTTTAACGCCTTCTGGTGTCCAGGTACAACCTTCCTCATCACCGACACGATTCAGCGGTGAAAGTACCTGTTCACAGAATTTGGCACCTTCCTCCAGGATAGCGTCTACCATATCCGGAGTGGCATCCTGGCCTTGAGGGAGGTTTGCGTAATGTTCTTCATAGCCAAGAACTTCATTGCGGACGAAGCGGATATCTCGCAGGGGGGCTTTATATTCTGGCATGATGCATCCTCGATATTCTTTTACTTATGGATAAAGATGAGTGTAGCACAATTCAAACAACTGTTTGAAACTTACGTTTAGATAGAATAAATGTCAATACATGCCAGCAAAAGTTATTACGGGTGAATTCAAGTAAATCAAGCCAATGGTGAAATATCCAGATACCCGGCGACCTGACTGGCACTGGTCTCCTCAAGAAAAGGCACCACACCAAGACAGGGTGCTGGAATCAGGCTTTTCAGGGTCTCCAGATTTTCATCATAACGGCTCATATCAGGATCCACCTGATTCGCCACCCAGCCTGCCAGCCTGACACCATCACGGAGAATAGCTTCAACCGTGAGCAAGGCATGGCTGATACAGCCCAGCTTTATGCCAACCACCAGAATGGCAGGAGTATTCAACGCTTTTGCCAGTCCGCTGACCATCTCCCGTGAGTTCAGAGGGACCCGCCAGCCACCAGCGCCTTCGATAAGAGCCAGATCATTTTTTTGCATCAAGGCACCGCGGCTGTAACCCACAAGTCGATCCAGGGTCATACGTACACCGGCTTCCTGTGCCGCAATATGGGGGGCAATGGCAGGTGCCAGAGCCAGGGGGTTTACCTGTTCGTAAGGTAGAACAAGCGTCATGGCTTCCATCAATGCCAGTGCATCGTCATTTCTCAGGCCGTTTTCAGTGTGCTGACATCCTGCAGACACCGGTTTTAAGGCCAGCGTCGTTAACCCTTTTAAGCGAGCCGCCTCAAGCAGCCCACAGCTGACGACAGTTTTGCCGACATCCGTATCTGTACCGGTGACAAAATAAGTTTTTCCCATTTTCTCCTGCTCTTTTTCTATTGTTCACAAACTGGCTTCTGCAAGACGCCGTAGATAACCTGATAGGTCAAAGGCAACCCTTCAGGCTGTCGCATTTTTTCATAAGCCTGTTGTAACGCTTCAAGCTTCCGTCGGGTCACCAGGCCACCCTTATCCGCCAATACGGTGTTTACCCCCAGAGCCTTCAAACTGCGCAACAGGGAGATCACGTCCGAATAGAACAGTGTTTCAGGCTTCAGTGAGAAAGCCAGGCGAACCAGATCACTGGCGTTCAAAGACTGTTTTTGAGTGTCAACACTGTCAAAGCGGTTAACCCGATTCTTTTCTCCCGCCAGACACCATGCACTATCCAGCTCTTTCAGGCTGCCTTCAGCCAGGGTAGAAAAGACAAAATTCCCACCGGGCTTCAGCACTCTGCTCACCTCG
Source organism: Salinisphaera sp. G21_0 (assembly GCF_017744115.1). Classification (GTDB taxonomy): domain Bacteria; phylum Pseudomonadota; class Gammaproteobacteria; order Pseudomonadales; family Endozoicomonadaceae; genus Endozoicomonas. Next base: position 8,065 of record NZ_JAGHQW010000022.1, on the reverse strand, counting down.
CCAAGCACCTGCTCAAAGTTGCACCATTGAATAGCCAGGCTGGAATAGATCAGATCGACAGCGCTGGACTGCAATGGCATGGATTCAATATCACCAGAGCACCAGTCAACCCGGGGATGGCTGGTATTGTGCCGGGCAAATTGCAGCATCCCCATGGCCAGGTCCATACCGATAACCACGGCATTGTCATATCGTTCAGCCAGTGTCAGTGTGTGCAAACCGGTTCCGGTACCCAGGTCAAGAATACGGTGGGAGTGTAACGCTTTTGAGCCTGACTGCTCTAAGCTGAGCTGGGCCGGTAATCCCTGCATCGTCCGGGCAGCGACCCGCTTCTGTAATATGGCCGCCCGATCATAACTGTCAGCAGCCCGGCTGAAGTTTTCAGCAATACGCTGCTTTACCCGAGTATTTGCCCGGTCTGTTGAAACGTTGCTGGCAGAGGAGGCAGGCCGAAGATCTGCCATGCCACCGGCAACCTCATTATGGACAGGGATCGAACTCATGTTGCAACACAACCCTCCCCGCTGGACAGCCGCCGCACCTCACTGATAACCGGCCCGGAATCATCCATAAAGAAACAATGCCCGCCATCAAGCACCTGAACCCGATGCTTCGGAAACTGCTGCTCAATGGCATCAGCTGCCCCTACCGGAACAAGGGCATCGTCTTTACCAAACAGATGGGTCACCGGGCAGCGAATATCACCAAACGCGGAGCGAAGATCACTCTTGCCCAGCATGCCCAGCAGGCTTAGCAGGGTGCTGTCTTCGGCCTGATGATCAAGGTCAGCATCAGACAGTAATGCCTGCAAGGATGTTGACAGTTCTTTACGCCGTGGACTGCCGGCGCTGCACAGCAGAACAAACTGCTGCAGCGTCTTTTCACGGGACCGGGACATGCCTTGATAAAAACGGGCAAACAGCGTCGGATCCATTGCCGGTTGCCAGCTGTCATTCTGCACAAAACAGGCATTCGCCCCCAGGTTAACGACAGCGGCCACATTATCCGGATACCGGCTGGCATACAGCGTTGCCAGCATTCCGCCAAACGACCATCCCACCAGCACGGCAGGCTTCTCAAACAGCTGGTGATCCAGATAAGTCAGCAATGAGTTCCAGTCATGGCTTGTTTTGTACGCTTGTGACTCACGAACCAGGCCTGGCAACTCGACAATGGAAACCCTGCGATGGTCGGCATCCAGGGCCTCCGCCAGTGACGCCATGGCACCGGCTGGCATGGCCCAGCCACTGATTAAAACGATCGGGTAGTTACTCATCAGGACAACACTCCTGTCATCGATAAAGATGCGGTGGCAGGTTGATCAGAAACGTCTGCAACACCTGTCGACTGTGCAGCCATTGTAAGGGCATCCAACAGACGATCAACATGATGCAACTTATGGGATGCACTGAAGGTAATACGTAACCGGGAAGATCCTTCAGGCACCGTCGGAGGACGGATTGCCGTGACCAGTATCCCCTGCTCAGACAACCGGCGGCTTATGGTCACCGCCCGTCTTGCACAACCAACCAGCAACGGTTGTATCGGTGTTGGTGACGGCATCAGAGGCAACCCCAGCTGCTCACAACCGGACCTGAAATATTGAATCAGTGTCTGCAAATGTTCCCTGCGCCACTGTTGTTCCCGTAACAGGTTCAGGCTGGTCAGGGTCGCCGACGCCACAGCCGGTGGCATGGACGTGGTATAGATATAAGTCCGCGCAAATTGAATAAGTGTCTCAATCAAAGCGTTACTGCCAGCCACAAACGCACCATAAGTTCCAAATGCTTTGCCTAACGTCCCCACCAGCACAGGCAAATGTTTCTGGCCCAATCCATAGGCTTCGGCAACACCACCGCCAGTGGCTCCCAGGAAACCAAAACCGTGGGCATCGTCCACCATCAGCCAGGCCTGGTGCTGCTCAGCAAGATCCGACAGCGCCTTTACCTGCGCAACATCGCCATCCATGCTGAACACTCCATCCGTTACGATCAACTTGCGTCGGGCACGGGTTTTCTGAAGTCGGTTAGTGAGGTTATCCACATCATTATGCAGGTAACGCTGGAAGCGGGCACCAGATAATCGTCCGGCATCCAGTAATGAGGCATGATTCAGGCGATCCTGAAACACCGCATCCTGCTTACCCAGCAAGGCACTTATCACACCCAGGTTGGCCATATAGCCATTGGCAAACAGCAGCACACGCTCTCTGCCGGTAAATTCCGCGAGTGCTTCTTCCAGCTGATGATGTGCCCGACTGTGCCCCACCACCAGATGGGAAGCACCGCCACCCAGCCCATAATGATCCGTTGCCTGTTGAAAGCATGCTATTACATCGGGATGGTTCGCCAGCCCGAGGTAATCATTGCTGCAGAAGGCAAGACAGTGCTGGCCATTGATAATGACTTCCGGACCCTGGGGCGAGTCCAGGGTTTGACGACGGCGATAGAGGCCCGCTGCATGGCGGGCCTCAAGATCCTGTTCCAGATTGAAGCTCATCGGCCATGACCAGCCATATTTCGATCAGACTGGCTGGCCATTGCGTCGTAGTAATGATCATTGCTTTTTTCAGCGTCGTACATCGCTTTGATCGGACATTGTTTATCAGGCTCAGGCGCTACCGGCTTACCCCAATCATGCCCTTTATTAATGCCAAGCTTGGCAAACAGCTGCCGGTCCTTATTCGCCTCAGGGTTCGCGGTGGTCAGCAGTTTATCGCCAAGGAAAATTGAGTTGGCCCCCGCAAGAAAGGCCAGCGCCTGAAGCTCATCACTCATCTGCTCACGCCCGGCCGACAGACGGACGTTGGACGCTGGCATCATAATTTTGGCCACGGCAATGGTACGGATAAAATCAATACCATCCACCGCCTCAGCGTCTGCCAGTGGCGTGCCAGCGACTTTCACCAGCATATTGATGGGCACACTCTCCGGATGCTTCGGCATATTAGCCAGCTGAACCAGCATCCCGGCACGATCGCGCTCGTTTTCACCCAGGCCCACAATTCCACCACTGCAGACATTCATCCCCGCCTCCCGGACAAACGCCAGAGTGTTCAGCCGGTCAGCATAAGTTCGGGTGGTAATGATGTTGCCATAAAATTCTGGTGAGGTATCCAGATTGTGGTTGTAGTAATCCAGTCCTGCACCGGCCAGCTCCGTGGCCTGATCCTCACTCAGCATACCCAGGGTCATACAGGACTCAAGACCCAGTGCTTTCACCCCCTTAATCATTTCAATAATGTAAGGCATGTCCCTGGCGGGAGGATTTTTCCAGGCCGCGCCCATGCAGAAGCGGGTAGCACCGGAAGCCTTGGCGCTTCTGGCTTCCTCCAGCACCTTCTGCACCTCCATCAATTTTTCTTTTTCCAGACCGGTATTGTAGTGACCACTCTGGGGGCAATACTTGCAATCCTCCGGACAGGCACCCGTCTTGATCGACAACAATGTGCTAACTTGCACCTGGTTTGGATCAAAATGTGCTCTGTGAGCCAGTTGGGCCTGAAAGATCAGATCATTGAAGGGCTTTTGGAACAGCGTTTCTACTTCTGACACCGTCCAGTCATGACGAACGACACTGTGGCCAAAAGAGCTTGAGAAACTTTCTGCTGGAGCTGAACTGGTATTGGACATGACATCCTCTGGGGGAGGGAACACCGATCACGGAAGGGAAGAAAACCCTTGTTAACGGAGACCTGAGATTTATTCATTGTTTGAGTTAACAACCATGAAAATGAAATTACCAATCAGTAGAACGACATTTTCACAATAAAGATGCAAAAGATGATAACGGAATTACTGCCACCGTCAATCTATGAAACTCTTTAAGGTTTACAACTGGTCTAATTTTAAACAACAAGTACAGATCAAATGCATTCTTTGCCGGGGCCATACCACACTTGCCCAACCGCTTTGCCAGTTATGCCTGGCAACATGCCCGGTCCCACTGTGTTTTTGCTCCTGCTGCGGCGTGCCCATTCAAGACAGCGACACGGGAATCTGTGGCCAGTGCCTGAAGCAACCACCCTTATTTGACCACTGTCTTTCACCATTTCTGTACCAGTTTCCCGTCAACCGGATATTACAAATGGTGAAATACCAGTCCAGACTGGAACTGATAAAACCAATGGCTGCATCACTGGCTGAATGGTTGATGGACTATTACCTTGATGATCAGTGGCCAGAAATCATGTTGCCGGTACCACTGCACCGCAAACGGTTGCGGGAAAGAGGTTATGACCAGACGCTGTTGTTGACCAAAGCCCTGAAGAAACTGCTCAGTTTCAGAGATCTGAACATTGAACAGCAGTTGATCAAAAGAACCATCCACTCTGTGCCACAGCAAAGCCTGGATGCCACCGCCCGACAAAAAAACATTCGCAACGCGTTCACTTTAAACGGCAAACCGCCGTGGCACCACGTTGCCTTAGTGGACGATGTGGTAACCACCGGTGCCACCGTCAATGAAATCACCCGACTGTTGAAAAAAAGTGGTGTCAAACGCGTGGATATATGGAGTGTTGCCAGAACACCGGAGACCTGATGATTATTGGAGCTACTCCCGGACAGCCTTCGGGTACTGCATTTCAGGGCAATTATCCACATTAACTGCAAATCAGAATTCCACCCGACGTCAGTGGCCAGTCTTTACTATTGGTTATAGAATCCCCTCCACAGAACTCAGACTCCTACGGAGGCCAGCATGAACACGCCTACTCAACATCCATACGACCAGCTGACGCCTGACCGGGCACTGGACGCCGTTGAGAGCGCAGGATTTCTGAGCGATGCCCGCATTATGGCCCTGAACAGCTATGAAAACCGGGTTTACCAGGTCGGCATTGAGGAAGGTGAACCCCTGATTGCAAAATTCTACCGCCCCGAACGCTGGTCAAAAGATCAGATTCAGGAGGAACATCAGTTCACCCTGGATCTCAAGGCGATGGAGTTACCGGTGGTCGCCCCGATGGCTGACGAAAAAGGCAATACGCTGCATGAGTTTGCAGGCTTTCTGTTTGCCCTGTTTCCCCGTCAGGGCGGCCATGCACCGGAACTGGATAATCTGGATAACCTGCTGACCCTTGGTCGTACCCTGGGACGCATGCACAAACTGGGATCAGCCATTGACTTCCAACACCGCCCGGCGATCAGCTTGCAGCGATACGGCATTGATAATGTTGAGTATCTGCTGGAAAACGACTTTATTCCTGCTGCTCTCCTGGAAGCTTACCAGACCCTGACCCGGGACCTGCTCCATCGCCTGGAACTAATGACGCAACAGCATACGTGGCAATCCATTCGTGTCCACGGTGATTGCCACAGCGGCAACATTCTCTGGCGGAACGAGGCCCCACACTTTGTTGACTTTGACGATACCTGTATGGCTCCGGCGATTCAGGATCTCTGGATGTTGTTATCCGGAGATCGCCAAGAGCAGACCCTGCAAATGGCCGAGATTCTGGAAGGTTACACAGAGTTTATGGATTTCAGCCCTTCAGAGCTAAACCTGGTGGAATATTTCCGTACCCTGCGACTGATCAATTACAGCGGCTGGCTGGCAAAGCGCTGGGATGATCCCGCCTTTCCCATGGCATTCACCTGGTTTAATACCGAACGGTACTGGGCAGAGCATATTCTTGAATTGCGGGAACAACTGGCAGCCCTGGACGAGCCACCACTGTCCGTCTTTGGACAGGTTTAGGTCTATCACACCACCAGGGAGGCTGTTTTCTTCCTTCGTGGTCTTTGTGCCTTTGTGGTTAAAACATCAGTCCTCTTCAAACCGGTAAGCATCCGGTGCCAGGTTCTCAAAGCGGGTAAACTGGCCAATAAACGCCAGTCGGCAGGTACCGATGGGGCCATTACGCTGCTTACCGATAATAATTTCAGCAACTCCCTTGTACTCGGTATCCGGGTTATACACCTCGTCCCGGTAGATAAACATGATCACGTCGGCATCCTGCTCGATGGCACCGGATTCGCGCAGGTCGGAGTTGACCGGGCGCTTATTGGGTCGCTGCTCAAGAGAGCGGTTCAACTGCGACAAGGCAATAACAGGGACATTGAACTCCTTGGCAATGGCTTTCAACGATCGGGAGATTTCCGAAATCTCGTTGGTTCGCCCCTCACCAAAACCGGGAATCTGCATCAACTGCAGGTAGTCAATCATGATCAGGCCCAGGTCACCATGTTCCCGCACCACCCGGCGAACCCGTGAGCGCATTTCCGAGGGGCTGATACCGGCCGTATCGTCAATAAACAACTTCTTGTCTTTAATGCGCTCAACCGCCGACAACAGTTTTGGCCAGTCTTCTTCTTCCAGCTGACCACTTCTTACCTTGGACTGGTTGATCCTGCCCAGAGAAGAAAGCATACGCATCATCAACTGCTCACTGGGCATCTCCAGGCTGAATACCATAACGCCCTTCTCACTGTTCAGCAGGGCGTTTTCCACCAGATTCATGGCAAACGTCGTCTTACCCATGGAGGGACGGGCAGCCACAATAACCATATCGGAAGGCTGCAGACCGGAGGTCATTTCATCCAGATCTTTAAAGCCGGTGGTGGTACCGGTAATGGCGTTACCGGCATTAAACATCTCATCAATTTTCTTGACGGTGTTTTCAAGAATCTCCCGCACCCCCATCGGGCCACCGGTGTTCGGGCGCTCTTCGGCAATATTGAAGACCAGCCGCTCGGCTTCATCGAGAATCGCCTGACTGTCTTTTCCTTCCGGATTATAGGCACTGTCCGCAATCTTCTGGCCGGTATTGATCAACTTGCGCAGTACGGAACGCTCAAAGATAATCTCCGCGTAGGCGCGAATATTCGCCACACTGGGCACACTGCCCGCCAGCTCCGCCAGATAAACCAGCCCGCCCACCTCATCCAGCTCACCCCGGTTTTCCAGAATCTCGGCAACCGTCAGAGGGTCAAAAGGCTTGCTCTCATTGCTCAGTGTACTGATGGATGCATAGATACGCCGGTGCCCCGGATTATAGAAGTCATCCGACGTCAGCTTATCCACCACCCGGTCCAGGGCCTGATTATCCAGCATCAGCCCCCCGAGCACGGACTGCTCCGCTTCTATGGAGTGAGGTGGTGTTTTAATGGCAATCGTGGCTTCATCGATGGGAAGCTCCAGCTCACGGGGACGTACATCCAACATAGTGACGATCTGAGAAAAAAGATTAAATGATGATACGAATTCAGGAGGTAAAAATACAGCGACAATATCTTTTATGATCCTGTTCAAGCCATTGACTTAATTATCAGGTCTGTCAAACAAGGCTGCTGTATTTGCTGATTCAGCGGGCAGGCCGACTTCAGCGTCATTATAGGGATGTTGCAGGCAATCCACTGAACAATGACCAGCCAGATCAGCGTTTAACACCTTGCTTTTATCTTCTTACGCCTGACCCGCAACAAGTTCAGAAGAACCTCCTACAAGACCTGGCACTGATTTCTCAGCTCTGTCAGTCTTGTACCTGGCTCATTTCATGGGCTAGTTCCTGCGTAGAAACACTCTGCCTGTTCATTCGTTCTCTGATTCCCTGAATACCCTGTGATACCGAGTTGACCGCAGCGCTTGCCAACTCTCTACCACGAGTCAGTGGTTTCATCGCCAGCTTCTGACCACGCAATCCCTCCCGGTAACCGGTAATCCACTGATAGGTTGAATAGCCGACAATCCCCAATCCCAATCCGCCCGCCAGAAGGGAACCTGTGGTAATTCCTCCCAGCGTAGCGGATGTTGATGCTGTAGCGGCTGTTGACACTGTGGCGGCGGCTGCTGCAGCTGTTGGCTCTTTCGCGGCTGTTGACGCTGTAGTGGGTGTTGATGCTGTAGCGGCTGTTGACACACTTGGGTCTTCTTGGCAAAGAAGCTGATCATAGGAGATAGATCCAAAATTCTTTTTATTGCCATTGACAAAGCTGTTCACCGCCGTGGTGTTGGCAACCGTTCCGTAAACCTCCCCCCCCCCCCGATGCCGGCGTCTGCATCGTCACCCGAGGTTGTGACATGGCTGTTCACCGCCGTGGTGTTGGCAACCGTTCCGTAACCC
>NZ_JAGHQW010000229.1 GCF_017744115.1 Salinisphaera sp. G21_0 | reverse complement strand
GTCTTACAATCGTTTCGTAGAACTCATGAAACAAGCGCTGATACCACTGACTGTTTATCTCAAAACTCAATGTATGGGACTACAAACTGGCTTGTCATTCATTGACTCAACACCCATTGTCGTTTGTGATAACCACCGGATCAACAGCCATAAGGTTTTCTCAGAAGAGGCTAAACGTGGTAAGACGTCTACAGGCTGGAAATTTGGCTTCAAGCTGCATCTAATCATCAATCATCTAGGAGAAATTTTATCTTTCTGTTTGACTACGGCTAACACAGACGACCGAAAGCCAGTACCAGATCTTATTGAAGATTTAACAGGCTGGCTCTACGGGGATAAGGGTTATATTTCAGAAAAGTTAGTGGATTGGTTGAAAGAGAAAGGCCTAAATCTGGTAACGAAAGTGAGAAAGAACATGAAGCCAAAGGAGCTGAAAGCCTTTGATAAAGCGATGTTGCGAAAAAGGGCTGTCATAGAGAGTGTCAACGATCAACTTAAAAACATCTCTCAGATAGAGCACTCCCGCCACCGGTCCCCATTCAACTTTGCTGTAAATCTGATAGCTGGCCTCATAGCCTATACCAGACAACCCAGAAAGCCTCATATTGATGTTTCTGTACTAACAGAAGGTGTACCCATGGCTTTCTGAGCGTCGAACTCACGTTA
>NZ_JAGHQW010000228.1 GCF_017744115.1 Salinisphaera sp. G21_0 | reverse complement strand
GGCTTGCGCCATTGCTTCAGAAAGCAGCAACGGATTCGCCGACGTATCCATTGATCCAGCAGGGGAATTGGTCGGTAATATTCCGATAACCGGAAATACCCCATCCAACCCCGGATATATTGTGCCAGTTTGCGTAACCGATGTTGCATTGAGACACCCCAGCGACGACTGGTCAACTTGAGTATCCTGTACTTGAATCGGTCCAGACACTTCTGGGCCCAGCGAACTTTCTTCCCTGTGAAGGTGAAACTCAGGAATTCGCTTTCTGTTGCTTTCACAACTTTACTTTTCCGGGAGTTAATCTTCAGTTTCAATTTACGTTCAATGAATTGGGTAATGCTGTTCATCACCCGATCACCGGCACGCTGACTCTTGACGAGAATAACGAAGTCGTCACAGTATCTTGCAAAGCAATGACCTCGATATTCAAGCTCCTTGTCGAGTTCGTCGAGGACCACATTAGACAGCAAGGGTGATAAAGGGCCACCCTGTGGCATGCCAACCCTGGTCGGGTAAACATTGCCCTCAATCATGACACCGGAGCGCAGGTAGCGACCAATCAGTTTCAGGAGGCGTTTGTCGCGGATCTTACGGGAGACCCTCGACATCAAAACGTCGTGATTAACCGTATCAAAGAATTTACTCAGATCGACGTCAACGGCGTAA
>NZ_JAGHQW010000227.1 GCF_017744115.1 Salinisphaera sp. G21_0 | reverse complement strand
CGATTACCACGGAGTGATTCATGACTGGGGTGAAGTCGTAACAAGGTAGCCCTAGGGGAACCTGGGGCTGGATCACCTCCTTAAACGAAAACCGACGTCCATAAGCGTTCACACGAATTGTTTGATTTAAAATTGCATTGGCAATTTTATAACTTGTTAAAGCAGCCTTGTTCTGAGGCTGTGAAGTTCTTTAAAAGTGTGTTTAATGAGTCCGTTATCTTGATTCAGATACCGGGTCTGTAGCTCAGTCGGTTAGAGCGCACCCCTGATAAGGGTGAGGTCGGCAGTTCGAATCTGCCCAGACCCACCAAGCTTTCAAGAAATGAAAGCCTGGTTCAACGGAAAAAATAGGGGGCTATAGCTCAGCTGGGAGAGCGCCTGCTTTGCACGCAGGAGGTCTGCGGTTCGATCCCGCATAGCTCCACCAATTTCTCGTCTTGTAAGAGATAGTAGAAAACTGATTCATTAAGCATATTTTGCTCTTCTTTCTTAATGAAAGAATGTTCTTTAACAATGTGGAATCCAAATTAAGCTGAATGAAATCCATCGATTTAATTAATTTAAATTGGTTGATTGAATTCTTGCTGAGACACTCTCAAGTTTTGATTGGAAACAATCATAGCTAATGTGTATGGCGATGAATTTCGACAGAAATTCATTTGATCGTTAAAGGTAG
>NZ_JAGHQW010000226.1 GCF_017744115.1 Salinisphaera sp. G21_0 | reverse complement strand
GGGCATTAAATTGGTCTTTCTGTGCCTTCACGTTGGGCAACAGTGCGGCCACAGTCACGTTGAGTTCTGGTGTCCGCTCCTGTCTGTTGTCCACCAGTTTTGCTATGGCCCACAGCAGGTTGGCGATACCCTGGGCATTAAATTGGTCTTTCTGTGCGATCACGTGGGGCAACAGTGCGGCCACGGCCTCGTTGAGCCCTGGTGTCTGCTCCTGCCCGCTGTCCACCAGTTTCGCTATGGCCCACAGCAGGTTGGCGATACCCTGGGCCTTAAATTGGTCTTTCTTTACGTTCACCTGGGGCAACAGCGCCGCCACGGCCTCGTTGAATTCTGGTGTCTGCTCCTGCCCGTTGTCTACCAGTTTCGCCATGGCCCACAGCAGGTTGGCGATATGCTGACGAATAAATTGGTCTTTCTGTGCGTTCACGTGGGACAACAGCGCGGCCACGGCCTGGTTGAGTTCTGGAGTCTGCTCCTGCCCGTTGTCCACCAGTTTCGCCACGGCCCACAGCAGGTTGGCGATGCCCTGGGCATTAAATTGGTCTTTCTGTACGTTCACATGGGGCAACAGTACGGCCACGGCCTCTTTGAGCCCTTGTGTTCTCGCCTGTTGGTTGTCCACCAGTTTCGCCATGGCCCACAGCAGGTTGGTGATATCCTGGGCATTAAATTGGTCTTT
>NZ_JAGHQW010000225.1 GCF_017744115.1 Salinisphaera sp. G21_0 | reverse complement strand
GGGCATTAAATTGGTCTTTCTGTGCCTTCACGTTGGGCAACAGTGCGGCCACAGTCACGTTGAGTTCTGGTGTCCGCTCCTGTCTGTTGTCCACCAGTTTTGCTATGGCCCACAGCAGGTTGGCGATTCCCTGGGCATTAAATTGGTCTTTCTGTGCGATCACGTGGGGCAACAGTGCGGCCACGGCCTCGTTGAGCCCTGGTGTCTGCTCCTGCCCACTGTCCACCAGTTTCGCTATGGCCCACAGCAGGTTGGCGATATCCTGGGCATTAAATTGGTCTTTCTTTACGTTTACGTGGGGCAACAGCGCCGCCACGGCCTCGTTGAATTCTGGTGTCTGCTCCTGCCCGTTGTCCACCAGTTTCGCCATGGCCCACAGCAGGTTGGCGATACCCTGGGCATTAAATTGGTCTTTCTGTGCGTTCACGTGGGACAGCAGCGCGGCCACGGCCTGGTTGAGTTCTGGAGTCTGCTCCTGCCCGTTGTCCACCAGTTTCGCCACGGCCCACAGCAGGTTGGCGATGCCCTGGGCCTTAAATTGGTCTTTCTGTGCGTTCACATGGGGCAACAGTACGGCCACGGCCTCTTTGAGCCCTTGTGTTCTCGCCTGTTGGTTGTCCACCAGTTTCGCCATGGCCCACAGCAGGTTGGTGATATCCTGGGCATTAAATTGGTCTTT
>NZ_JAGHQW010000224.1 GCF_017744115.1 Salinisphaera sp. G21_0 | reverse complement strand
GGTGATAAGAAAACGACAGCGGACCATCAAAATCAACAGGATCACTGGCATGATGCCCGTCAGGCCGTTGCAGAGCAGTTGGGTAACCTGGCTGATGAAACCGTTGACCTGGTCATTAAACAGAGTGGTCAGTTGGAGGCGGTCAAGCCGATCCTTGAGGGCAGTATCCGGGAGGTTATGAACCTTGTCGTCAAAGAAGGGGCGTTGTTTACCGCGAGGCACAACGGTGAACAATGTGACGACGTAAATGCCTTAGAGGGCGGCACGGCACTTACCGAACAATTACCGACGTTTCTGACCACTGCCACAGTCGAATTAATGGTTGAACTGCTGAGTGACCGTTTGCAATCCGGGGACTGGAAAACAGCAACCGTTACTGAGATCACTGCCGGGGAGGAAACGGCAGACTCAGCCACGATGATAGCCCGCAAAGTTGACCGGATGCTGGGCGAAGGGCTTGCCGGGATGGTCAGCGCAGTGGCCGACCAGGTGGAATCACTTCTGCAAAAACACCCACACACTACTGCCGAAGCGGTGCTTGGGGAATTGACCCGGCAAGGGATACACGACGGTGCTGCATGGGTAGGTGAGCTGGTGAACGGCCTGTTTGCCGGTGATGCACAGGTCGTGTCCAGGGTAATTGATAAGTTAACCGAACAGGCGGAGTCGCTGGTGCAGACCCTGGCGA
>NZ_JAGHQW010000223.1 GCF_017744115.1 Salinisphaera sp. G21_0 | reverse complement strand
CTTTCACTGCTAAGAAAAATCACTATCACCCCCTGAAAGTTCTGACTATCTTGCCAAATCATGATGTGTCAAAAGCTATCTTCTGTGCTTTAGCACCATGGGCAATGGCTTTAAACAAACTGTCCCATCTATCAATCATTAACGTGAGAAAGAAGCTGGTGATCTTCCTCCATAATCGCTTTCGTGTAGGCTTCCCTGGCTTATTTAAAGCCTGTTGGAATTTTGGACAAGACAGTTCCTGAATCTGAGCAACCAGGAATGCCAGAAAAGTAAGGTAGGCAAAATTCGTAGCCAGATGTTTTTCGCCATGACCGTAATTGTGTTCAAGTTGATAGCCTTGATTTTTCAGGGTGTTAAACGTTTCATTTTCAATGCGCCATCTGCAACGTCCTCCTCGCATCGTGGATTCAACGGTATCATCGGTTAATTCAAGATCGGTTACCCAGCACCAGACATGCTGGTTCCCTTTTTTGTCGATTTCAATGTAATCCAGAACATTAACCCGCTCTGTTTTATCCCGAATAAAAGAGGCCAGTACCATCAATAGGAAGCAGATAAAGATCTTGGATGCTGTCAAAACATTCTGACACTGTTTTTATCAAGTAAGAAGCACTGAATTGCCTGACATTTTTCTGAATTGCCGTACCCATGACTGACCCGACGACAACGATTGAGTAACATAATACAATTT
>NZ_JAGHQW010000222.1 GCF_017744115.1 Salinisphaera sp. G21_0 | reverse complement strand
TTCGCCATGGCCCACAGCAGGTTAGCGATTTCCTGAGCACCAATATTCCTGGCTTCAGGTTTTTGGTTGCACTTGAATATTATTGCATCCAGTAGCGTCGATAATAAGGCAGCTTGAGTGAGCTGAACACGCTCATCCATGGGTTTATGAGGGGTAAAAACACCCGCTGAAGTAAATGAGTGCAGTGTTGTCGTCAGGCTTCGCCAATTCCAGCTCCGCGTTGCTGTGAAATTTTGCAGCAAACGCATGAGCTGGCTTTGTTCCGCTCGATTTAACGGTCTTTTAGACGCTGACGTGTATTTTTTAATTGAACTGGCATATAGGCCGTGATCTCTCCCATCATAGCGATGACCGAAATGGTCCGATTTACTCACCAGACCAGCCATTATTTCCTGTTTGGTGAGAGCATGAAAATTTTGAGCATGGTTTACTGAACGGCGCAGTAGATATTGAGAAGGGCCTGCGGCAGAAGAATGGTAAAATTTATTATGCCCCGGAGTTGTGCGTCGACTATTATCCCACTGTCTGACTGTGACTTGTCTATATCGCCCACGCCTGGAAGCGGCACGGTCATTTGGTTGGTTGTCATCATTACCTGATCTTGCGTATTGACCACTGATACCAGCAGAACTTCTATCCATAATTATATTTCATTAATTCATGAAAATATAAAAAGCAGACTGCTGTTCTG
>NZ_JAGHQW010000221.1 GCF_017744115.1 Salinisphaera sp. G21_0 | reverse complement strand
CTGTATGGCCTTGATAAGCAGCTGAGTGGAGAGCCGTCAAGCCATTTCTATCCTTCTCTTTGGCCAGTGAGCGGTCAAAGTCCAACAATGTCTGGATGGCCTCTGTGTGGCCTTTTTCAGCAGCTTTGTGGAGAGCCGTCCAGCCATGGTTACTCTTCTCTTTGGCCAGGGAGGGGTCAAAGTCCAGCAATGTCTGGATGGCCTCTGTTTGGCCTTTTTCAGCAGCGTAGTGGAGAGCCGTCAAGCTATTTCTATCCTTCTCTTTGGCCAGGGAGCGGTCAAAGTCCAGCAATGACTGGATGGCCTCTGTGTGGCCTTGAAGAGCAGCTGAGTGGAGAGCCGTTTGGCCATTCTCATCCTTCTCTTTGGCCAGTGAGCGGTCAAAGTTCAGCAATGCCTGGATGGCCACTGTTTGGCCATTATAAATAGCGTAGTGGAGAGCCGTTTGGCCATTCTTATCCTTCTCTTTGGCCAGTGAGCGGTCAAAGTCCAGCAATGTCTGGATGGCCTCTGTTTGGCCTTTAAGAGCAGCGGCGTGGAGAGCCGTTTGGGCATCGTTAGTCTTCTCTTTGGCCAGTGAGGGGTCAAAGTCCAGCAATGTCTGGATGGCCTTTTTGTGGCCTTTAGCAGCAGCTGTGTGGAGAGCCGTTTCGTCATCGTTATTTTTCGCTTTGGCCAGCAGTGGGGAGCGGTCAATTTCCAGCA
>NZ_JAGHQW010000220.1 GCF_017744115.1 Salinisphaera sp. G21_0 | reverse complement strand
ATAGAATACAGGGGAACCAAGCAGAACACTGATCGATTTAATGGAGTTCCGATGTCTTATTACATTCAAACATCAGGAGACTGGTAATGTTTACGGCATCATGGCATCTGTTCTCGGAAAAGCCTCCCGCTTATACTAATCAAATCGTCGGAACATTAACCGTAGATGGCCTGCCTTATGAAGGGATAGTGTTTGCCCTTGCTGTAGGAAAGCTAAGTTATATCTCCGGTCAATATGTAAAAAACGGCAATTTTCACATTCAATTAATCCCGGAAAAGTACAGCGCCAAAACCTTAAATCTGTTGATTTTTAAAGAAGGTCGGGCGCTGGCCAGTGAACCCGTTACTCCCGACAACGTGGTTGTCTATGACCTCGCCATCAGCACCAGCGGAGGCGGCGGTGCGCCAACCGGCGACCCGGCCACCATCAGCGGCAAGGTAGAGCGGGTGCTGGACAATTTGGCCGAACCCGCAGCGAGGCAACTGGTGGCCAGTGAACATAAGCCCGATGGTTCATGGGCGGTAACCGGCAATACGACCAGTGACGCAGGAAATGGCAGCTATACGCTGGATGTGCTGACCGAAGGCGGTGATACTTTTGTGCTGGCGATGGACGAATACGGTGTTCCTTTCACGGCTACAGCTTCTGTGGTTCAGGGAGATTTAATTCATCCCACCGTACCCAATGGCCATGTTTACCGGGTTG
>NZ_JAGHQW010000021.1 GCF_017744115.1 Salinisphaera sp. G21_0 | reverse complement strand
ATGCTGTGCAAGCAGATAACCGCAACAATGCCAACAGGGAAGCTCCCGGAAACAAGCTTTCTGAAGAGGAACGCCAGGCGATTGTTGACGTCTGTAACAGTGATCGCTTTAAAAGCCTTCCACCCAGTCAGATCGTCCCTGTTTTAGCGGATGAAGGTGAGTATCTTGGGTCCGAAAGGACATTCTACCGAGTGTTGCACGAAAGGGGCCAGCAACACCACCGTGGGCGTGCAGCCAAGGCTGGCAACCATAGACCAACGTCGTATTGTGCGACTGGACCGAACCAGGTTTGGTCATGGGATATCACGTTTTTGCGCTCACCAGTGCGTGGACAGTTTTACTATCTGTATCTGGTGATAGACATATACAGCCGTATGATTGTGACTTGGGAAATTCATGAGAATGAGTCTGCCGAGCATGCCTCACAAATGATTACCAAGGCCTGTATTCGCCACGGCATAGCCGCTATGGAAAGACCGCTGGTCCTGCATTCAGATAATGGCAGCGCCATGAAAGGCGGCACCATGCTGTCGACCCTGAAACGGCTGGGCGTGGTCAGCTCATTTAGCCGACCAAGGGTAAGTGATGATAATCCGTTTGCTGAAGCCATCTTCAGAACCCTGAAATACCGGCCCGGTTACCCATGCAAGCCATTTGCAGATGTTGAGGCTGCCCGAAACTGGGTCCATGGTTTTGCGCAGTGGTACAACGAAGATCACCGGCACAGCGGACTTAAATTCCTCACGCCGGGTCAACGGCACCGGGGGGAAACCAAAGCGCTCATGGATAACCGGAAAAAGGTGTATCAATTGGCTAAGCAGCGCCACCCGGAGCGTTGGGGTAAAAGGGCAACCCGTAACTGGGACCTGGAAGATGAAGTCTGGCTGAATCCAGACCGGTCAGTTGCCGGACAGCTAAGGCAAGCTGTGTGAGTTGAGGCGACAACTATGTTGACAAACACCGCAGGTCATCATTCCTGATCAGTAAATAACAGCATCTTTCTGATGGAGGTGAGTGGGCGTTTAGGCAAAAATGCAAAATGACAAGGATAAAATAGGATTCCAGGACGCCTTCAGAGTTCCGGATCCTGAGATAAGGACCCGGATCCGGGAGGCTCAGTTTTTTTCTCTTAACCCATAATTCTTGAACTTGCCCAGAACTACTTCGATTTCTTCATCAGAGAGTGTTGGGATTTTTAGCCCTGTTTGCAGCAAGTTGACGTACAGCTTTGACAAGGTTTCTACTTCTTCTGCCAGCCATATTGCTTTACCCAGAGTTTCTCCGGCAGCGGTCATGCCGTGGTGTTGCATCAGGATTGCATTTCTCTCAGTGAATCCTGTGGCAACATAATCGGACAGTTCAGGGGTGCCATAGGTAGCATAGGGAACACAGGGAATGTCTTTCCCGCCGGCTGCCGCAATCATATAGTGAATCGCTGGAATGCCCTTATTCAAAATGGACAGGGTGGTGCTGAATTGAGCGTGGTTATGCACCACCGCGTTCATGTCCGCCCGAGTCTGATAAATGATCTGATGGAAGCGCCATTCGCTTGAAGGAACTTTGCCATCTTCGTAAGTGCCATCATTGTCAACAAAGACAATATCATTTTCTTCCATCTGATCGTAGGCGATGCCGGAAGGGGTAATCAGCATTCCGTTTTCATAGCGGCAACTGATGTTACCAGCAGTTCCCTGATTCAGACCTGAGCGGTTCATCTCCTGACAGGCTGCAATTATTTTTCCGGACAGATCGTTTCTGATGCTCATGAGTGGTAGCTCCTCGCTGTAATAATGGTCAGGACAACGCCATAGTAATAGCTAATGGTTGCTCTATTGATATGACCGTTTATGACCGAATTAATATAAAATATACGATAGTTTTTTTGTTATCTTCAATAAAAATATTTTCCCGTATGGCTTTTCTGGCTCCACACAGGCCTTCATAGAATAATCATTTCATTAGGTTTTTATTTATCAGCCAGATCATTTTTTGATATAAATCAATGATGACCGGTTATGACCGTTTTAAGATGATGAGCATTGATGAGGTTTTGATGTGAATGATGTGCATAAAGAGCAGCTGGGCAATCGCCTTCGGGATATTGTGAACCGGGTTGATCATTCCGGTTCCATCAGTGTAAAAAACCTGGCGCGGCAATTTGATGTCTCTGTCGAAACCATACGCAGAGATCTGCGGGCACTGGAAGAGAAGGGCTTGTTGCGTCGTCAACATGGTAGTGCAATTTCACTGGCGGGTGATGATGTTGGCCTAGCATTTGGGCAGAGAGCCGATGAGCAGGCGACAGAAAAAAACGCTATTGCGCAGAAAGCTGTGAGCATGGTTCGGGCTGGAGATTCCATCATGCTCGATGCCAGCTCAAGCAGCTGGTACCTGGCAAAAGCGCTGCCTGATATGAAATTAACCGTGATTACTAACTCAATGCGGGTTGCTTTTGAGCTGGTTTCGCGATCAAAGATTAAGACGCTAACCGTCGGTGGAGAGTACTCAGAGAAGTATGGTGCTTTTCTGGGGCCGTTTGCAACAGCACAGGTCGGTCATTTTGGTGCGGAGATTCTGTTTTTTTCCTGCACTGGCTTTCAGGAAGAATCAGGTGCCTGGGAGAGCAACGAAGCTAACGCTGCTATCAAGCAGGCAATGCTCAGATGTGCAGGAAGGAGTGTGTTGTTGTGTGATTCTTCAAAGGTTGGAAAATCTGGTTTGATCCGCCTTTGCAAGACCGACGATCTTGATCGGATTATTAGTGAATAAAAGCTCCAACTTCTTCTATACGACACAAATCATGTGTTGGGAGTAATTATGGCGCAAGACGTTGTTATTGTACTGGATTGTGGAGCTACCAACGTAAGGGCTGTTGCCGTAGACACCGGTGGGCATGTCGTTGCCAAGTCATCCAGAGCCAATGGGACCAGGCCTGCTGCAGAGAATCCATCGTGGCATGTCTGGCCCCTGGAATGCATCTTTGACAAGTTCAGCCTTTGTTGTCGGGAAGTTCTGCAAACAGTGAGCCCCGAACGGGTGAAGGGCATTACAGTCACGACCTTCGGGGTGGATGGCGGGTTGGTCAATACCGCTGGCGAGCTGATTTACCCGGTAATCAGCTGGAAATGTCCACGTACGGTTGTTTCCATGCAGCGACTCATGGAATATTTTGACCCTGATAAAGTGGCGCTGGACTCTGGTGTCGGGCATTTCGCCTTCAATACCCTGAACAAGCTGATCTGGTTCAAAGAGAACCGGCCGGAATTGCTTGCTGATGCTCACGGCTGGATGTTTATCAGTTCGCTATTTACTCACAAACTCACTGGTCGTATGACCAATGATGCCACTATGGCCGGAACTGCCCAGCTTACCGACTTGGAATCACAGACTTTTAACGAAAAGATCCTTTCTGTATTAGGTCTTGATAGCCATTTCTTTCCGGAACTCGTCCAGGCAGGTGAATTGATCGGAGCATTACTGCCGGAACCTGCCGACAAGCTTGGGCTGCCAGCAGGTATTCCAGTCATCTCGGCTGGTCATGATACTCAGTTCGCAGTGTATGGCTCTGGTGCCAGCGAAGGGCAGCCCGTTCTCTCCTCCGGCACGTGGGAAATCCTGATGGCGAGATCCGGAAGTATTGATTCGTTGTCGTCTGATATCTTTGCAGCCGGATTTACCTGTGAATGGGATTCGCATAAGGGCTTCTACAATCCGGGTATTCAGTGGTTGGCTTCGGGTGTACTGGAATGGATTGGCACACAGTTCTATGGAGAACTTGAAGGCTCCAGAAAATACACCTGTATGATCAGTGAGGCTACTGGCGTACCTCCCGGATGTCATGGCGTGAGTTTTAACCCCGACTTTCTGACAGGTCGTGATGGTAAGTCTGATGGGGCTATCAGTGGGCTCACTCTTAACACTAATCGTGGTGTCATTTACCGTGCTGCCCTCGAAGGACTGTGTGTCAAGTTAAAAGCCAGTCTAAAACAACTCGAAGATGTTGGCGGTTTTTCAACGTCTGAATTAATTCTTGTTGGAGGTGGTTCCAAAAACTCACTTTGGAATCAGCTCAAAGCGAATACACTGCAACTGCCTGTTAAGGTGCTGAAAGAGTCAGAAACAACAGTATTAGGTGCTTCTATGTTTGCCATGGCAGGGGCGGGTTTATTTGAGAGCCCTGAAGCGGCTCGAACAGCATTTGATATTCAGTACGATACTATTTTTCCAGACTGTTAATTTTCCAGACTGTTAATTTTCCAGACTGATAGATTTCCGATTGATAAGTGTATTGCAAAGAAACGGTATAGGAGAAAACGACATGCTGAAGGGAATATCGCCATTGATATCACCGGAGCTGTTAAAAGTGATGGCGGAAATGGGGCATGGTGATGAATTACTGATTGCTGATGCACATTTTCCCGGTCACAGCTTGAGTAACCATGTTATCCGGGCTGACGGCATTCCGGCAGAACAACTGTTGAAAGCCATTATTCCCCTGTTTGAACTCGATGCTTATGCGCCGCCACTCATCATGATGAGCCCCACCGAAGGCGATGAACTGGATCCGGGTGTTGAGCGCAGGTATCGAGAGGCACTCTTTGGTGAAGAATCCGGACTTGATATATGTCGCGTAGAGCGTTTTGCATTTTATCAAAGAGCGCAGAAGGCATTCGCTGTAGTAATGAGCGGAGAAGTCGCCAAGTACGGCAATATAATTTTGAAAAAGGGTGCAACACCTGTCCATCAATAGTAGGGGTCGTTCATTATGAGTTTCGCATTAAATATGCCCAGGCTTAGTCTTGCCGGTCCAGGTGCCGTTGCCGATGCGGTAGCACATCTAAAACAGCAACCCGTAAAAAAAGCCCTGATAGTTACGGACAAAACCCTGATGGAACTGGGTGTTCTGAACGGGTTACTGGCCGAACTGGACAAGGCTGGCGTGTCGTCCTATCTGTTCGATGGTGTAACGCCAAACCCGACGGCCAGTCTGGTGCGCAAAGGGGTTGAGATTTATCTGCGTGAAGGTTGTGACTGCTTCATTGCTGTGGGTGGCGGCAGCCCCGTCGATGCGGCAAAAGCGATTCGCATTATGGCCAGCAATGATGGGGATATCTGCGATTACAACGGCATTGGCAAGGTGCAAAATTACGGTGCTTATTTTATTGCCATCAATACGACTGCCGGTACAGCAGCAGAAATGACGTCCAATTCAGTCATTACTGACGAAGATAATAAAGTTAAAATGGTGATCATTGACCCTAAACAAATTCCAGATATTGCCGTAAACGACCCGGAACTGATGGTTGGCCTACCCGCCTCTGTGACCGCAGCGACCGGAATGGATGCGCTGACTCATGCTATCGAAGCATACGTTACTGTTGGAGCGTACACTTTGACCGATCATAGTGCGCTGGAATCCATACGCATTATCAGTCAGTGGTTACCTGTTGCTGTTGAGCAAGGCGAAAATCTGTTAGCACGGGAAAAAATGGCCTGCGCCCAGTTTTTGGCCGGTATGGCTTTCAACAGTGCTGGCCTTGGTTTAGTGCATGCAATGGCGCATCAGCCAGGCGCTACCCATGACCTGCCCCATGGTGTTTGTAATGCTATCTTGTTACCTCATATCTGTGCCTTTAATGCTGCTGAATACCCGGAAAAATTCCGGGCTATTGCTGAAGCCATGGGAGGAGATACGTCACGTCTTAATGATGTGCAGGCTGCCGGATTGGCGGTTTCCCTGATTCAGAAATTGTCGGTGCAGGTTGGCATCCCCTCTGGTTTTGCCGAGCTCGGTGTTGGGGAAGATGCCATTGAGTGCTGGATTGAAACAGCCCTGAATGACCCTTGCTATGGTGGTAACCCCAGAGCAGCTTCTGCAGAAAATGTTCGGGAACTTTACCTGCTGGCTTTCTGACCAGAGTCGATATATTAAATGTGTCGATTAAAACAAAGATCTGCCTTTCATGAGAAGGTGGATCTTTTTTTAGGTGAGTCAGTTATGATTTAGAGAGTGAGTGACTGTCTTTCAATGACATTGGGTTGAATAATATGCAGTTTCCTTTCCGTGTCTTCGTTATTGATCAATTGTTTCATTAGTTTCAGGGCTACTTCTGACAAGGCTGTGGTATCCTGTTTCATGGCAACGACGGGATTCGGGCAAAACTCCAGCATCGGATGGTTGTCGAATGAGCCAATGACCATGCCGGGGTTAACTTCACCAAATGTCTCACGAAGATACTCCATTGCACCTTCAAGAATAGGCAGAGAGACAGTGACAATGCCGAGCGGTGCCCTTCCCAGCCGCTGACACAGTTGCTGCATAATCAGGTAACCGTTAATGCGCTCATTCTTCCCATGAATGATGATTTCGTTATCGGTTAACTTGAAACCATTGTCGCCCAGTCCAACGACCAGCCCTTTTAGTCGCGCCTGAACCGATGGCAGAGAAATACCGGCTCCTAAAAAGAACAGTTCATTGGTCATACCTGCCAGTTTTTTACCAATGTTTACCCCACCTTTAAAGTTGTCTGTAGCAACCGCCGGTAAGTCGGATGTACCAAAATCCCGGTCCAGAACAACAATCGGCTTATTGTTCCGATTGCTACCAATAATCTTTTGGCGATCGGCTGAAGAGGGCGTGACAAACAAACCGTCAATACCTCTTGCCATGAGGTTTTTTATGACATTTTCTTCAGTTTCTTCATCATCACCGCTACAAGCTGTAATCAACTGATAGCCTGCTGCACGACAACCAGCCTCAAGCGTTTCTGTCAGGATAGCGAAGAAGGGGTTGGTAAGACTGGGGATGACCAATCCGATGGTCTGCGTTTGTTTTAGTTTAAGGTTGCGGGCTGTCTGATTAATGACATAGCCATGCTGTTTAATGATGCCCTGAATTTTATCGCGGGTTTTCTCGCTGATCCTGTATTTTTTGTCCTGACCATTAATAACAAGTCTTACAGAAGTGACGGATACTCCTGCCAGACTTGCTATTTCATCAACTGTCTTAGCCATAAGAAGTCACACACTATTTCAATTACCGGGGCAGCTGCGTTAATTCTTGTTAACAAGTAGTCAGTCAGTAGCTTAAATGAAGATCATTATGATGGCTACTACGAGTTAGCAAGTGCTAATACAAAATCCTGAGATGTTGATCTGTATCAATCCTAACAATAATCAACACAGAAGAGCACTTGAATAGATAATTTCTGGTCGCTAAGATTTTAGCTAACTCGTATTAGCCGCGTTCGGAAAAGTAATATGCAGCACCTGTACGTTGGGGTGGATATTGGTTCTGGTAGTGCCAGGGCAGCGTTGTTCACCGCTACCGGGCAACGGTTGGCTCTGGCAGTCAGCCCAATTAAACAGTTTCGTCCGGCACCGGATTTTGTCGAACAATCGTCGTCTGATATCTGGACGCAGGTTTGTAAGGTCGTTAACTCTGTCATACGCGAGTCCGGTGTCAAGCCTGAACAGGTCAAGGGTATTGGCTTTGATGCTACCTGCTCACTGGTTTCGATCGATGGTAATGACCAGCCTGTGAGTGTCTCTCCAACCGGTGCGGATAACCAGAACATTATCATGTGGATGGATCACCGTGCGATGGCTGAAGCGGCTGAGATCAACCAGACAGACAGTGAAGTATTGCAGTATGTCGGTGGTGAAGTCAGCCCGGAAATGGAGCTGCCAAAACTGAAGTGGCTGAAGAATCATCTGCCTGAGCAATACAATCGTGCAGCTAAATTCTTTGATCTGGCCGACTACCTGGTGTATTGCGCCAGTGGTAAAGATATCCGCAGTGTCTGCACAAAAGTATGCAAGTGGACCTACCTGGCCCACAAGAAAAGCTGGGATATCTCTTTGCTTGAACAGCTGGGACTGGGCGATCTGATCACAGGAGAAAAAGTTGGTGATCAGATCGTGGATCTGGGGTCGCCAGCGGGCCAGTTAACCGATGTAGCCGCCGCTGAACTGGGTCTGACCACCAAGACGACTGTTGCTGTGGGTATCATTGACGCACACGCAGGAGGTGTCGGCGTTATTGGTGATAAGCCGGAATCGACTTTGGCGATCATAGGCGGAACGTCTTCATGTCATATGGCGGTCAGCAAAGAGCCTGTTTTTGTCAATGGTGTTTGGGGGCCTTACTGGGGAGCTATGGTGCCAGGCACTTGGCTGAGTGAAGGAGGACAATCTGCTGCTGGCTCCCTGATTGATCATGTCATTAAAGACAGTGCCTTTTATCCTGAACTGATGAAAATGGCTGAAGAACAGGTACGAAGCCATTATGACATTCTGAATGAAGAAGTCATGCGCCTGGAAGATGAAGACCCACACTTTATGGCTAATTTTCATCTGCTGGGTTATCACCACGGTAACCGCTCACCAAGGGCAAATCCACATTTGAAAGGTATGGTGTCCGGCCTTTCAATGAATAAAAACCTGAGTGAACTGGCCCGGGTTTACCTGGCTGCCATTCAGTCGGTGTCTTACGGCACCCGTCATATAATTGAGGCCATGAACAGTGCCGGTCATCAGATTACCCGCATTCATATGTGTGGTGGTGGCACCAAGAATCCGCTGTGGCTCAGAGAGCATGCGAATGTTACCGGTTGTGAGATTGTTCTCGGTGCAGAAGAAGAAGCCGTGCTTCTCGGGTCTGCCATGCTGGCTGCAACCGCCTGCGGGGACTTCTCTGATCTGAAAGCAGCCATGGCAGCCATGTCATCAAAAGGACAGGTCATCAAGCCTGATAACCGCACCAAAGCATTCCACGATGCCAAGTACAGGGTCTTCCATGAGATGTATGAAGACCAGATGAAGTACCAGGCAATGATGAACAATTTTTAATACAAACTTTTTAACACAACCAGCCATAAAAAACAGAAGCCCAAAATATCGGGCTGATCGGGAGTATATTATGACCTCTTTAAAACTCAATCTGCCAGAAACCAGGGTGCGCCAGTCACTCGGTGAAAAAGAAGTGTTTGTTATCGCCAATGGTGATCTGCGCGATACGGCAAACCAAAACTGTTGGGAAGTTCAACGTCATTTCGAGGGTAAACTCGAAGCTGCCCTGAAAGAAAAGTTTGGCTTCAGTGTTCGTCGTGCTCATCCGGTCAAGGAGGATCAGGGTCATGGCTTCATCAGCAACCAGCGTGAAGGTTCTGATGTTATGGCGTCCATTGATCCGGGGGCCCCTCTGATTGTGTTAATGACGGCATGGCAGTACTCGCACCATTTGGCACCGTCACTGGTTCATCATCAGGGTCCGGTATTATTACTGGCTAACTTCGATGGCACCTGGCCCGGCCTGGTGGGAGCCCTGTGTATGGCGGGCACCCTGAATAGCCTGGGACGTGAGCACAGCCGCCTGTGGTCAGAAAGGTTTGATGATGATTTTTTCTATGCGGGTCTGCAATCCTGGCTGGAAAGCGGCAAGATTGAACACGACACCTCTTACCTGAAGGAAGTTACCAAAGACCATTCCGTAATGGCAACTGAAGCAGGAACAATCGGTCAGCAAGTGGGGCAGTATATTCTGGAAAACAAAGAGATCATGGGATTGTTCGACATGTTCTGCATGGGCATGGTGAATGGCGTATTTCCCCAGGAGTCTCTGGCTAAGATCGGCATGCCAATTGAAGCACTGTCCCAGTCTGCATTGCTGTACGAAATGAGTATGGTGTCTCAGGAAGAGCGTGCAGAGTGCCTGCAGTTCTACATTGATCGTGGAATGGACTTCCAGTTTGGCACCGATGGTGCAACAGAGCTGACCCGTGAACAGGTTCTGGAACAATGCGCCATGATGATCGCCATGGCCCGTATCACCGAGCGTTTCGGTCTGACCAGTGTGGGTGTCCAATATCAGCAAGGTTTGAAAGACAGCTGTGCCGCTTCTGATTTTGCCGAAGGCGCTATAGGTTCTTCAGAACGTTTTCCGATCAAAGGTGAAAAAGGCGGCATCATTCGTGAAGGCAAGCCCATCCCCTGTATCAATGAAGTAGACATGGGGACTGCCATCCCTCAAACCATGCTGTTCCGACTACTGGACAGCCTGGGTCTGCCGAGCGAAACGACACTGCACGATATTCGTTGGGGTAGTGAGTTTGAAGGCACTTTCTACTGGGACTTTGAAATTTCCGGCTCGGTTCCTTTTGAGCACATCAAAGGTGGCATTGCGGGTGCCAAAGGCTTCCGTCAGCCTGCCATGTACTTCCCTCTGGGCGGTTCCAGCATTGGTGGTCAGTGTAAGGCCGGCACTTTCATCTGGGCTCGAGCTCATTATGAAGGCACTGACGTTCATATGCATATCGGTACCGGCACAGCTTTCGAACTGCCTCAGGAAGAGTTCCAGCGTCGTTTGGATAACACCACCCGTGAATGGCCTCTGATGAATTGTGTTCTGGATGGTGTTGGTCGTGACGACCTGATGGCGGGTCATCAGAGTAACCACATCTCCGTGGCTTATGTACCTGAGGCAAACCTGAAAGAAGTGGTACAGGCATTTACTGCTCAAGCCCTGACTCAGAACATGCGTGTTCATGTCGCTGGCAATATTGACATCTAATCTCACGGCGTGACAGCGACAGCTGTCACGCACCCTGTCTTCCCTCCCAATAAGAATTCCCTTGACTTATGAATCAGCTGGAACAATTAAAAGCCATTACCAAAGTAGTGGCTGATACTGGCGACATTGAGGCCATTAAACGCTACCAGCCATTGGATGCAACCACCAACCCTTCCCTGATTTTGAAAGCAGCCACTTTGCCTCAATATAATGAGCTGTTAACCGATGCCTTAAAGTGCGCTCGCCATTACTCTGACAGTAAAGCAGATCAGGCTGCCTACGCCTGTGACTATCTGGCTGTTGGCATTGGCAAAGAGATACAGAGTGTCGTTCCCGGCTTTATTTCAACAGAAGTTGATGCCCGACTGTCTTTTGATACAGAGGCAACCGTCGCTAAAGCTCGCGATCTTTTAGCTTTATACCAACAAGCAGGTGCGGACACATCCCGCGTATTAATAAAGATTGCGTCTACCTGGGAAGGAATCAAAGCGGCTGAAATTCTGGAAAGAGAAGGTGTTCGCTGTAATCTGACCCTGTTGTTTAGTTTTGCCCAGGCAAAAGCCTGCGCTGAAGCTGGTGTATACCTTATTTCACCTTTTGTTGGACGTATTCTGGACTGGTACAAAAAGAGTACCGGAAAAGCACACTATTCTCCGGCAGAAGACCCCGGTGTTCTTTCTGTGACGGATATTTACAACTATTACAAACAGCACGATTACAAGACCATCGTGATGGGTGCCAGCTTTCGTAACATTGATGAGATTCGCCAACTGGCGGGGTGTGACTGTCTGACCATTAGTCCGGATCTTCTGGATGAGCTGGAGCAGTGTTTCGCCCCCCTGGAGCAAAAACTCTTTGCAAGCAAACCAGTCCGTGAGATTGACAACGCAGTGCTTGATGAAGCGTCATTCCGCTGGGCGATGAATGAAAACCCAATGGCAACTGAAAAACTGGCAGAAGGTATTCGAAACTTTGCTATTGATCAGGAAAAGCTGGAAACACTCATCGCTCAAAAGCTGTAACTCACAGCCCTACTTAAGCCAACCTGACCTTTTCAGCGTAGGAGGCTGTCCGAGAATAGCGCCCTCCGAGAATAGCGCCCGTAGCGAGGACGGCAGAAAATTGAGGATAAAAATTCGGTTTTGTGAGGTAAATAGCGGGGCTATTTACCGAACAAAAGCGGATTTTTAGACCAATTTGCTGCCGCCGCAGTAGGGCAGTCTATTCTCGGACAGCCTCCTAGTAGGGTCAGCCTTTAAACTCAATACAAAGAAAAATGGCAAACAGAAAGTGTTTGAACAACAAGGTACCAAGTATCGACAGTAGGTCTTGCCGGAAAATGTAACTGCTCGTGTGGCCGTTGAAGCTGTTTTTCAAATGTAATATGCGGGAAAAGAGTTCCGGCACCTGTTTGGCAGGTTTTTTGGTGATCAGATGCTTGTGAAAAATGGTCATGAGTGTGAACAAATGTTGACTTGTATCAGAATTTTGCAAACAAAATTTACCTAATATATCGCTAATACGAATTAGCAAAGACAAAAAATCATCAAATAAACCCCTTTGAGGATTTTAATTGGACATGGTTACTCATAATTCATCTGGATTTAATGGTCTGAATATGTCCCTGAGCAATCTCAGCCTGCTCTCTGACGCGCGCTCAAGAAGTATTTCTGCGGAAAACCCAAACGGTGAACCCGGTAAAGGAGGTATGGGAACCACTGGATTTGCAGAAAGACAAGCAAGTGAACTTGGAGAGGGATGGAAAGTCAACCCTGCCATCAACATAAAACCCGGTGAAACAGCGGTTATCGCAGATGTTAAGGATATGGGTAATATCCAGAGTATGTGGATAACAGGCATGGTTTCCCGTGAGTTAATTATTCGCATTTACTGGGATAATCAGGAGCATCCCTCTGTCGAAGTACCGTTTCCTGATTTCTTTGCTTATGGCTGGTGTGACAATATTGATGAGCTGGTAGGCGGATCTTTTCAACCTCTGGTATCTTTACCGGTTAGCGTATTACCAAAAAATGCGTTCAATTGTTTCTGGAGTATGCCGTTCCGTGAACGTTGTTACATGACTATTGAAAATATTGGTGATCAGGAACGCTGCCTCTACTACCAGATTAATTATCAATTGACAGATATTCCTGAAAATTGTGCTTACTTTCACGCCAGTTTCCGTCGAACAAACCCGGTTCCGTTTAAAGGTGTTCACACCATTATTGATGGTATAGAAGGTGAAGGGCATTACATAGGTACCGCAATGTGCGTTGGCCTCAATGGGGCCGGTGGATGGTGGGGAGAAGGTGAAGTCAAATTTTACATTGATGAAGATGACGAGTTTCCAACCATTTGCGGTACAGGTACTGAAGATTATTTCCTTGGCGCATTTAATTGGGAGGTAGACGACAAATACGCAGCCTATAATTCCCCTTATGGTGGAATGGCCCAGGTTATTGAGCCAGACGGTTTATATAGATCCCAGCCACGATTTTCAATGTATCGCTGGCATATCCAGGACCCAATTCGATTTAAATCAAAATTAAAAGTCACTGTTCAGGATCTTGGTTGGAAAAACTTCAATGCCAAAAAATTTGATCACGTACCTGATCGTAAATACTTGCCAAGACAAGATGATATAGCCACCGTTTCTTTCTGGTATCAAACACTGCCGACGGCAAAATTAAAGCCATTGCCAGACTGGGATGGATTGCAAACTCACTGATCTCACTAAATCCAATGAATAACTTGCAGATTTCTGTAAGTTATTCATTGATCGCTAATAAAAATATTCATATTGCAAGATAAAAACGGAAAAGAGGGAAGTAAAATGGAACAAACTCTCAAAGCTGGTCAGGCCAGCTTGCCAGGTTATACACCTGTCGTGGGGTTAAAAGAAAAAATTGGATACAGTTTAGGTGATACTGCTGGTAACTTCGTTTATCAGTCTGTTTTGCTGTTATTAGGTTTTTATTACACCGAAATTTATGGACTAAGTGCTGCAACAGTAGCAGGTATTTTTCTGTTTGTGCGTATTGTTGACGCAGTCACTGATCCAATAATGGGCGCACTGGTTGACAGAACCAATACCCGTTGGGGTAAATATCGTCCTTATCTGCTGATCTTTTGTGTGCCTTATGCCATTGCCAGCGTTCTGGTATTTACTGTGCCAGATATGGGGGCACAGGCAAAGGTCATTTATGCGTACGTCACTTACTCCGTGCTCATGGTGTTGTTTACAGCAACCAATATTCCTTACGGAGCCATGACGGGTGTTATGACCAGCAATCCGGAAGAGCGAGCTTCGATCAACGCCACACGTTTTATGTTTGCTACCGGTGGCGGTCTGGTAATTACATCGATCGTATTACCCATGACAGAAATACTGGGTGACAGCCCTGCTGATGGTTATCGGTATGCCATGATGATTATGGCGGCTTTGTCGGTTGTTCTGTTCCTGATTTGCTTTTCCACAACAAAAGAGCGCGTCAAGCCGATTAAGGCAGAAAAAACCAGCTTTGTCTCAGACTTGTCTCTTATTTGGAAAAACGATCAGTTCCGCTGGTTGTCGCTGGCTACTTTCGTGATGGTCACCACGCAAACCATCAAAAATACAACGCAGATGTTTTACATCACAATGTATGTTGAGAATGCTGCAGCGATGGTCTCTTTGTTCATGTCTCTTTGGATGTTGGGAGGTATGATCGGTGCCCAAATGGCTACCAAAGTGCTGGACAGGATGTGTAAAAAACAAGCCTATATTACCCTCCTGTTTGCCTGTGCCGCTATGTCTGCAGTTTCATACATTGCAGGTAATAACAATATAGCGGTCATCATGGCTATTCAGTTCTTTGTTGGTTTCTTTAATCAGATGATTGCGCCAATCTGGTTCACCTTTACAGCTGATGCTACTGACTATGGTGAAGTAAAGTTCCGTCGTCGCATTGATGGGCTGGCTGTATCGTTCACTATTTTCTCGCTGAAAGTTGGTTTATCCGTAGGTGGTGCCATTGCAATGGGGCTGCTGGGTAGTTACGGCTACATGAGTGGCGGTGTGGAACAAACACCTGAAGCCATTAACGGCATCCTTACTGTATTCTCAATTGTTCCAGCTATTGGATTCATGCTGACAGCATTGGTGGTTTCTCAATTCAAAATGAATAGCAAAACGATTGCTGAAACTGCCGATGAATTGCAACAAATTCGTGCAAGGGCGGCTTGATAACAACATCATTCAAGCCTGACTGTGACTGTGTGTCTCTTCTCACTGTGGTAGTCAGGCTTGCCAGGTATTTCACAAGAGTGCTCCCGCTCTCGCTTGTCCTTTGTCGCTCCAGGGAAGTTTTGCTCAGTCGACCGTACTCCCCGGTGCGGTGCTCCCTCACAAAATCCCTTACCTTAGAGCGACAAAGTCCCCGGTTTTGGCTTTCTGCGTCGCCCTGCCTCCCTCATCCATGTGGTCGTGCGCGAAACTCGGGGCAGTTTATGAAATATCCGGGTTAACCTTTATCGCTATTGTCAACCCGTCAGAAACAGGCAAGATCATCATATCTACCCGTTCATCTTTGTGGATTTTCTCATTGAGCCGTTTTAAAGCCAATGTGTCATCATCCTTTGCTTCTGCATCAGCCACTCTCCCGCTCCACAGCACGTTATCGATAAGAATCAGCCCACCAGGGCGAATAAGCTGCAGGCATTGTTCGTAATAAACGTCATATCCCGTTTTATCCGCATCAATAAAGGCCATATCAAACTGATTCAGTTCGCCGTTCCTGATCAGTTGGTCCAGGGTTTCAGACGCCGGGGCCAGGTGAAGTTTGATCCGCTCAGAGACGCCGGCTTTTTCCCAGAAGGGTTTGGCTATGTCGGTATACTCACTGCTGATATCACAGGCAATCAGCTCCCCATCATCGGGCAGCGCCAGGGCAACAGAGAGCGCACTGTAACCGGTGAAAACACCAATTTCGATGGTCCTGCGGGCATTGGCCAGTTTTGCCAGCATCGCCATCAGCTGCCCTTGCTCGGCAGAGATTTGCATCATTCGGTAGCGATGGTGGCTGGTCAATTCCCGGAGCTCTTTTAATGCCGGGTGCTCACGCAGACCAACGTTATAAATATATTGATAGAGCGTATTATTGAGTTGCAGGGTTTCAGTGGACATTGGTGGGGGACTCCGTTTAATTCCTGAGAAAAAATAAATCAAAGATATGTTTTTTATTGCTGACTATTAAGTCAGGAATGAAGCTTGGAAATGAGTAGTTTTTATTCATTGTTATCATTCTACTGCAGCAATCGCTTACTCTTAACAACCATATAACATTTTATTCGTTGATACCTTTAATGTGCTATGTAAAAATTTTAAGCTCAGGTCAGCTTAAAAATGTCATTATAACTATTTTTAGAAGTGGCTATATAGCCAGACAAAACAAGAGAGGCGGCCCCTGATTATGGCAACATTACTGTTTTACAATGAGCCGGCATTTCTCAACCGGGAAGTGCATAAGACCCTTAAGTTCAAGGCATCTGACGACTACTCTTTCACCGAAGAGGTAAACTCTGTACCACTGACAGGTATCGAGTTTTTTGAAGCCAGCCGTGATATGCCTGTGCTCTTCAGTAAGGATGAGCAGGGCAACTTTTTCCCCCTTGCCCTGCTTTCGCTGATGGATTCAGGGCATAAGCATCTGGGTGAGGCAGGCAGCTGGAGTGACAGCTATATTCCTGCTTTTATCCGGCGTTATCCTTTCGCCCTGACTGATGAAGGCAGCGTTTGCTTTGATCAGAAAGCCAGTCAGTTTGCTGGTGAAGAAGGTGAAGCACTTTTCAGTGATGACGGTGAAAATACAGAAACATTGAATAACATCATTCAATTTCTTAATAACTATGATCAGCAGTATAAGAATACCCTTGATTATTGTAATGAATTAAAAGCGCTTGATCTGCTGTCTCCGTTCAATCTTCAGATTCTCCTGGAGGAGGATAAGCCCCTAAGACTCGAAGGGTTATTAGTTATTGATGAGAAAAAACTGAATTCCATTCCGGAAGAAAAAGTTAAAAGCTGGTTTGATTCCGGTTGGCTGGCGTGGACCTATGCACACTTACACTCTCTGGGTGCATTAAACCGTCTTGTTAAGCGACAGAAAACAAAACTGTAATATCCATTACCTCTTTGTGGTTTTAACATTGAAAGGGACTTCAATAGTGAAAAAACTCCTACAGATGGCCGTGTTGGCATTAAGTCAATTAGTTTTAGTATTTGCTGTAAGCGTCAGTGCGCATCCTGAAAAGACGAGTAGCCATTCAGGAATAAAAATTGTTGGTGGTGATGAGCTTTCTCCATTTTCCCGTCCTTATATGGCGTCATTAAGAGTATTTGGAGCGATTCATTTTTGTGGCGGGGCCTTCATTGGTGGCAAGTATGTCCTGACGGCCGCCCATTGCGTCGAAGACCTTGAGGATGATGCTGACTCTATTTCCGTCTGGTTGGGGGGGCATAGACTCAGTGAGCCGGGCTCTGGCAGTTTCTACCCGGTGGCCAGGTTTTATATACATCCAGACTATAGCTATGAATTCCTCGATAACGATATTGCCATTATTGAATTACAGCAGGACGTTGAGGGTATTGAACCTGTTCCGCTGATTTCTGAAGAACACTTTGCAGGCATTAATAAAGGTTCAGTATTTGAGGTGATGGGCTGGGGAACCCTGGGGTATGAGAAGGGACAACCAGACACGCTACATGTGGTTCAGGTGCCCTATGTGGAGAGAGAACTTTGTAACTCCGGGCAACATTATGACGGAGCTATTACCAAAAATATGCTGTGCGCTGGCTTTGATGAAGGAGGCAAAGACTCCTGTCAGGGCGATAGTGGTGGCCCCATGGTTTATAACCACCAGGGCACCTGGTACCAGCTGGGTATCGTAAGTTGGGGCTACGGCTGTGCTGAGCCGGGTTACCCGGGAGTCTATACCAACATCGTTGAACTGTTGGGTTGGGTCAGGCAGGTAGTTCCTGATATTTGAGTTCAGTACTCGTCACGTTGGAGCGCAGAAAGTCAGTGGTCTGGGAAAAGGTTAACAAGAATAATTAGCGGCAGCTCACGCTCAGTGAGCCGCCAAAACCACCCGGTTATTTAATACCCCAAACTTTCTCTGCATAGTCAGCAATAGACCGGTCCGAAGAGAATCGACCCAGTCGTGCAGTATTCAGAACGGCCTTGCGCCACCAGATCCTTGGCTTACGGAAAGTGTCGGATACTTTCTGCTGAGCTTCGCGATAGCTTTCAAAGTCAGCCAGAGCCATAAACTGGTCACGATGCATCAGATCTTCCGCAACGGGTTTGAGCAGGTCGGGCTTGTGCTGGCAGAAGGAACCATTCATCAGAGCGTCAATGGCCCGCTTCAGTACCGGATTGTTCTCATAATAATGGTATGGGTTGTAACCCTGCTGCTGCAGTTCGGCAATCTCATCAACAGTTTTTCCGAAGATAAAGATGTTGTCATCGCCCACCGCTTCGGCAATTTCCACGTTGGCTCCGTCCAGTGTCCCAATGGTCAGTGCACCATTCAGGCCCAGCTTCATATTGCCGGTACCGGAGGCTTCAAAACCGGCAGTGGAGATCTGCTCGGAAAGATCAGCGGCAGGAATGATCTGTTCCGCCAGGGTGACGCGATAATCCGGCAGGAATACCACTTTCAGGCAGTCATCCAAACGACGATCGTTGTTAATTACCTGGGCGACCTTGTTGATCGCCAGAATAATCTGTTTGGCCATTACATAACCTGGTGCGGCTTTAGCGCCAAAAATAAATACCCGTGGGGTATGTTCGGCATCCGGGTTATCGAGCATTTCGTGATACAGGCTGATGATGTGCAACAGGTTTAACTGCTGACGCTTGTACTCGTGCAGTCGCTTAATCTGAACATCGAACAGCGCATTGGGGTTAACGGTGACCTTGCACTCTTTCTCAATCAACCGCGCCAGTCGCTCCTTGTTTTTGAAACGGACATTGGCAAAGGCATCGAGAAAATCGGGAGATTCCGACAGTGGTGTCAGCTTTTCCAGCTGATCCAGATCTGTACGCCACTCTTTGCCGATATTCCGGTCCAGCAGTCGTGCCAGGCCCGGGTTACAGTGAGCCAGCCAGCGTCTTGGGGTAACACCGTTGGTGACGTTTACCAGCTTGCCGGGATACAGGGCGTCAAACTCGGGGAACAGATTGGCTTTAACCAGCCCACTGTGCAGCGCGGCAACACCATTGACCCGGCGACTGCCAATCACTGACAGGTTGGCCATGCGGATCATGCGATCACCGTTGTCCAGCTCTTCGAAGATGCTGACTTTCTTGATGATCTCTACCTTGTCGCCCCATTGCTCTTTAGCCTCTCCGTTCAGGAAGACATAGTTGATCATCTCAATGATCTGCAAGTGTCTTGGGAGAACACGGTCCAGCAGAGAGGCAGACCATTTCTCCAGAGCTTCTGGCAACAGGGTGTGGTTGGTGTAGTGGCACATTTCCTGAGTGATGGCCCAGGCCTGATTCCAGACCATGCCTTCCTCGTCCATCAGCAGGCGCATTAATTCCGGAATAGCGATAGCCGGGTGGGTGTCGTTCAATTGCAGCGCGTAGTGTTTTGCCAGACTGCTTAATGGCAGGCCACGCTGCTTATGCTGGCGGATAATGTCTTTGAGGGAGCAGGCCGTGAAGAAGTACTGCTGGATCAGTCGCAGATCTTTACCCTGCGGCGTTGAGTCTTCAGGGTACAAGACACCGGAAATGGTATCGCCATCCACCAGGTTACGGCAGGCTTCCAGATACTCACCCTGGTTGTATTTATCCAGATCGATAGGATAGGCACCCACCAGGCTTTCCCAGAGACGGAGACGGTTTACATAGTTTCCGCCAAAGGATGGAATGGTGATATCCCATGGCACACCGAAAAGCTTCTTGCCAGGCACCCAGTGGTTATTGCCATCGTTGTCCATTTCCATATGACCGAACAGGCCAATCTCAACGGTCTCGGATGGACGACAGGTTTCCCAGGGGCTGCCAAATTCACGCCAGACATCCGGCTTCTCTTTCTGGTAACCATCCACAAAGATCTGACGAAACAGACCATAGCGGTAGTTGATGCCGTACCCGGTGGCTGGAATATGCTGGTTGGCCAGAGAATCCATAAAGCAGGCGGCCAGACGACCCAGACCACCGTTGCCCAGGGACATGTCACGCTCCTGATCCAGGACATCAGAAATGCGTACGCCGTGGGATTGCAGCAGGGTGGCTGCGGTTTCGTAGAGTCCAAGGTTCATCAGGGCATCACCCAGCAGGCGTCCCATCAGGAATTCCATAGAAAGGTAACAAACGTGTCGTTGTGGCTTGGTCTCTTTGGCATTGCTCAGGCTGCTTTCCTGAAGCTGGTCCAGATTGATGTCACGGAGTACCAGAGAGAGGGCCTGCCACCAGTCGCGATGTGTGGCTTGCTTAGGAGTCGTGCCCAGTTCACGACGCAAGTGTTTTTCAAGCTCGGAGGTAAATGTTTTCTGATCCATGTGATGTGCTTCACTCTTGCTGTTCTATCAGGTTGGCCTTTTTCACTGATGATTTGTTTCAGCGGCTTTGCAAAAGAGCCCTAGTGTAATGGAAAAAAAATGGCTTGTTGCCTTGTAAACGCTTTCAGTCTCTGTGCTGGTTTAATGGTCTTTAAAAGATGAGGGTACACACCACCAGCCATGGGTTGTTATTTACTAAGTAAGCATGAATGTGACAAAGCGAAATACAGGCGTCAAGTGAAATTAATTTCACCTTTTGTGGATTGTTGTAAACCTCTGAAAACGATTACAACTATTTTGAACAGAAAATAAAAATGCTGTAAATCAATGCATTGAAGTTACTCAAAGCGATAATGGCGGG
The DNA here is from genome assembly GCF_017744115.1 of Salinisphaera sp. G21_0. Classification (GTDB taxonomy): domain Bacteria; phylum Pseudomonadota; class Gammaproteobacteria; order Pseudomonadales; family Endozoicomonadaceae; genus Endozoicomonas. The sequence continues at coordinate 77,423 of NZ_JAGHQW010000021.1, read as the reverse complement.
CGGCGTATGACCTGTGTCGTTATACAACTCCGGGGAAATATTTTGCATCTCTTTCCCATCCTCTTTTCAGTATTGTAATGTGACCAATCGGAGGAACCGATGACAAAGCCAAAAGTATTGGCAGTGGCTATCTCTGCGCTTTCTGCCTTACTGTTGACTGGCTGTGCCAGTCAGTCACCTGATACAGCGTCTAAGGCCAGCGCCAGCCTGACACCGGCCTATGACTGCAACGCCAGCACCCGGGCAAAAGCCAACGATCTGAGAATTTACCAGATTATGGTCGAAAGCTTTGTGGATGGAGAAAAGGGAACCGGTCACGGCACCGGCTACGGTACCAGTCATCACCAGGGGGATTTGCAGGGCATAATTGATTCCCTGGACTACATCAAGTCACTGGGTATGAATGCCATCTGGATGACACCAATCTTCAACTCAGAACCCGTTGCAGGCCAATCACACTGGGATGACCGGCTGGATGCTACTGGCTATTTTGCCACGGATTATTTTTCCATCGACCCACGCTTCGGGACCCTGGAACAGGCGAAAGAGCTGGTGGAAAAAGCCCATGCCAAAGGGCTGTACGTATTTTTTGATGGTGTATTTGGCCATCATAAGACGTCCGGTGTCGTGCCATCACCATCTGGTTTGCTGCCTTCCGGCAGTCACAATCCTGTTGACTATCCCCAAAGCCTGCCATTTTACCGGGAGGTGGCAACCTGGTGGGTGAAGGAGCTGAAAATAGACGGCTGGCGTCTGGATCAGGCCTATCAGGTGCCCACCGAAGCCTGGACAGAAATCCGCAAAGCCGTGGATGACGCTTCTCAGTCAGTGACTTACCAGAACCACAAGGGTGAAACCGTCAATCCATTGGGCTATATGGTGGCGGAGATCTGGAAAGAAGAAAACACCATTCAGAGGGTCGGCTACGGTACCGGGGAGAGTCCGGCGTTGTGTTCTGCATTTGACTTCCCCATGCGTTATCGCCTGGTGGAAACCTTTGCAGTGAATGAAAATGGTATGGGTGGTAAAGGCGGTGACTGGCTGGATGAAGGCATGAGCCTGCACTCACTCTATCCGAAACATGCGCAACCTAACCTGATGCTGGGCAATCACGATGTTGTACGGTTTGGTGACCTTTTGCAGCGTGGCGGCATTGCCAATCCGTACGATGCAGAATACTGGTTGCGGCATAAAGCGGCCCTGTCATTTATGGCTGCCTGCACTGGCCCCATCACCTTGTATTACGGCGATGAAATTGGTGATGAAACGCCAGACTTTGCTGAAAAGCAGCCGGATAATAACTGCGCCATTCGTGGCATGTGTGATGACCATTCGGGGCGTACCAGTGCCAGAATTGATGGGCTAACCGCTGAGCTGAATACACAGCAGCGTGATCTTAAAACCTATGTATCGTCATTGATGACGTTGCGAGATAAACATCCAGCGTTGTCTGAAGGCGAACGCATTAACATCCGTGCAGAGAAAGAGGTCTACGTCGACCACAAGCAAAGCGGAGATGATGCCCTGCTTTATATGGTCAGCACCGACAGCGCTTTCCAAATGGTCACGTTGACAACGGCGGAAGCCGGTTCCGAAGGGAGGCTGGTGGATCTGCTCACGGGAGAGGTGTTTTTCCCGAAAAACAATGAATATTCCATTCGCATGAAAGGGTTTGAATCACGATTCCTGCGCATTGCCAAGCCTGTTCCAGCCGGACCAAAGGTCAATAAACGAGATGCCAGCTCGATGACCGGTGAAGGTTTCCTGGCCCAGTGCGATAACCCGACAGTTAAAGAAGCAGGCCCGGCAAAAGACACGCTGTTTGTGGTGGGTAGCTTCCCGGACTCTAACTGGATGCACAAACCGGCCCGGGCCTTTCAATATAAAGGCAATGGCGTGTATCAAACCGTTACTGATGAGCGCAAAGGCAGCTATCGCTTCCAGTACGCCACAGCCAGCTGGAGCCCGCAATACACGGCTGCTGATCTGTCACAAAAGCCGGGGCAGGCAGCTGCAGGGAAAAACGGCGGGTATGGTACCGATACCTCGGTGATGATACCGGAGGCAGGACGCTATGTATGGAGCTTAACGTTCAAAGACAGTGGTGAGATTGATCAGGTGATGGTATCCCGCTGTGCGGAGTAATTGTGTAGATTAACCTGTCGGCAACCCATCTTCGGGGTTGCCGACCTGCCTGTTAATTCATCTCTTTAAGCATGATCAGGCTGTGCGGCTGAACTTCATAGCTGCACTGATCAACAGACGGTTCCTGAATAAAAGAAGACTCTTTGTCAGTATTCACCATAACCATCCGGTGTTTGAATTGACCAGTTTCAGGAATCAACACTCTGCCTACATGTTTGCCAGCGTTCATGATGACCCAGATAGCACCTTTTTCAGCGTCATTCGGGTCATGAATTTTAACCGTCAGGGTGTAACAGTGGCGCTCACTGAAATAAACAGGGTCAACGACGTCACCCTTCGGGGAGTATAACTGGTATTCTATGTGGCCCAGACCATCGGTCAACAGTGGTTCATTGCGACGAAAATGCATCATTTTTCGGGTGAAATCGTGCATTTGTGCTCCGTCAGAGTTGATGTTGTGCAGCCAGTCCCAGTGTAGCCAGGCGATGGGGGAGTCCTGACAATAGGCATTATTATTACCACCCTGGGAGTTGCTGAATTCATCACCAGCTAACAGCATGGGGGAGCCTTTGGCCAGCATTAACATCCCCACCAGATTTTTCCGGCTGCGCAGGCGGGCTTTATTGATATCCAGGTTGTCAGTGACGCCTTCTTCACCATGGTTCCAGGAGTAATTGTGCTCGTCACCATCCCGTCCATCTTCACCATTGGCCAGATTGTGGCGCTGATTGTAAGAAACCAGATCCATCAGGTTAAAGCCATCGTGACTGCAGATATAGTTGACGGTGGCAAGATAACTTTGTTCGCAGAACAGGTCTTCTGAACCGGAAAAGCGCCAGGCCATTTCAGTTTGTACCCCTTTGCTGCCTTTCCAGAACTTCCGACAGGTATCGCGGTAACGATCATTCCAGGACTGCCAGTCATTGGGGAAGTCAGTCATATGATAACCGTCCGGCCCAATATCCCAGGGCTCGGCAATCATTTTTACCTGGCTCAGAATCGGGTCCTGGCTCACGGCATAAAAGAAAGGCGCATCTTTGCTGTAATGACGGTGCTGGCGAGCCATAGTGGGTGCCAGGTCAAAACGGAAACCATCGATCTGATACTCCACCACCCAGTGACGCAGTGCATCCATGGTCAGGCGCAGAGTCTGATGGCTATCGAAGTTTATGGTGTTGCCGCAACCACTGTAATTTTCCGAGGAAATGTCACCGTCGTGTTTGTTCATATGGTAGTAGTCGGTTTCAGCCAGACCACGCATGCTCAGGAATGGACCACCATGGCCACCTTCGCAGGTATGGTTGAACACCACATCCATAATCACTTCAATGCCAGCGCGGTGCAGCTCCCGTACCATGGTTTTCATCTCGATAACCGGATCGGAAATGGCATAAGGTGTGTGCGGTGCCATCATACACAGCGGGTTGTAACCCCAGTAATTGGATAACCCAAGGTGAGTGAGTCGCTCTTCACTGGAACTGTAGGTAACCGGTAGCAGTTCAACGGCAGTAATGCCAAGGTTTTTCAGATATTCAATGGTAATTGGGTGGCACATGCCCAGATAGGTACCACGAATATCCTCCGGAATATCCGGATGGGTTTTGGTGAATCCCTTGAGGTGGGTTTCGTAATAAATGCTCTGCTGGTCCGGAGTGTGGGGGTGGGTTACGCCTTGCCAGTCAAAGGTGGCGTCACGCACAACACTGCGGGGCATTTTGGTGGCGCTGTCCTGCTCGTTGAATAGCCATTGATCATTGTCGTCTGAAATATAGTCAAAAATTTCCTGGCACCATTGCACATCGCCACTGATTTCCCGGGCATAGGGGTCCATCAGCAGTTTGTGCTTGTTAAAGCGCGGCGTGGTATTGGGTGACCAGTAACCGTCTGCCCGGAATCCATAGTGCTGACCTTCGGTAATACCTTGAATATAAAGGTGCCAGATGCCTTCAGCGGAAGGAAACATTTTCAGTTGTTCTTCATTTCCCTGTGTATCGAATAACGATACAAACAGTTGTTCTGCTTGCGGGGCATACACAGAAAAATTAACTCCTGTCGCTTGGTTACCCGGTGCTGCCACAAGATCGGCATTAACTAAAGTGGCACCCTGTGGGGAGGTTTTTCCGGGAAAGGCGGAGTAGGGGGTGGCAGACGGCGTATCCATAACGTGTGAAGCTCTATATAGCGTGATCAGAAAAAACGGCGTGTATTATTAGTTTTCAGGAACAAACAGAAAAGCACGCCGGTCATGTAAACGATTACAGACTTTTATAAAGAATTGACTTAATTTAAAACATGGTGAACAGAAAGTCTGTATAAAGGACTCTCCTCGGGGATCGGCTCCTAAAGGAGTCAACACCCTAACCGGCCGCCATGCACCGTGATATCAGGGTTTCATAGTGCATAGCGGTTGGGGTAAGAAGTATGATTCGGCTTTTGTGCACTATGGGTACGCATGCGAACCGACCACATCAGGCTTTCTAACGGATTCCACTCGATGGTCACATTACATCATGGTGGTGGGCGCAAACAGCCCAACTGGCTAATTCAAGAACTTAACATCTGAGAAGTCTGCAAATACTTCAGATGTACCCTCTGGATTGACGCCATAAAGACAGCAAAACGCGCCTGTGTAGTATCTGGATAACATCGAATCAATCGGGATGCTGGTTATCACTGGTACTTTTTGTTCATTGGTTATATAACCGCAGTCGTAACCGGTTTCAGCACAATGAACGAATAATTTCAACGCAGTAGTCTCGTCAGTAATGGTTGCAGATGCAAGCACCTTATTATTGAGTTTGACGATAAAATCAAGACCATTATCATTTTGCGAGACACCCAGTAACAGATGATGGTTGTCTTTTTGCAATATACCTATACCAATCTCACTACTGCCCATAGTATCTGATATATGCAGGGTAACCTGATAATTGAAATAACTGTGTGATTGTCGAAAGCCAATAACGGTGGATTGGCTACGTTCCCGGACAGGTTGCCCCGGCCAGATCCTCAAGCGCCTTTTTTCTGGCAGAATCTGAAAGCGACTGGCTTCTGGCAGTCGTCGAAAACTCCACTCTTTTTTCAGAGTCTGACCGGAAAAATCATCATAAAAGTTACCATAACCAGGCTGACTTGATTTCGGAAACGGTAACGGAAGGTGTTTTTCCACTTTGCCGGTATCGGGAGCACACACTGGCCAGAGCATATCCCTGTTGTCCGGGTTTTCTGCTTCCCAAACGACAGGAAGCAGATGGGTTTCTCTGCCCATGTTGGAACGGCTGGCAATGTCATTACGAATCCCCAGACAGACCATATACCAACGGCCATCAGCCAGCTCAACCAGGTCACCGTGGCCGGTGCTGTTTACCCAGTAATTGTGGGTCAGGTGACGTGAGGTTAATATCGGGTTTCTTGGATTACTTATATACGGTCCGGTAATAGCGTCACTGCAGGCAACCGTCACGGCATGGTAAAACCCCGTTCCCCCTTCTGCTGTCATTAAATAGTAGCGGTCATTGTGTTTATACATATGAGGGCCTTCTACCCAGTCTCCGCCGGTGCCCCGCCAGAGAAAGTATCGTTCGCCAATCAGGGATGTACAGTCCAGGTCTAGCTCTTGCAGCCAGATTTCACCTTCACTGGGGTATGCTGGATCACTTGGGCTATGGGTTCCTACGTACCACACCCTGCCGTCATCGTCGAAAAAAATATCAGGGTCGATGCCCGGTGCGCCGCTAATGACTTTGGGCTCAGACCAGGGACCTGCAGGATTTGTCGCTGTCAGAATAAAATTCACACAGGGATTGAAATCTGCAGGTGCCTCCGGTGGCATATAGACATTAGTGGTTATCAGATAAAAGACTCCGTCTTTATATCGAATAGTCGGCGCATGAATACCGCCGTCGGACTGTACATCGGTCAGAAAAATCGGTCCCTGGCACTGCTCCGGGCGATCCAGAGCATGACCAATCAGTTCCCAGTTGACCAGGTCACGGCTGTGGTGAATGGGCAGCCCCGGAAAATACTCGAACGAGGAGTTAACCATATAGAAATCATCACCGACGCGACAAATGGACGGATCAGGAAAGCTGCCGGGTAAAACAGGGTTGGTCATTTCAGTCATGGGGATTGGGTTCGATATAAGTTAGATAACAGGGAGTGGCAAAAAAGCTTACAGCGCCTGTCGTTCGTGGTTGGTGTTGATGGCGATGTTCACCAAGTCAAGGGGCTTGTCCCCTAATAATCCCGATAGATAGATATCGCTGTGAATATGCTCGGAGATGATTTTTACCAGAATTTTCTCATTGGTGTAGATGCCCTGAGCCTCAGTCAAATTGGAAAATACCAGTGTTTCCAGTGTGTCGCGGACCAGCATAAACCGGGTAGAGGGGAAGTCATGCTCTGGAATATGGGAACGGGAAAAGAACTCAATGCCTTCAACCGGAGAGTGCATCTGGTTAAATGAAAAGCAAATCACCCTGACTCCTCGAATAATAGCCTCTTGTAATTCACGCTGGAACAGGGTGATATCAAAGTCAGTATTAATATAAAGCTCGTTTTTACTTTCGTTTATAAGTTCTTTAATTTTCAGTATCAGGCTCTCATACCCTGACAGATTGAAAAAAAAGGGTTTTTCCTCCGATCTTGACAAAACAGCCAGCTCTTTTTTCAGGACTGTAATATCGTCAATGGTTTTTTCCCGAATTTGCGCCAGAATCACGTCAGGTGATTTAGCTTCGTACTCCTTTACACTGCCGGAAATCATGTAGAGATAGCCTTGCAGGTACAGGTTGTCTATGGATGAATAAATGGTTGAGCGGGTCATGCCTAACGATTTGGCAATCTGATAACCGTTGGTCCTGCCATTTTTCAGCACATCAAGATAAACCAGTGCATCCGTTTTACTGAAACCAAAAGTCGTCAAACGTTGAACAATATCATTATATTTTTGTAAATCTGTAGTAGTGCTCATCGTGTAGAACCATACATCAAAAATGCTATATTCCTGACCAAAGCCTGTGCCCCAATTAAGGGGCGCAGGCTTTGGTCTGTTTATTGACTCTTGCTCATTCTGTAGCCATAGGGAGCAAGCTGGACAGTCTCACCTTGCAGGTTTACCGATTGGGCAACGGCAGAGTTATTCATCACGATTTGCCACTGGCCACGCTGATAAGCAATACAATGATCACTGTCAACATCAAGCCAATGCACGGTCGGAATATTGAAATCAGGCTCACTTTTGCGCAGGACAATCAACTCCTGGATAAATTGTCTGAACTCAAGGTCCTGCTTTTCTTCCTCCCAAACCATACAACGGCGATTGGCTTCGCTGCCCATTCCCCGTCCGCCACTGAGGGCCACTTCACCGCCATAATAGATGCATGGCGTACCCACCTGGGTGAACATAAACAGGTAGGCCAGCCTGGCTCTTGCTTTATTCTCCCCACACAAACTTAAAATACGAGAAGTGTCGTGGCTATCAAGCAGGTTGAACATCGCCTGGTTGGCGGTGTGAGAGTAAGCGCAGTAGGAGCGGTTCACATCCCAGATAAAGTCCTGCTTGTTACTCAGATCCAGGGCAAAAAAGTCCAGCACTGCCTGGGTCATCGGATAGTTCATGACCGAGTCATACTGATCACCACCGAGCCAGGCCGAGGCGTCGTGCCAGATTTCCCCGAGAATATAGCAGTCCGGCTTGATCGATTTGACCACCCGGCGGAAATCTCGCCAGAAGTCGTGGTCAATTTCATTACCCACATCCAGTCGCCAGCCATCAATATCAAAATCTTCAACCCAGCGTCTGGCTACGTCCAGCAGGTACGCACGACACTGTTCATTCTCAGTGTTCAGTTTGGGCATGGATGCCACATTGCCAAAGGTTTCATAACGCAGGTTCTGGTAGTCCCACTGTTCACGGGGCTTGTCTTCATACACCGGGAACTCGCGAATCCAGAACCAGTCGTGGTAGGGCGATGCCTTGCCATTGGCGACTACATCCAGCCACAAGGGGTGCTGATCACCCACATGGTTAAACACGGCATCAAGCATCACTTTCATGCCACGTTGGTGAGCCTCTTTTACCAATAGGCTAAAAGCTTCATTGCCGCCCAGGGAAGGGTCGACATTGAAGTAGTCCACTGTGTCATAACGATGACTGGCGTTGGCGGTGAACACCGGGCAGAAATATAAGCCATTGATGCCCAGGTCCTGAAGGTAATCCAGTTTATCGATTACCCCCCAGAGATCCCCGCCCATAAAGTTATCCTGTGTTGGTTCTGTGCCCCAGGGCATCGTACCGGCGGGGGATGTGTCAGGTCGGCCATTGGCAAAACGGTCCGGAAAAATATGATACCAGATGGTTTTCTGTACCCATTCCGGCGTTGCCAGTACATCACGGGGGTTGATGTAGGGGAAGCAGAAGAAATTACTGAGATTACTCAGTTCTACTTCTGCCACTTTGGCATCGGTAATATCAACACTTTTTCGCTCGCCAAACAGTATCTTCTGGCCAGTGCTTTTCGAATGCAAAATAAAACCGTAGCGAGCCCGACGCCTGGGTGGGGTGAACTCAGCCAGCCAGCAGGTTTGATGTTGCATTTCGGCCTCGACGGTCATGGGAATTTCACGTCCGCCGGTCCAGCCGTGGGCATCGCTGCCGCCAAGGTTACCACCGTCCAGGCCTCCGACTGCCCACTCATAGGGGTCACCGATCCAGAGGGTAACTTTTTCGATTTCATCCTTGGCTGAACGCAGGCGAACATGCAGGGTGCTATTATCGCGGGCGTAACACATGGCGCTTTTCGGGTTATGGACCAGAGCACTCAAGGTAATCATTTTCAGGGGTTACTCCTTAACCGCGCCACTGACCAGGCCAACAGTAATGTGCTTCTGGGTGGCGACAAACAACAGGGTGATAGGAATGGCCACTAACAGTGCACCGGCCGAAAACAGGGTATAATTTTCTGCGGAGTTGGAGGCGATCCATTGGAAAATGCCCACGGCCAGCGTCATTTTTTCTTCGCTGCGCAGAATCAGTGTAGGCAGAATAAAGTCCATCCAGGGGGCTGTGAATGAGGTCAGCCCGACAAAGACCAGTATCGGTTTGGCCAATGGCAAAATAATTTCAAAGAAAATGGTCAAGTGACCAGCGCCGTCTATTTTGGCCGCCTCATCCAGCGACGTTGGGATAGCGTCAAAATAGCCCTTCACCAGCCAGGTCATAAAGGGTAATGAGCCGGTGACGTAGACAAACAGCAGTCCGGTAAAGGTGTCGATCAGGTTCAGCTTGGACAGCAATACATAAATCGCTGTGATAGAGAGGAACGCCGGGAACATCTGGATCACCAGAATCCCCATCATGACATTGCGTTTACCTTTGAACCGGTATCGGGAGAAGATAAATGCCGTCATCGTCACCACAATGATGGAGATGGCCATATTGCTGAAGGCCAGGACAAAAGTGTTGGCATACCATTGCAGATATGGGGTATCGGTAAACAGGGCCCGGTAGTGATCCAGGGTAAAGGAAAAGTCGGTAAACGAGCTGCTAAACAGGTTTACCCCCGGCTTGAACGACGCCATCACGGTCCAGGTAATGGGTCCAAGCACCAGGATAGCGTTGATGGCCAGCAACAGGTATACGGCGAAAACACCGGCTTTATGCATCAGTTTGTTCATTACCGCATACTCACATCGGTCTTGAAGGAGTTCATCCTTCTAAACTGCCAAATGGCAATCAGTGACAAGAACAGGAAGATGATGATGGAAACCACGGCAGCGATATTGTACTGCTGGAAGTCCAGGGTCAGCTTGTAAATCCAGGTAATGAGAATATCGGTGTGGCCGGCAAAGCGATATTCCGGATTAATGGGTCCACCCTCCGTTAACAGATAAACCGCACCGAAATTGTTGAAGTTGAACGCAAAGGTCATGACCAGCGAAGGGGCTACCTGATGCAGGATCATGGGCAGGGTAATCTCTTTGAACTGCTGGAACCGGCTGGCACCATCAACTTCACTGGCTTCATAGAGTTCTTTGGGAATATTGGTCAGGGCACCGGCAATCAGGAGCATAAAGTAGGGGGCTCCGGCCCAGACACCGATGGCAATGACCGTCACTTTCGCCAGCACGGGGTCCGATAAAAAAGGAATGGACTCAATGCCAAAACCATTAATGATTGAGTTTACCGGACCAATGCCGTTTAACAGCAGGCGGAAGATCAGCAGGCTGACAAATGCCGGAATGGCGTAAGGCAGCATGAATATAACGCGCCATACCTTTTTACCGGCGATGTCCCGATTCGACAGGGCAAGTGCCAGTACAAAGCCAAAGCCAAAGGTTAATATCGTAGAGCAGACCGCCCATATCACCGTCCAGCTGCCGACACCGAGCAAAGTGCTGGACCAGATTTTCAGTTCAAACAGGGACAGGAAATTTCTAAACCCAACCCAGTCCACGAGGTTTTTTGGTGGAATATGTGCTGGCGCTGCGTAGTTGGTGAGAGAAACCAGTACGGTAATCAGTATTGGCAAAATAATGAATGCGAGTGCAGCAATCCCTGCCGGGGTTAACATGATGAGGGCAAAATGCTCATCATAAAAGGCCCGTAACTGCTGTTTTAAGCCGATGGTACAAGGGGTAATTTTAACGGCATCTTTAATGTTCAGCAGGTACGCAGCAAGAAACGCCACGGTCAGAAAGATGGCCAGTACCCCTTCAACCAGCATATGAATGGAGTGGTCACCGTGGATAATTTTGAAACCCACTCGATGTTGTGCAGTATCACCGAGGGTGATAAAGCCTTCCAGGGCTGTCAGTAAATCAGTAGCAAAAAGTACCAGCAGTATCTGCACTAAAAGGTAGAAACACCCTTTTATATAGTGTCGGTTTAACAGCTGGGTCCCCCCCATCAGAAAAACCGACAGAGGTGGTAGCTTGTTAGCCACCCTGGGCTGATCCATGGCTGTATCCATAGCCCCTCCTAAACAGTATTAATCAGTTGCCGTCAATCCCACCATGCCCGGGAGTTATTCCGAAATAACGTCCCCGGTCAGCGCATGGTGGGGTGTTTGTTATTCCTGGAAAGCAATCTGCTCTTTGATCACCATTAAGGCGTTATCCAATGATTTTTCCGGCGTTTCGCCATTGACCCAGCTGGCGGTAATGGCGTTAGCCATGGGTGACCAGACATAGCCCATTTCCGGAATGGAGGGCATGGCATCGGCATAAAAACCCTGGGCAATAAAGGCTTTGGTTGCTTCATCAGCCGTTGCACTGTTGGCGATTTCTGCCATCAGGTGATTCAGTGGCGGGATGGATTTGGTCATCTCGAACCGTTTTTTCAGCATGGCTTCTGACGCCAGAAAGTCAGCAAACAATTGTGCGGCAACGGGATACTCTGTGTAAGAAGAGACAACCGCCAACCTTACTGTGGAGAATGTGCGCGGATGCTGTCCTTCCAGTGTTGGCATCGCCACGACGCCAACGTTAACTCCCGATTCCAGGTGGCTTTTTGTTGCCCATGGACCGTCAACAATGGCGGCAACTTTACCTTCAGTAAACAGGCCTCGACGCACCTGGGTGTTGCGCATATCCACAGGGTTTGAGTCATTGGCTGTTTTCAATTTAAGCATGGCGGCAAGGCCGCGTTTAGTCGCTTCGGAATTCACCCCGATATCATCTGCATCGGATCCTGCCTGGCCAAATTCATAGCCGCCATACAGGGACATAAACATTCGGGATTCATAGTAATTTTGTACATCCCACAGCAGGGCATAACGGTTTTCAGTTCGATTGTTAAATGTTGTGGAGAACGCAATCAAATCTTCAAAGGTCTCTGGTGCCTCGGCCAGGATGTCTTTGTTATAGAACAGGGCAGTTGTTGCATAGCTGACGGGAAAACCATAGCCTTTGCCATCGGCTTTGGCTGCTGAGGCAGCGCTGACAATAAACTCTTTATCAACACGATCGGCACTGACCAGGTTTTCCATAACCGCGCCACTGACGACTAATTTACCCAGCATATCGTGTTCAATCTCGGCGACATCAGCAACCCGGGCGGTGCCACCGTCCTGAATCAGGCGTCCGGCACTGTTCATTGGGGCCAGTTGTCGGAAACGGAACTGAACATCGTAGCCAAAGGTTTCGTTAAACGCCTCGGTGGCATAGTCCATATAATCCATGGCCAGCTCATCGGTCCAGATGAGTAGTTGTGCGTTTTTTTCAGGTATAAGCTGTTCCGCGTATGCAGTACTGGCAGAGAGTAACGAGAGGGCAAATGCCAGGTTCTTATAGATGGGTTTCATACTGTTGGCCGCTAAATCATAATTCAGATTGTGGTAGTACATGATGGAATACTGAATTCTTTATCAAAACATGAAAACGTGCAATGTTTTAGTGAACAAATGATCTCTGATTTTGTTTGTGAATGTTTTTTGTTTAGAAAAAGATGATTAAATTGATCTATGTCAGTGGTGCGGTCTTGTAAAAGTTGATTTGCAAGCGTTTAATCTCGCCACGAAAACACATTGCTGAACAAATAGTGTCACGATCCAGGTATTTAATCAGTAGCCTGTTTCTAAATGGCTTCTTGTTGTTGATCTCCGGATTTGTTGCAGTTGTTTGAATTTTTGTATTTAAGCGGAGAGACGACCAGTTTTTTCTGTTCGAATCTGTACAGGGTTGTACTACTCCAATTAAATGATTACCAGATTAGTTTTTGGGGATTACGGATGAGGAAAAAAATACTACCACTTTTGATTGCCAATATTGTTGGTGTATCGGGTGCCGTTTCAGCAGATGAATTTACCGATTTTCTCCGCCAGGCGGATAAAGGGGAAAATAGCTCAGCTGCTGACTCTGGCATGAGTTTTTCCGGTCATTTTGGTTCTTCAATTGAGTATGAAACCAAAACCACTGATGACTGGGGGAATGGTGAAATAAAAGAAAAAATCACCACCAATGAAGTGGGTAACGTATTCTTCAATTTCCACGATCTTGGTCTTCGTGCAAACTACTCGTTAAAGACCATGACCCGGGAACAAAAAAATTCCAGTGGTTACTATGAAAATGAAGATTCTCTGAAACATCTTATACTGCTGGATCGTCCATTTGCCCTGGGTGGCGGTTGGGGTACTGGTTTGGGTTATGAGGCTGAGTACATCACCAGTGAAGTAGTATCGGCAAGTGCAAACCATCATGAGAAGCAATCCCTGGAGCAAATTTTCCGGCCATATCTGACGTACTGGAATAACGAGTATAATGCCGGTTTTTATGCTATGGCAGAGTACCTGACCCTGAACTTTGATAATGGTAGCTGGGGTCAGCGGGATGAGGCTGGTTACAGCGTCATGATCAAGCCTTACACCAACTATGGCAACTTCCAGTTTGAACTGGAACTCTTCCACCAGGTTAAAGACGACAACGAGAGTGCGACTGCTGAAGGTTATGTATTCCAGACGGACAAGTTCACTGAAACCTATATCCAGCCCACCATCCGTTACAGCATCGACAATGGTGGCCTGGTCTATCTGACTACACGGTTTGCTGAGAATGAGACCATCACCAAGGGCAGTCGTCCGGACTACTTCAAGGATGTCATCAAAACCTCCGTTGGCTATGAGACCGATATCGGGGAAAACTGGATGGTCAAGGCTGAGTATGAGTATACCCATGAGAAAGAAACCACCAATGATCCGACAAAAGCAGGCGTTAGCAAGAAAGTGGATAACCACAAATTCTACGCCCATGCTCTTTACAGGTTTTAATCTGGTGTAAATCCCATGCTTAACGCCCTTGATATTGCTCAACAACTCCATGGTCGTCTGTTTGGTGATGGCAACATCACAGTAGACAGCATCTGCCCGGTATCACCCAGCAGGCCAGATGCCCTGGCTATTGTGCTCTCCAAACATGACCTCAAGTTTATTGATCATTGCCAGGCAGCCATTGTGGTCGGACCTGCAGCCATAGGCAATATCAAGGCACCGGCAAAAATAGTGATTGATGCATTGGATGTTACTTTGCTTAACCATCTGTTGCGTTACTACAAAGCTGAAAAATACCACCTGTTGGATCAGGAAAATGTGTCCAGTATTCCAGGTGTATTCATTGGCAAACATGCCCGCATCGGCAAGGGTTGCCATTTTATGCCGGGAGTTCGCATTCATAATGGTGCAATGATTGGCGATAATGTTGCCATACACGCCAATACCGTCATTAAGGAAGGGACGGTGATTGGCAATAATGTGACCATCGATTCCAATAATTCCATCGGTAATTTCAGCTTTGAATACATGCTGAATAGCTCTGGCGAATATGAACGACTGGAAAGTATTGGCCGGGTCATTATTGAAGATAATGTGGACATTGGCTGCAACAACACCATTGATCGGGGTACTCTCGGAGACACGGTCATTGGCCGGGGCAGCAAAATTGATAACCTTTGCCAGATTGGCCACGACTGTCGTATAGGTCAGCACTGCCTGATCATTTCACAATCCGGTGTTGCCGGGCATACCATCCTTGGTAATCGGGTTACTGTGCATGGACAGAGTGCCATTGCCGGTCATCTGCATATTGGCGATGGTACGGTGATTCAGGGCAAGTCAGGCGTCAGCCGTTCCTGTCCACCACGAAGCAAGCTGTTTGGTTATCCTGCCAGGGATTCACAACAATATATGAAATCACTGGCTACCCTTAATGCCCTGTCAAAGGGTAAAGCCCCAATGATTCCGAGCCGGAACGTTAAATCGCTAAAATCAGAGCGTGAAGCGCATGGCAAAGAGAGCTGGTTCGGAAAAATACGACAGAAACTTCATTTTCAATAAAAAACATAACGTCTTTATTATTTGTCTACTTTGGCGATTGATCGTTGTCGCTATGGAGTTCGTATGAAAACCAAAGTTTTAATAACACTTACCCTTGCTGCCACTCTGGCTGGTTGTGCTGGAAACCCTGCTAATGATACGGCTTCTGCCTCAGTGGTCAGCACCAGCCCCGTAGCCAGCTGTAATTTGCCCGATGTTACCGGTAGTGGCCCTATTCGCCCACCCATGTACGTGACTGGCACCTTCTCCGATGGGCAGTGGATGCACCAGGAGCATCGTCGTATGTCTTACAAGGGGGATGGCATTTATCAGGTCATTATGGAGAATGACGCGGGCCCGGTGAACTTCCAGTTTGCCAGCATGGGTTGGAAACCACAATTCACCGTGAGTGGTCGAGAATTAACCGTCGGACAGGAAGGTAAGTTAATTCGTGGTGGGTTTATGAAAGATACCCGCATCAACTTCACCGATTCTGGCCGCTATGTCTGGGGCTTCCAGGTGGATGCTGAAGGCAAGCCGAAACTGGCTGCGATTGCCCAATGTGCTGAATAACCCTGTTACCTGAAAGATTATCTGTGGAATGACCGGATGGCTAACGTAAGCTTAAAAAGCGTTGAAAAAAAATATGACAATGGATTTCAGGCAGTTCATGGTATTGACCTTGATATCCATGACGGCGAGTTTATGGTGTTCGTTGGTCCGTCCGGCTGTGCAAAATCCACCACGCTACGCATGATTGCGGGGCTGGAAAGCATCACCGACGGCGAAATCCGGATCGGTGAACGCGTGGTGAATGACTTGCCTCCCAAGGACCGTGGTATTGCTATGGTCTTTCAGAACTATGCGCTTTACCCCCATAAAACCGTTTTTGACAATATGGCCTTTGGCCTGAAAATGCAGAAAAAGTCGAAAGAGGAGATTCGCCAGGCGGTTGAAGAGGCAGCAGAAAAACTGGAAATTACCGATCTTCTGGACCGCAAGCCAAAAGAGATGTCCGGAGGTCAACGACAGCGGGTTGCTGTTGGTCGTGCCATTGTGCGCAAGCCTGATGTATTTTTGTTTGATGAGCCACTATCAAACCTGGACGCCAAGCTTCGTGTTTCCATGCGGGTAAAAATTGCCCAGCTGCATCAGCGGCTGAAAGAGGAAGGTAACCCTGCCACCATGATCTATGTTACTCATGATCAGACAGAAGCACTGACACTGGGTGACCGAATCTGCGTACTTAATAAGGGTGAAATCATGCAAGTGGATACCCCTGCCAACTTGTACAATTACCCAGCCAACAAATTTGTCGCCGGTTTCATCGGTTCTCCCTCCATGAACCTGGTAAAAACGGTGATTCGTAAATCGGATGCGGGACTTTTTGTAGAACTTGCACCGGGGGTGAAGTGCTTTATCCCAAGAGCCAAACAAGTATTGCTGCAGGAGCAGATTGATCAAGCCGTTTACTTTGGTATTCGCCCTGAGCATATCTCCCTGGCAAATGACAGTGATACTGTTAATACGGTCGAAGGCATGTTGACGGTTGTCGAGAATATGGGTAATGAGAAATATCTTTATTTCAAAGTAGGCGATAATGAGCTGATTGCTCGAGTGAACGACCAAACCATTACTACAGCTGATATTGGTTGCACAATGCGCTTCAATTTGAATACCGAAGCTTGTCATATTTTTGATGTAGAAAATGAAAAAAACCTGACGATCATTCAAGGGTAAGCGGCAAAATAAACCACGTAAAACCACTCTAAAGCAGACAAGCTCTATTATACAGCCACCTTTTTCCCACGGTCCCCCGTGGGAATACATATCGAATCTCTCCGCAAGTCAGAACTCCCATTAAACTCTCATGATTCCGGGCGGAAACAGGTTGTTGCATATCCTGCTGGCTCCGGTATGCATTCCCACGCAGGACCCACAGGGTCTAAAAGCATGGGAACGGTACTTGCGAAAGATAGAGCGATTTCTGCAACACATACGGAACCGAAGAAGCCAGTATGTGTTAACCCGGATATTTCATAAACGTGCTCCCGCTCTCGCTTGTCCTTTGCCGCTCTAAGGGAGTTTTGTTCAGTCGACCGTACTCCCCGGTACGGCGCTCCCTCACAAAATCCCTTAGAGCGACAAAGTCCGGCGCGAGATTCGAGGCAGTTTATGAAATATCCGGGTTAAGTGCTTTTTCTCGCTATAGGCATTATTCCCGGTCAACGGCCAGCATGATAGTAGCCAGTGGTGGCAAAGTCAGGCTGATGCTTTGGGGGTGGTTATGCCACTCTCCTGGCCGGGTTAAGACGGTACCGTTAACAATATGACTGCCACCAAAGCGCTGGTCATCACTGTTAAAGATTTCCTGCCATTGTCCATCGACTGGCACACCAATGGTGTAATCATGTCGTACAAATGGCGTCATATTACTGATAACGACAATGGTTTTACCTGCGCTGTCTTTTCGGTAAAAGGCAAAAACACTTTGTCCATGGTCGTCCAGTATCAACCAGCGGAAACCGTCGCGATCAAAGTCAAGCTCATGCAGTGCCGGGGAACGCTGATACAGTGTATTCAGCTCACTGATCATCGCCAGCATGCCCTGGTGGTAAGGGCCCTGCTCCAACAGGTTCCAGTTCAGGCTTTCTGACGGGTTCCATTCGTTGGTGACACCAAACTCAGAGCCCATAAACATCAGCTTTTTACCGGGGTGCCCGAACATAAATCCGTAATAGGCTCGAAGGTTGGCAAAGCGCTGCCAGTCATCCCCCGGCATACGGGTGAGGATCGTGCCTTTACCATGAACCACTTCATCGTGGGAGAGGGAGAGCACAAAGTTCTCGTTATAGGCGTACACCATACTGAAGGTCATTTCATGGTGGTGATGCTGACGATAAATCGGGTCCCGCTTCATATAGGCCAGCGAGTCGTGCATCCAGCCCATATTCCATTTGTAATCAAAGCCGAGGCTCTGAGGGTGTCCGGGGCGTGATACACAGGGCCAGCTGGTGGACTCCTCGGCGATCATCATGCAGTGTGGATGCAGACGGTGAACTTCAGCGTTCAGGCGCTGCAAAAAGGCGACGGCCTCAAGGTGTTCATTGCCGCCCAGATGGTTGGGTGTCCACTCGCCCTGTTTTCTGGAATAGTCCAGGTAGAGCATGGAGGCCACGGCATCCACCCTCAGGCCATCAATATGAAACTCATCCAGCCAGTACAGGGCATTACTGATCAGAAAATCCTGTACCCACGGCGAACCGTAATTGTAGATACAGGACTTCCAGTCCGGATGCCAGCCCCGTTGCGGGTCTTCATATTCATAAATAGCAGTTCCGTCAAAACGGAACAGGCCGTGTTCATCCTGTGGAAAGTGGGCGGGAACCCAATCCAGAATCACACCAATATTGTGCTGGTGACACTGGTCAACCAGGTAGCGGAAGTCATCTGGTGTGCCATAGCGGCTGGTGGGGGCAAATAACCCAACCGGCTGGTAGCCCCAGGATTCGTACAGAGGATGTTCGGAAATGGGCAGTAATTCGATATGGGTAAAGCCCGTTTTCCGGATATACGGGATCAGTTCGTCGGCCAGCTCCCGGTAATTTTTGAAACCACCGTCGTCCGATTTTTTCCATGAGCCCAGGTGGACCTCATAAACCGACATGGGTTTGTTATGGTTCAGCTGACGTTTGTTCAGCCATTGGCTGTCGGACCAGGTAAAGGTACTTTCCGTTTGTACAATGGAGGCCAGGCCCGGCCACTGTTCCACTTTATGGCCAAAGGGGTCGGTTTTTTCCGGCAGCAGCTGACCATTCTGATCGTGCAGCTCATATTTATACAGGGCTCCTTCGGCAACGCCCGGTACAAACAGCCGCCAGATGCCGTCATCAGCACTGGCCATGGGGTGGCAGCGACCATCCCACCGGTTGAAATCACCGATCACGCTGACGGAGCGGGCGTGGGGAGCATAGACCTTGAACAACACGCCTGAAACACTGCGCTGACGGGTAAGGGCATGCTCCACTTTCAGAGCACCCAGGTGCCGGTACAGATGGAGCGGGTCGATATCCTGCTGACAGAGGGTGTACTCGCCAAACTGGTAGGGATCAAAGCGGAGTTCTTCTGTCCCATCCTTCAGGGTGATGTTTAGCTGATAGTAGAAGGCTTTTTTCCGTTTTGGAAAACTCAGCTCAAAAAGGCCGTTGGCCATCCGGCTCATTCTGCCCAGTGATTTACCCGTGCTTTCCTGCACAACCTCGATGCACTCGGCATCGGGGTGCCAGGCGCGGATGGTCAGGCCACTACCGGACTGCCCGGGGTGCATTCCCAGGATGGAAAAGGGCGAGGCATGCATCACCTGGCTCAGGCTTTGGGATGCGGGTAGCAATTCAGTATTTATTGACTTTTTTTTGGGCATTTCAAATCACTGCGAAAGAGGTGGTTCATTTTTCGCGGGCATTATGGCCATGAAATGAGATGGTGGGAAGTTGTAAACGTTTTACCGGGTTCGAGTGTCGGCTCCAGGGGAACTTACCTGCGCGGAGAGACCCTTTTACGGGTGTTGCAATAATCTCGTAGGGTGGATGGCAATAGGGAAATAGGGAATAAATTATAAGGACAGGGTTGAGGAAGAAGAGAGAAAAAAGACGGGGCAAAGCCCCGTCAAATACAGACACAATCACAGGAGGTGGAAATTTTGCCTGATGCCTGTTTAGCTGACAAACACTAGGAAGGCCCGCCATGAGTCAGGGCGGGCGAAGCTTTCCCATGCTATGCATGGGAAGGGTGTTACAAACCAGGGCAGTTAACAACTTACCACCAGGCTTCCATTTGAACACCGAAGGTGAAGCCATCGGTTTCATCGGCAAAGGCTGCACCACCAATACGGCCTTTGGATTCGTCGTTCCACTTGGCATAGGTACCGAATACACGAACCTGTGGGCGAGCCCAGTAGCCACGGCCAGCGGACCACTGTTGTGCGATGGTTACTTTAGCCAGTTCGGAATCTACCATGGAACCGTTCAGTTCAAATGCATTTTCAACCTGATCGTAACCCACTTCCAGAGCAGTGCTCATGATGTCGTTCCAGAAGTAAACCGGGCGAACACCAACGCTGATCCAGGTTTGGTCTTCATGTAAAACGCCACCAGGCTGCCCATATTGGTCATTTGGAGCAGTTCTGTTTCCATCCTTGAAAGTGAGGTCGTTGTAAGACAGTAAATATTGCATCTCAATATTTTCACCGATGCCAACAACACCGTGGTTCATAATACGATAGAAGTTATCCCCGCCAAGATTATCGACAGATAAGGTTGAAACGCCCAGGCCACTTCCTCCTACTCCATGAGCAGTCATGGCATCAGATGCATACTGAACGACAAACTTGTTAAAACCACCGAAGAAGTCACCTTGGGTATGCTCAAAAGTTAGCATATATCCATGGTCATCCAGGTCGCTTTCACCAACCTCTTTTGCAGTTTGCTTACCATTACTGTCATAACCGTTATTGACATAGCCACCTTTGAAGGTTGCTGGGTTACCAACGGCATAGTCAAGACCTACTGTCAGATTGCCATTTGGATTGACCGCAATATTTTCCAGACGGATATCAATAATGTTTTGGTCAAGGCTAAATGATTTTTCATTAGATTCAGCTACAACATCAGCAGCCGTATCGTAATAATTGAATGATGTGTTGCTCTTAACCCATGCCAGGCTCAAATCACCAAAGCCAGTATTAATACCTTCAATACCTGCACCTGGTCCAGAAAGGTTCCAGTAGTAAAAGTCAGACATATGAACATCATGGCGCTTATAGAAGCGCTTACCAGCCCACAGGGTTGCTTCAGGAGCGAAGTCCAGAACACCTTTTGCCTTTACGTTGAATTCACGGAATGCAGGATCAGTACCTTCCCAGTCATTGGCTTGGTCAACGCTGAATGCCATGTTGCTGTCCAGGTAGAAAGACTGTTCACCATTGTTGAACAGCTCTGAACCCAGCTTGATTTCGCCGTAAGTTTCAGTTTCGTTACCCAGACGATACTTTGAGCCAGCACCAACCGCCTGGAAAGCTTCCTGGTCACCACCGCCAACAGAAGCGCCGATACCAGAACGCACATAACCATGGAAATCCACAGTCGCCGCAGAAGCAGCAGCAGAAAATACGATAGCTGAAATAGCACCAGCCAGTGGCAGAAGTCTTGCTTTGGTCACAACCAAATTCCTTCAAGTGTGTTGTTGTGTGTTCGCCATCTCGCATGCTGCAGTCCCCCCTGAAACGAAATAAATCGTCCAGACTCTGTCAGCAGGCGTTACAACGTGTTGACGTTTTTTAGGCTGTGGGATTTTTTGGCATTAGTGGGGTGAAGAGCAATATGAAAAGGTTTTTAGAAGAAGTTGGCTGAATATTGATCTGTGTCTTTTTGTGAACACTGCAAACAAAATATATTACGAAGGTTCGTTATATTTCGAATTAATGTCGGTTATTTGATATAGGGATAAATCCCTTTGGGAAGGAATCAAGTGTCTGGGCAATCAACCATCCTCCAGGTGGCGGCGCTGGCAGGATTATCCATTGCAACCGTCAGTCGGGTGCTCAATGGCGGAAAATACGTTTCAGAAAGCACCCGCAAGAAGGTATTGGACGCAGCCCATGAACTGAACTATCAACCCAATTATATGGCCCGGCAGTTGCATGGGCAGAATGCCTTTGTGGTGGGGGTTGTGCTGGGGCTGGATCTGGGAACCATATCGCCGTTTGCATTAAAAGTGTATGAAGCGCTGAAGATTGAGCTGGAGCGGCAGGGGTATCGGGTCAAGCGGGTGAAGTTTTCTCCTGAAGGTGAGCTGATGACGTCGGCCAAAGCCTATGTTGGCATTGGCTTGCACCATGATGATCCCCGCTATCAGAAGGTGCAGGAGCAGAAGGCTCCCTATGTGAGTATCGGGGATGTGCGGGAGGGGCATTTCTGGGTTGCTTCTAACGATGAACAGGGTGGTTTTCTGGCGACCACGCACCTGCTTGGGAATGGCTGTCGTACTATTTATTATGTGTGCCTGCACAGTGACCATGCAGTTTCGTGCATGCGTTACCAGGGCTATCGCAAGGCGATGCTGGAAGCGGGGCTTATTCCTTCGGAGGCCATAGAAATTTCAGTGGATACCGGTCTGCCTGCATTAGATAGCTATCGTCGTATACGTGGCTTGCTGGAATCGGGGATTAAGCCTGATGCGTTTGTCGCTTTTTCTGACATTGTCGCCACAGGCATTTCCATGGCACTGGCGGATACCGGTAGGCGGGTACCGGATGATGTTCAGGTGGTGGGTTACGATGGTATCGATGATGATCGCTATCATTCACTGACCACCGTACGACAGGATATAGAAAGTATTGCGGTTCAGGGAGCAGAACTGGTGATGGAGGCCATGAAATCCTGTGAGCCTCGTGGATGTTGGCTGGATGTGTTTCTTCGTAAAGGGCAGACCTCCTGTGTCATGGCGTGAGGCTGACCCGGCATTTTCCTGAAAATGCACAAAATATGTTGATTTGTATCAAATACTCACGGATCACACCAGAAAGTGGGCATTCTGTAAACGTTTTACGATTTCTTTCAGACACCAATTCATTGAAGATAGCGATCGTTTTTCAGGTCTGTTGTCTCGACAGCGCATTTGAATGAAAGTGTTCACTCCGATCTAAATGACAAGAGCCTGAGAATTTCAATGATCACCCTGGTTCAGGGAAATACCGGAGTAGGTAGAGAGATGATGAAAAAAACGGTTGCTGCAGCGATTGCTTCTGCGCTGGCTATCTCTATGGGTGCCAACACAGCCATGGCGTTCTCTGACGACGAGCTGGTTGTGTGGATTGGTGGCGATAAAGCCTATAACGGTATGGAAGTTGTAGGTAAGCGTTTTGAAGAAGAGCTGGGCGTTAAGGTAAAGATTGAGATTCCTGAGAATCTGACCGATCGTTTCCAGCAGGCTGCTGCCACCGGTAAGGGTCCGGATATTGTTATGTGGGCACATGATCGTTTCGGTGAGTGGGCTGAATCTGGTCTGTTGGCACCCATCAAGCCTTCTGACAATGTCAAGGCTGATATCGAAGCCAAAGGCTGGCAGGCCACGTCTCACAATGGCAACGTATACGGCTATCCGGTCGCCATGGAAGCCATCAGTTTGATTTACAACAAGGACATCATCAAAACGGCACCTGCCTCTTATGAAGAGATGTTCGAACTGAAAAAAGAGCTGGATAAGAAAGATATCACCACCATCATGTGGGACCAGGTTCAGCCTTACTTCACTACGCCGATGCTGGCCTCCAACGGCGGTTATGTATTCAAGGAAGTACCCACCGGCTATGACGTTTCTGATATCGGTGTAAACAGTGCCGGTGCCATCAAAGGTGGCAAGATGCTGGCGAAAATCATCGACGAGGGCGTGATGCCACGGGGCGTTGATTACGGTGTGATGGAAGCCAGCTTCAACAAGGGTGAAGTGGCGATGATGATCTCCGGTCCCTGGGCCTGGGCCAACCTGGAAAAGAGCAAGATCAACTACGGTGTTGCGCCACTGCCTTCTATCGACGGTAGTCCGTCCCGTGCGTTTGTTGGCGTCTGGGCCGCTGCTCTGAACAACGCTTCGCCAAATCAGGGTTTGGCTAAAGAGTTTATCGAGAACTATGTCCTCACCGAAGAAGGCCTGACAACGCTGAACAACGACAAGCCACTGGGTGCCGTTGCTCACAAGGCGTACATGAAGAAGCTGGCGGCGGACCCACGCATCGAAGCCACTTACCAGAATGTTATGAATGGTCTGCTGATGCCTAACGTTCCGGAAATGGGTAAATTCTGGTCAGCTACCCAGTCTGCCCTGACCAATATCACCACCGGTCAGGAAACTGTTGAAGTGGCACTGAACAACGCTGCCAAGCTGATTGCCAACTAAAAACTGCGCAACGGGGTGTAGCGCAGGCTTACATTGACGTGACCCGTTACATCTGCCGGTCGTCGTTTTGATGATCGGCTCAAAACCCTCCCGGAGAGACAAACACCATGACCATTCCCGCCAATGTCAGATCATTGTTGTCTGGCAACGGGCCAAAGTGGGCGCTCGTTGCCCTGATTGATCTAGCCCTGCTTTATGTCATTGCCCTGCTCTATTTTCAGGGCGAAGTGCTTTTCCCATTAACCCTGCTGGTTCTGGGCAGCCTGGGCACATGGATTTTTACCAACAAGCGTGGTTACAGCTATCGCTACGTGTACCCATGTTTGCTGGGCATTATGATGTTTATCGTTTTCCCGCTGGTGTATACCTTTAGCATTTCGTTTACCAATTACGGCTCTGCCAATATTCTGAGCCTTGAACGGGTCAAAGAGATTCACCTGAACAAGCAGGTAAAAAACGGCGAACACAGCTACACACTGGCGCTTTTTCAGCAAAACGACCAGTTTCAGCTGCAGCTGACTGATAAAAACGACAAAAATAGTATTTATACCTCCGACGCTTTCGTACTGAATGGTGACCCGGTAGAGGTTAATGCCCGCCTTGGTGCCGATGCAGAGGGTAACAAACTGTCCATGCGGGAGGTGGTTCAGCAGCGCTCGGCGCTGGGTTCAGTGGCGGTCAACCTTGCCGGTGATACTCGCCTGGTGATGTCATCCCTGCGTGAGTTTTCTGCGATGGCACCGCAGTATCGGGAAGAGAAAAACGACAACCTGGTTGAGATCAACACCGGTAAAGTCATACGCCCGGATATGACCACGGGCTTCTATGTGACCGACAGTGGTGAGCGGGTTGCCCCCGGTTTCTCTGTGTATGTGGGTGGGGAAAACTACGAACGTCTGATCAATGACAAAGGTATTCGTGAGCCGTTTTTCAAGATTTTTGTGTGGACCATTGTCTTTTCTGCGGGCAGTGTTTTGTTCTGTCTGGTGATTGGTCTGTTGCTGGCTAACCTGATGCAGTGGGAACCACTGAAAGAGCGGGCGATTTACCGGGTGCTGCTGATCCTTCCTTATGCTGTGCCAGCGTTTATTTCCATTCTGATTTTCAAGGGCTTGTTTAACCAGAACTTCGGTGAGATCAATATGATACTGGAAGGGTTGTTTGGCATTAGTCCTGAGTGGATGACCGACCCGACTTTTGCCAGAACCATGATTCTGATCGTCAACACCTGGCTTGGTTACCCCTATATGATGATCGTCTGTATGGGGCTGCTGAAAGCGATTCCGGACGATCTCTATGAAGCTTCTGCCATTGATGGTGCCAACCCGATTCATAACCTGCTGTACATAACACTGCCCAATATTGCCAAACCGCTGGCACCGATTCTGATTGCCAGCTTTGCCTTTAACTTCAATAACTTTGTGCTGATTGACCTGTTGACAGCGGGAGGCCCGATGATGGCCGGAACGACAACGGAAGCAGGCTTCACGGATTTGCTGGTGAACTTCACCTTCCGTACGGCATTTGTCGCGGGTCAGGACTTTGGTCTGGCGTCTGCTATTGCCACGATGATCTTCCTGATCGTCGGATTTATCTCCTGGGTTAACCTCAGGGCCACCCGCAGTTCACAGGAGTATTGATAATGGCGATGGTACAACCACGAAACCTGCAATATCGGGTATGGGCAGCCCGGATCATCATGATTCTGCTGCTCTGTCTGGTGATGTTTCCATTTTTGATGATTATTTCGGTGTCATTCCGGACCGGTAACTTTGCTACCGGCAGTTTGATTCCGGATAACCCCAGCCTGGAACACTGGGCAATGGTGTTGGGTTTTGAGTACACCACCGCCGATGGCACGGTGATTAAGCCGACCTTCCCGGTACTGACCTGGCTGTGGAACTCCCTGAAAGTGAGCTTTACCACCTCGGCGCTGATCCTGATGCTGTCCACGACCGGTGCTTATGCGTTTGCCCGGCTGCGCTTCCGTTTTAAGAACCACTTGCTTACCAGCATGATGATTCTGCAGATGTTCCCGGCGGTGCTGGCCCTGGTGGCTTTCCATGCCTTCTTTAATAAGTTGGGCGGTGTGGTGCCATGGCTGGGGTTGAATACTCACAGTGCCCTGGTGATGTCCTATCTGGGCGGTATCACCATGCACATCTGGCTGATTAAAGGCTATTTCGAAAGTATTGATGTGGCCCTGGAAGAGTCGGCCTATATCGACGGTGCCACCCCCTGGCAGGCATTCAGGCATATTCTGCTGCCACTGTCTGTACCTATTCTGGCGGTTGTCTTTGTACTGTCGTTTATTGGGGTGATTGGTGAGTACCCGATTGCGTCTGTCCTGCTTCAGGGCGTTGACCAGCTGACCCTGGCCGTGGGTATGAAACAGTTCCTCTATGCCCAGAACTACCTCTGGGGTGATTTTGCCGCTGCCGCAATTTTGACCGGCATGCCCATTACTGTCGTCTTCCTGATGGCCCAGCGTTATCTGGTCAATGGTCTGACGGCTGGTGGTGTGAAAGGTTAACGGATTTACCGTTTAGAAAGGCTTAGACAAGAGAAAGACAATGGCTGAAGTAAAGCTGACTCAACTGGACAAAAGCTACGACGGTGGCAAGACATTTGTTCTGAAGAACATCAATCTGCACATTGAAGATGGTGAATTTGTCGCCTTCGTTGGCCCTTCCGGTTGCGGTAAGTCGACGTTGTTGCGGATGATTTGTGGCCTGGAAGATATTTCCGGCGGTTTGTTAGAGCTGGACGGTGAGCGATCCAACGATATGCCGCCCAACGAGCGTCGTGTTGGTATGGTGTTCCAGTCTTATGCACTCTATCCCCATATGACGGTTCGGGAAAATATGGAGTTTGGCCTGAAGCTGGCAAAAGCGGACAAGGCCGAGATCAATCGTCGTGTGGATGAAGCGGCCAGAATTTTGCAGCTGGAAAAGCTGTTGGATCGTAAGCCAAAGGCGATGTCTGGTGGTCAGCGCCAGCGGGTGGCGATTGGTCGCTCAATTGTACAGGAACCGAGGCTGTTTCTGTTTGATGAGCCGCTGTCCAACCTGGACGTATCCCTGCGGGTACAGATGCGGCAGGAGTTGTCCCGTCTGCATAATAAACTGAAGACAACGGCCATCTATGTAACCCACGATCAGGTAGAGGCCATGACGCTGGCCGATCGTATCGTGGTGCTCAGCCCACTGGCAGAGGGTGCAGAAAGCAACCTGGAGCAGGTGGGTGCACCGCTGGAACTTTATCACAACCCGTGCAACCTGTTTGTGGCCAGTTTTATCGGCTCACCGAAGATGAACTTCTTCCGTGCCACGATAGTGGAACCCGATCAGAAAGAGACTAAAATCAAGCTGGAGTGTGGTACCGAGTTGCGTGTTTGCAACGACACCCGCAATGGGAAGCCTGGCGATAAAGTAACACTGGGTATTCGGCCACAGGACGTACTGAATCATGAAGAGGCGAATGGCGCAGAAAACTGCATCACCGGCACTATCGAAACCATTGAGCGCCTGGGTAATGAGTCATTTATCTACCTGAATCATCCGGATATTCACGAAGCGTTTATCGCCCGGGTGGAAGATTCCCTGCGTCGTCAGCCTGGTGCTGAATTCCATGTGGGTGTTCCGGCGGAAAACTGTCATCTGTTTGATGCCAATGGTGTTGCGTTTTCACGGACCAGGTCACCAGTATTTGACTGATATTGCTGACACCTGATTCCCTCCCGTGGAAGACCGTTGGAACAACCTGCATTCCATACGACAAATTTTGTGCAATCTCCGGCAACCTTCCAGGTTGCCGGCCTACCTATGAAGAAACTCAATGCTTGATCACCAATTAATCGACAGTCTGGGTGACCTGTGTGGCATGGCCAGCGGCTATAAGGACTGGGATGGTACTCCGGTAGCCATTGACACTGAGAACAAAATTCCCCTGCTGGCTGCCATGGGTTTTGACGTTAGCAGTAATGCGGCGCTGAAACAGGCGATAGCCACTGAACAGTTAAAGCTGTGGCAATCTCCTTTATCACCAGTGACGGTTGCCCATCAGGGGCAAAACTTCTCTTTCGTACTGCGCTGCCCCAAGAGTAAACGTCCATCGTCTGTTGAGGTGAGGATAACGCTGGAAAACGGTGACCAGGTTAGCCATCATGCTGATCTGACCACGGCTGTTGTGTCCAAAACCGTGAAGCTGGAGCGCAAAGAGTATATTGCCCTTGAGGTTTCAGTGCCTGAATACCTGCCACTGGGTTATCACACGATGGCGGTTCAGGGGAAAGCGTTCACGGCAGAAGCCGGATTGATTGTGGTACCAGAAGTTTGTTATGAACCGGAAGCCATGAAACAGGGCGCTAAAATCTGGGGTTCCGGTATTCAGCTGTATACCCTTCGCTCTGAACGTAACTGGGGGATGGGTGATCTCACCGACCTGGGTGCGCTGGCGGCAGGTATGGGTGAGCAAGGAGCTGATTTTGTTGGCCTGAATCCGGTGCATGCCCTGTATCCGTCCAATCCACTGCACTGCTCGCCTTACAGTCCATCGACCCGCCTGTTTGATAATGTACTGTACATTGATCCTGAACAGGTGGCGGAGTACACAGACTGTGCATCAGCCCGTGAGATTGTTGCACACCACCAGGGATTGATTGATCAATTACGCAGCACCGACCTTGTTGAATACGACAAAGTTGCACCATTTAAAATGTCGGTGTTGGAACTGTTGTTTAATGAGTTTGCCGAACAGCATCTGGGCAAGGGAACAGACCGGGATCAGGCGTTCACCGCTTTCTGTCAGTCAAGGGGCGCGCGGTTAGATCAGTTTGCCCTGTTTGAAGCACTGTATGAGCATTTCCGGAAAACCGATATTAATAGCTGGGGATGGCGCTGCTGGCCAGAGGCGTACCAGGTGCCAGACAGTAAAGAGGTCAGGGCCTTTGCCAGGATGAATCAGGCACGGATTACGTTCTTTAAATACCTCCAGTGGCAGATGGATGAACAGCTGAACGCGGCCCAGGACAAAGCCAAAGACGCTGGTATGATGGTTGGTCTCTACCGTGACCTGGCGGTGGGTGTCGACAGCAACGGTGCCGATGTCTGGGCGGATCGTAATTTATTTGTTCTCGAAGCCAGCACTGGAGCCCCGCCCGATGGTTTGGGGCCGATGGGTCAGGACTGGGGTCTGCCACCGTTCAACCCGGTGGTCTTGAAAGAGGAACGTTACCAGCCCTTCGTTGAGCTGATTCGGAACAATATGCGTAACTGCG
This sequence comes from Salinisphaera sp. G21_0, assembly GCF_017744115.1. Classification (GTDB taxonomy): domain Bacteria; phylum Pseudomonadota; class Gammaproteobacteria; order Pseudomonadales; family Endozoicomonadaceae; genus Endozoicomonas. The sequence continues at coordinate 48,242 of NZ_JAGHQW010000021.1, read as the reverse complement.
GTGCGTTGCGTATTGATCATGCCATGGGGTTGTTCCGTCTCTGGTGGTGTCCGAACGGCAACACCGACAACAAAGGTGCCCGTTATGGCTGTTACGTCCATTATCCGCTGCAGGATTTGCTGGGGATTATCAAACTGGAAAGTCATCGCCAACAGTGTCTGGTGTTTGGTGAAGACCTGGGTGTGGTACCACAGGAAATAACCGACAGTCTGCCTCCGGCAAGAATGTACGGCAGTGTGATGGGGATCTTCCAGCAGAATAAGGATCGTTATACGGCACCCGACAAGTACCGTGAAAAAGCCCTGGCGATGCTGGTGTGCCATGACACACCCACCATGAAAGGCTGGTGGGATGGCAAAGACATCGACCTGATGGAATCCCTGGGCTTTTTCTCCGAAGAGCGTGCCGCCGCTGACCACGATGCCCGCGAACAGACCCGCAAGGCAGTGCTGAATACCCTGGCTGACCTTGGTGAATTACCAGAAGGCGTTGACCTTCAGGCAAACACGGCACCGGCATTCAGTCGTAACATCATGGAGAGATTCAGCTATTACCTGGCCTTGTCGGCTTCGCAAATAGCCGGCTTCCAGCTGGAAGATGTGATGATGATTGACTCTCCGGTGAATGTACCTGGCACCTGTAGTGAATATCCAAACTGGCGTCGTCGTCTGCCTCAGAGTATTTCTGCAATGCTGGCCAGCAAAGAGAATCAGCAGTTCTTTGCCAACCTGAGTGGCTGTCGTAAGGCAAAGTAGCCCTTAAGCTGATCGTAGCGGGATCTGTAATCGTTTACAGACTCGCTCTCTGATGAATACCGATAGAATTCAGGCAATTGATTTATCCCGTTGAGTAATACGATGAAAAAAACAGCGCTCTGCCTGGCACTTGGCCTACTGGCTGGCTGTGCAACCAATGATTCTTCGATAGCCCCGGCTGCTAAAGAGCCTGTGGCTGTTTACCACTCTTTACCGACCCTGAACTATCAACCACTGCGGATATACGACGAAGCTATTCAGCAGACCATTGGGCTGACGGAACAGTCTGCAACGCTGAAAACGACTGACAGCGATTCTGCCGTTATAGGCTGGCAGCTACCCGGGTATGGTGCCTACCGGTTCAAAATCAGCAGTCAGATAAAACGTGGGAAATTTGGCCGGGAAGCTTCGGCCTTTATGCCGGAAGTGCAACTGCTCGATAAGCATTACCAGTTGGTTAAAACCGTGCCAGTTACGGCTTTGCATTACCAGAAGCCGGGCCTGCTTGGTCAGGAGTATTTTTATCACAGCTTTGTGGTAGACAATCGTGACCCGCTGCTGACGCCAGTTGAATACATTGTCGTTTATATGAGTGATGATGGTCGCAACCATAAGCTTCAGGTTGTTGATATGGAGAAGGAGTATGCAAAGGCCCGGGGCTTTATGCCACCGGCTACCAAGGATGTGCTGGCGACGGCCAGTGATCATGGGGTTATTACTCTGGAAGCCATGTCACTGACCGAAGCGTACAGTGCCGGCTCTGCGCCGGGGCCTGCTTATACGCCGCCGGTTCCTACAGGAAGAGAGGCTGAGGCAGCCGTCGCTTTTGACACTATTGCTTTAAGTAAAGAGTATCGAGAGACCGTTCTTCAGTTGCTGGGCGATGGCAAGGTTCAGGAGGCTTTGGCGCTGCGGGAGAGTGCGGGTCAGATGCATGCTGATCTGCAGGTGGCATTTTCTGCGCTTTATAGACGTGAATCCGATGGTAATGCCATTGAAAGCACCGCTTCAGATTCGCAGGAAATCGATAAACGCTTGTCCCATGCTTATCAGCAGCAGTTAATGATGTATTTGCAACAAGGTGAAACACGGGCTGCCCTGGGGGTGATTGATCAGGCCAGGATGTTGCTCAGTCATATAGATGCGCTGTTCTGAACGTGTTCGGGGCGCCAGCTCGTTTTCTTGTTCCCACGGGGGACACTGGGGGAACGAGTTCAAAACAGCTGGCCATTGTCTTCAATCCGGCTTGCTTATTTCCCAAACTTGTAGAGTGAAATTGGTCATATCGCCTTCCCCGGTACGGCTCAAGACCACCACTTCATGCTCTGACATGGGATTGAAGCATGCTTTCAGGATACCGTCTTGCTCGATCTTCCCCTTGAGTGACCAGTGCTTTTGATCGTTGCGCCCCAGGATTTCTACCATGTGATCGTTGCAAGTCAGTGCATGAAGGCCTGACAGGCTAAAGTGGGTGACGCGTGGGATGTACTCCCTGGTGATGGTTTGAATTAACCATGCCCCTGCCTGGCTCTTCTCCCAGATACAAATTGTACCGGTCCCTCTATAGCTGGTGGTCAGCAAGTGACTGTCAGACGGGCTGAATAGCGCCTGATATACAGCGCCATCATGTTTGAGCCTTATTGCTGATTCAAGCCTTGACGCGGAACTCAACTCCGGCGAGAGAGGCCGGTTCAGCGACCAGTCAGACCAATTTTCCGGTCTGTGCCATAGCAGCAAATCCTCGCAAGGCGTCGGACCGCCCATTTTATCAGATATAGCGAACAGGTATTTACCGGTAGAGCTGAATTGAAGCGGAAAGTATGTCGGGAAGATTACCGTCTCTTGCCATTTCCCCGATGGATCAGGGCTGTGAATTGCAACCCGCCCGGGATTGTAGGGTTTGTGTTCAATACCCACCAGAAGCTGATCTGCCACTGGGCTGAAGCAGGCATAACCCGAATCCTCTGCTATTAATATTGAATGCTGTGCTGACCAGACTCCACAATCATCCAGAGATAAAATGGTTCTTTTATCCAGCGTGCGCAGTGACAGATACCGCTCCGTTGGACTGAACTGGACTTGATCAATCAACGCTCTGGGGGAGAGGCCGGAAACCTTCATTTTCAGCCAATTTTTATTATTTTCGTCCATGCACCAGATGAGTACCTGATTGTCCTCATTACAGGTCACCATATATTTCCCGGAAGGGCTGAATTGGACCGTCTGGTTCGGCAAAGTTTCCTTGCCGACTTCCTCCCAACAGCTGTTAGCAGACCGTAAGGTATTCACATAACCCTCACTGCTGCGGGTTAACAGGCGGTTCGTGCAAGCACTGAAATTTGCCCCGGTAATCACCCGGCTGCCGTTGTTACCGGACCAATTGACGTACTCTTCTGCCCATTGCCCCCGGTCATCCCTGGCCAGAATACGGTAGTCATTCAAATGACGTCCATAAAACAACAGATGACGACTGGACTGGCTGAGGCAAAAATCAAGAATAGTTTCGGTCTGATTATATGGTTCAGTTGTATCACGCTGCGGGAGAGTGACTTTGTGTCCCGGAACCAGGCGGTAAGCCGGGCATGATTCCATCCTCCTCAAGGTCTCAAGGCATAGTAGTGCGGGCATCTGCGGGAGGTTCTTTATTATCCTGTCCCTGAACGATATCCCTCTGTTGTTACGTGATGCTGGAGTGGCAAATGGATGAGAGCACCTGGATTTTTTCTGCCACGGGGCAATTTGCCGGTACTGTTCCCGGAAGCGTTGCGGAAGTCGGGCAAAATAAGACAGTTCCTGAATATAATTGTTTTCTTTCACCACTTCCCGGAATGTCAGGCAGGTTGCATTAACTTGCCGGATGTCATCGAATTCAAGATGGTCAAAAATCATGACCAAAAGTTCGTGAGGGAGTTCAGTAATACTTCTTTGCCACAACGGTTGTTGTTGCGGAAGCTGTGTCTGCGGACTTGCCTCCGGGAGTGCGATAGCGCGTGGGGAGCCGGGGGGGGGCGTTTTAGCAGGCTCATTTGCAGGCCAATCCGGTGCAATCGAAGCGCCGACAGCCCCTGGAAACAGAGGGTCGCTCATTGACTTACTCCATTCTTAATGAGTTATTACCGGCTAGGAGGCTGACCGAGAATAGGCTGCCCTACCGGCAACCGCTCCTGCGTTGCTCTAGCTCCTGCATCCATGCAGTCGTGCGGTGGCAGCAAATTGGTCTAAAAAGTCGGAAATTTTTAGCAAATAGAACCACTATTCACTAAAAATTTCCGACTTTTTATCCTCAATTTTCTGCCATCCTCGCTACGGGCGCTATTCTCGGTCAACCTCCTAGAACCTTCATAACCATGGATTTATGATGATATTGGACAGACCTGAGGGCAGGAAGTTTCCGGACAGAAACAGGTTGTTCTTACGGCAGACATTAAGAGGCTGTTTTAAAAATTATTGATCGTTAACTCACAATGACAACGGAGTAAAGTCACCGGTTTTCTGACATGAATTCCTGACCGGTTGTTTGACATCCTGCAGGCTCCGGTATCTTCTTATTTCCACGCCCTGCGTGGTAATGCATACCGCATTTGCCTTCAATCCTGCGTACCAGCATCCCTTATTTCCCAGACTTGTAAACTGATATTGGTAACGTCGCCATTCTGAGTTTGGCTCAGGACCACCACCTCATGCTCTGATAGTGGATTGAAGTAGGCTTTCAGAATACCGTCTTGCTTGATAACCCCTTTGAGTGACCAGTGCTGTTGACCGCTGCGCCCGAGGATTCCTACCATTGAACGGTTCCAGGTCAGCACATGAAGGCCGGACGGGCTAAACCAGGGTATGGTGATTGGGGCGCATTCTTCGGTGATGGTTTCAATTGCCCATTGTCCAGCCTGGCTCTTCCCCCAGATGTAGACTGTACCCGACTCACAGCTGACCACTAGGTAATTGTCAGACGGACTGAACCGCGCCACTTTTACCGGAAAACTGTGTCTGAGCGTTATTTCTGAATCAAGAATCGCTCTTGATACGGCATCCGGCTGCAGCAAGCGACCATCGTCCAGCGATCCGGCAGACAAATTTTCCGGTAGGTGCCATAGCCGCACGTCATAGTCTCTGGACTTGTTTTGCAGTATATCAAGGCCCATGAGCCAGCTTTTATTGAACAGATATTGACCGTTAGAACTCAAGAAAACCGGACAATAGCATGGGAAGATCACAGTCTCTTCCCATTTCCCCGATGATTCCCGGCTGTATATTGAGACCTGCCCGGTAATGCCATGATTTTTTTCAAAACCCACCAGTAACTGATCTGCGACCGGGCCAAATTGGGCATGAGTAACAAAATAATGTTCACATATTTTTAGGTTCTGTGATTTCCAGACTTCAGCGCTACGATCATTCAGAGATAGCATCGTTATTTCATTCACCCATGATGTTGGATGCGACCAGAGGAGTGCCAAATATCGCTCCGATGGACTGAACAGGGCGAGTTTAATCAACTCTCCGGAGAGGCCGTTAATCTTCACTTTTCGCCATTTATTATTGTTGTCCATGCGACAGACGATGAAAGGATCGTGCTTGTAGGCCGCCATATATTTCCCCGAGGGGCTGAACACGACCGCATGACCCGATAACTTTACCTTGTCGTCTTCATCCCAGCGGTTGTGGGCAGGTTGCAACATATTCGCGCGATTCTTACCGTTCCAGGTAAACAGGCGATTTTCACAAGCACTGAAATTTGCCCCGGAAACCACCCGGGAGCGGCTGTTATCGGACCAATTCAGGTGCTCTTCTGCCCATTGCCCCTGGTCATCCCTGGCCAGAACTCGGGAGTCATTCAGGCAACGGCCATAAAACAACAGATGACGACTGGACGGGCTGAAGCGAACCTCAATAGCGGCACCGGTCTGTGGCTGTGAATTCCATGCTGCACGCTGAGGGAGCGTAACTTTTAATAGCTTGACCATGCGATAAGCCGGACATGATTCCATCCTCCCCAGGGTGTCAAGGCATAATAGTGCGGACATCTGCGGGAGGTTCTTTATTATCCTGTCCCTGAACGATATCCCTCTATTGTTGCGTAATGCTGGAGTGGCAAATGGATGAAAGAACCGGGATTTTTTCTGCCCAAAGACATGTTGCTGGAACTGTTCCCGGAAGCGTTGCGGAAGTCGGGCAAAATAAGACAGTTCCTGAATGTATTTGCATTCTGTGACCACATCCCGAAATGCAAGACAGGTTGCATTGACACGTCGGATATCATCGAATTCAAGGTGGTCAAAAATCATGGCCAACAGTTCGGGAGGAAGTTCAGTAATCCTTCTTTGCCACAAAGTTTGTTTCTGCGGGGGCTGTTTCTGAGGACTTATCTCCGCAAGCGCGATAGTGGACGGGGAGTCAGAGGGTGAGGTTTTTGTCGGCAGATGTGCAGGCCAATCCGGTGCCATCGGGACACCGGCGGCACCTGAAGACAAAGGGTCACTCATTGACTTACCCCATTATTAATGAGTTATTACCGGCACTGCGAAACATGTGGCAACCATTGATTCACGGTTTTAATGGACAGGCCAAAGGTCAGGAAGTTCACGGGCAGCCTTGATTGTCCTTTGATTAATTAACTCAGATAACCCCCCGAAGCCTGCAGGATGTGGAACAGCCTGTTTCTGCCCGGAATTATAAGAGTTTAATGGGAGGCTAATTTACGGAGAGGTTCGGTATGCATTCCCACGGGGGAGAGGGTGTTGCGAAAGGACTTAAAAAGAAGGGCACCACAAAGGCACAAAGACACAAAGACACAAAGGTTATTCTGGGCTTGCCTGAGTTACGCTCAGCAAATCAAAAAGGCATCCTTCGTGTCTTCGTGTCTTTGTGGTTCAAGGCTTTTATAACTTTTGCAACAAACTCGGGACCGTGGGAACAAGGTATCATCAAGCGCTTCCTTATCTGGCCAGGTAGTACTGCTCCAGCATCACCAGGGTTCGATACCATAGATTTTCCTGCCTGTTTCCGTCAGGTTTTCCCGGTTTACCCGTAATGATTGAATGTCAGAACCTGCCGTTTTCCGCAATCCTGCCTCATGATTGTATTGGCCTGTGCCGCTTTCCATGGCGTGCACCCTTTTTTCCCTTAGCGCCTCATCGGCAGAGGCGGGCAGAAAGCTGATCATCGCCAGCATACGCTCGCGCCTGTCGTCGGTGCAGTCCGGGTCTGGATTAAATCGTGAGTGGGTCAGGCGAGAATCCCAAACCACCATCTCCCCTTCTTTCAATTGCACAGCCCGGAGTGCCCGCCAACGGTCTTGTACATCTTCGCCCTGATATTCAATCCAGCCCTGTTTATTATCTGACCACGATTTATATTGCCCGAAGTCATGATGGGAGCCGGGGATAATACCCAGCATGCCGGTGGTTTTATCACAATCCTTGAGCGCCAGTAAGCCTTGAACCGCACTGAAACCGGGCTGGGTATGAGGATTTTGATCCACATGAAGGGGGAGTATGCTGTTCTGGTCTGTTTCTGGCCGCATATAAATGCATCGGTCAAATACCACCCATAGTTTTTTATTATCCCAAAGGGTTTCAAACAACTTGACCATGGTTGGGTTCTGCCTCAGCTGGGCCAGGGCATCATCATGGTACAGTTCAAAAAAACCATTGATGCTGGCCGCTGGATGATGCTTGACCTGACGTTGCAGCAGGCTGACAGCCCTGTTACGATCCGCTGGAGTGGAAACATTCCCGGCAACGATGTAACCCTCCCTCTCAAAGGCTTCTTTCATGACTTTCCGGTCAGCCCACTTTCCATCGTAAACTGTATGACCGGTATAGCTGATCTCATTAAAGGTATTGTTACTGCAATTGGGGCGTGCCAGTGGGTTCATTGTTTTTCCTCCTCCTTCAGGGTGTTTTGTAGTCGCTGCAGAATCTGATCAGCAATGACTTTCCCTCCGCCATGGGAAAATCGTCTGTCAAGTTCACTCAATGATGACTCGTCGGTATGGGACAATTGCTGGTGAGCAATATCCATGAGATGGCTGAGTGTTGTGATTGCTCCGGGTTCCGTTGTTAACCTTTCTATAAGATGAGTGATGGATTCCATAACCTCTTCCTGACTTTTGAAGTAGTCAATGGGAGCGGTCCCGGGAAATATGTCATGCCAGTCAATGCTGGCATCCACCATGTGATTTTGCTTTAGCAGTGTTAACTGCTGGCCCTGGCTGTCATTGGCCGGAGGCAGCCAGATAATTTTTTTCCCCAGGGCGGCCGCCTCAAATATGTTGCCAAGTCCCGGGGTCATCAGGGCCACTGTTGATTGCTGCAAAACATCCTGCACTTGATCAGGTGTCAGTGTCTGGACCTCAAACTGGTCCCCTGTGGCCTCTGCCAGGGTACGGCTGCCCAGAAACTGGAGCTGGTCGTAGTGACTGCCAAGGGTCTGGTTGATGCAATTCATGATGATTTTTGCGTAGTTCATCATGATGGAAGAAGTCACCAGGGGATTCATCAGCCCACCGGTATTGACCAGCAACAGACTGGCCGTATTGGTTTGGGGGTGCTTATCCTGAAGACGCTGCAGGCCGGACACAATGGAAGGTACGACGATGGTTTCCGGCAGTTTATTCCTGTTTTCCTGTAACCGCTCCTGCACGGTGAGAAAGTTCTGTACCAGATAGAGGTCGGCATGGGTAATGGCTGGAGACACCTCTTTCCAGTACCAGGACAGTGGATCATATACGATGACTTCAAGGCCTGCTTCTTTGGCCCACCCGGCAACCTCCAGATCACAGGCGGTTATAAACAGATCGTATTCACGCAGGTGGCGGAGGTACTTTTCTTTTCGGTCGGTGGCAGAGCCCTGTTCGGTGCAGTCAATGATTCGGTTATATGGGTACTTGGACTGAATATCGAGGGTGTGCTTTTCTCCGATATAGGCGAGGTGTCTGGCCTGTTTGCGTACGTAAGGAAATATTTCCCCGATGGCAGCAGAAGGGCCAAAACCGAAGGGTTCTGCATTAAATAGTATCTTTTTTTCTGCCCCTGAATCCGTGCTGGAAAATGTGATTTCCTGGCAGGGGGACGGCTCCTGGACAGGGCGCTGGTTTTCCTGCAGCGTTTGCTCAACGATTTGGATAACCTGGTCTTTGCCATTGCCCCGTAAAAGCACGGTGTTATCTTTGCCAATGTTGTGGGAGTAAAAAGCCAGGTTGGCAATAAACGTTTTCAGTTTTTCTGCACTCAGCTCCCCCGAGCTTATCCCAAACTGGTTGTCGCCAATCACTTTGGCATTGATCTGCTGTTCATACAGATTTTTCAGGGGTATGGCATAGACGGGCTTGTTCAGGTACATGGCTTCTGACAGCAGTGTGTGTCCTGCGGTGGAGATCACCCCGCCGCAGGCCGCGAGTAATGAAACAAATTGGGCGTCGCCATGGTGATAAAACCGACGACACCCACTATCAGCAGGAAGCGGACACCGTTTGGGTAAAAATATATGTACTGTGATGCCGTCTGGTACATTCTCCCGGACGGTCTGTAGCCATTGATCAATAGGCAGAGCGGTCCACGACTGGGCAGTAATGTACATCAGTAACGAGGCCGTTGTGCCTTGGCATTGTTCTTTGGCAGCAATGATTTCCGGACGAATCACCGGTGGCAGCAGGGTTACATTGGCAGTATCCCTGCGCTGTTGCTCTTGAACTCCAGGCTGAACGTTGAAGAAAGAGATGGCCAAACGCTTGTCGGCACGGGGAAAGAAAAGTGACAGCCGCTCCCGTTCATCCCGAAATGACGTACCCGCCAGATCAGGTGTGAATCTGCCGGTTAAAAACTTGCTTTGCTGGTCGCTGGTGATCAGCGGAGCCTGTTTGCTGTAGGCATACTGGGCGGACACCTGCTCGTAATCACTGATCACCAGATCCGGAGTACCCAGTTGTTGACTCGCTACTGCCATGGCCTGGAAGTTGATTTGGTTGAAGTTCATGCGGTTGTTTTGTGGCAGCTCACTGGTGGCCTCAAAATCCAGCCCGGTCAGACAGCCAGCAATGTAGGGATTGTTTACCTCACATACGCGAACCCCCGGATACTCCTTCTGATGGTTGTGGAAATACTCCAACGCCTGCCCATAAGTGAACAGGACGATCTGATGAGCTCTGTCCCTGAGGTAATTGAGGCAGGGCAGCTGACGGTTCAGATGACCGTTGCCAATGCCACAGATGCCAATCACTATCTTTTTTTTTTGTCCATAAGTGGAGGCTGCACGTCCATGGACAGCGTGGGCATTATGGATTGGTAAACGTCCTGCAGTGAGCCGCTGATCTGCCGTGTCTGCCGCCCGTCCTGGCGAAGATAATCCCCGAGCTTCTGCGCCAGGTAGTCTTTGACCTCGCGAGGAACGGTTCCATCAAGGACGGCATCATGATCACCGATCAGAATATCCTCGCGCTGCTTGTCGAGGAACAGGGTAAACAGCTGATGTCTTGCACTTTCAGCGGTCAGGGTTTTTTTCATGAAATTGTCGTTTAACTTGACCAGCACAATGTCCCGTACCGGGACTTCCGATTCCGGGTCACTATAGTAATCCGAAGGCAGTTGAAAATGCGTCCGGTCCCCAACACTGGTGAGGGACTGTTCGGATTTTCCTGCTTCAGCAACGCCGGCACTGACCACGGGCTCCCATTTGGGCATATCATGGTTACGCACGGAAATGGTCTTGGTGCCCGCAACGGCTTTGAGTTGCCCGTCGTCGGTAAACCTGACGAGGGTTTTGTCTGCCGACATGATTTTTCGTTCTGGCAGTTTGAGATGCTGCCGGGCATGCTCCAGTACCAGTGTGGTTTTGCCAGAGCCTGAGGAACCGGCAAGCAGGTAACATCCCGAGGCATCGCCGATACAGGCCGCATGGACCGGGAACAGTTTTCTTCGTAACCACTCAACCCGACAGGCCCCGTAAAGAAGGTGTGGAAGGGTATCCGGTATGATGTCGTTATCGGGAGCCATAACCTGAACGGCTCTGTCACATTGCACGATGACCGGGTGGCCGTTGGTCTGGACGTGTTCCACGGTCACCAGGGGCTGGTCACCATTCCCGGGCTGTGGCTTGAATCCGGGCAGATGGGCTGACAGGTGTTGAATATCCCGCTGGGTCAGTGAAATGTCTCCGGTTGAGGCGAAATCAAGACGGTGCTGTTGTCCGATGTGCCATGAAACGGACACCTTGCCCTGTGGCGTATTGACAGGACCCTGGTCAGTGTTGTGTATGGCTTCTTTCGCGACTGCTTCTGAAGAAGAGCCGGGTAAAACGGGTAGTGAGTTCATCATTTAATGTTTTAATCATTTTTGCCTTGAGAACTCCCAAGTCAGGCAATAATGACCTGAGCAATGTGGAATTTTCATTGTGCAGGGTGACTGAAAAATCAGATCACAAATTATCAGGACCGACTATGGCGACCATAAGAATTTGGTTTGATCAATGACTCTTTTGTTAATACTGTGGACAGTTGTTAGTATCCCTACCGCAAAGCCTGAGTTGTCAAAGATAACCGGTAAAGATGCAGGCCTTGGGATTACCGGGTAGTAAAAGCTGTCCAGCGATTTTTAAGACCATCTAATCAAGAGAAAGTTCATTGTCTTTGATTTTTCTCAAGTTTGAGCAACCAGGAAAACACATAACAGCAACCTGTTTCTTTCTGGCTCGGGGACTGTTGGAAAATTCCAGTACTTGAATCTTGTTTATTAAGTCAGTGTTGCAGAAATCATCAAAGACAGGGAAAGCAAAAAAACTGAAACAAGCGAGGAAAATGTCAGGATAAAAGGGGGCGTCGTTTTAGCTGGCTCATTTGCAGACCAATCCGGTGCAATCGAAGCGCCGACAGCTCCTGGAGACAGAGGGGCGCTCATTGACTTACTCCGTTCTTAATGAGTTATTACCGGCACTGCAAGGCACTTCGCCACCATGGACTCACGGTCTTAATTGACAGGTCAGGAGGTTACCGGGCTGCCTGATTGTTGTTAAATAATTTCCCCATGATCCCTGAAGCAGAGTCGAAAGGAAGAGGCACTTAATTGAAAAAAGGCCTGAAGTTTCAGGCCTGCTTCAGAGGGGAAGAGTTAATCCTGCTGATGACCACGCCACATCTGGTAATTATTCATCAACAGCGATTTACCCATCAGGTGTGCTGCAACGGGGGCGGTCATCAGGATGAAGGCGATAATCCCGACGGCCCGGGAACTGACGGAAACCCCCTGAAAGTGCAGGGCCACAGCCACCATAATTAAACCAATCCCGATGGTGCCTGCCTTGGTGGATGAGTGCATGCGAATGTAAGCATCCGGCATCCGTAAAATACCCAGCGCAGAGAAAAAGCTGAACAGTACCCCGACAATTAAACAGCTGGCGACTACCCAATCCATCATGATTTTTCTCCTGAACTTAAACCCGAATCAGCGCGAGACTGACCCAGTGGCACGCGCATCATAAAGCGGGCAAAGGCAATGGTGCTGAGAAACGCCACCAGTGCCAGAGTGATGGCAATATCCATAAACGCGGTGGCGTTGCTGTAAATGGTGAATACACCAATAAAGCCGATGGTGATAAAGGCGATGAGATCCAGGGCGATCACCCGGTCCGCCAGCGAAGGGCCTTTGCACAGTCGGATAAATGCCAGGGCCAGGCTGGCTAACAAACCGACAAAGGCGAAATGAGTGGCAAAATCCATAATGTCAGTCACGGGTCACCTCCAGAATACGACGCTCCAATGATGTTTTGATATCGTCGATCACCGATTGTTCGTTCTTGCTGAACATGGCATGTATGATCAAATACCGGCGATCTTCACTGACATCCAGCGTCAGTGACCCCGGCGTAAGCGACACCATATTGGCCAATAACATAATCTCCATGTCAGATTCAACCGCCAGCGGCACTTTGATAATGGCCGGATGGCTCAGGTGGGTGGGGGTGATGACATCCCACACCACTTGCAGACTGCTGGTCAGCAGTTTGTACAGTAACACCGCCAGTAGCTTCAGGGCTGCCAGGAACTTGCGGCCGTAGTGAGGTTTATTGCGGAAGGGTTCGGTCAGCAACAGCGCAAAAAAACCGACCACAAAACCAATGGTAAAGTCGATGCTGCCATAGTCGCCGTTCAGCAGCATCCAGCCAAACGCTAACAGGATGTTTAACAAAAACAGGTTCATGGTTGCGTTCCTCCAGCGGGTGCAGAAGGTATGGTGAGCGTTGAGTAGGCCGTGCTGTCGCTGCCAAGCACCGCATTAATGTAAGGCTGTGGATTGAGCAGGTTGGTCGCAGAGACTTCTGCCAGCTGATAAATGGGTTCGACCAGCAAACCGATCAGAATGGTCAGCACCGCCAGTGCCGCAATAGGAACGATATACAGGCAGTTTTCCATCCGCGTCAGGGGGATCGGTGCAGCAGCGTTGTCCGGAAGTGGTTTCCAGAACGCTTCGGCCCAGATTTTGGTCATTGAGTAAATGGTCATCAGGCCAACAAACAGGGCGGTGGCCGCCAGCAGATAGGCGTCAGTTTGCAGGCTTGCCTTGATCACCAGAAACTTGCCCCAGAATCCGGACAGCGGTGGAAAGCCCGCCAGAGAGAACGCCGGAATCAGAAACAGCAGGGCCAGCCACGGCATGCTTCGATAAGCGCCACCCAGCTCACGCAGGTTATCACTGCCCTGTCTGCGCTGCAGGAAGCCGCCGATCAGGAACAAGTTGGCCTTAACAATAATGTGGTGGATGATGTAGAAAATCGCACCGGTAATGGCCAGCGGTGTATAGATGGCCAGTCCCATCAGCATATAGCCAATCTGACTGATAATATGAAACGACAGAATACGTTTGATATGGAATTGACTGGCCGCCCCAAGAACGCCGGTTAGCATGGTCAGGCCGGCAATCACAATCAGCAATGGCTGGTAGCCGCTATCGACCAGGTCAAACACAATGGTGAAAACGCGGATCAACGCATAAACACCCACTTTGGTCAGCAGTGCGGCATACAGGGCAACGATGGCGCTGGGCAGATGATGATAGGACGCTGGCAGCCAGGAGAAGACCGGGAACGCCGATGCCTTGATGGCAAAGCCAAACAGAAACAACCCGGAGATCAGCATCATGGTGGTGTCCGGCAGTAACGGGACTTTGGCGTGCAGGTCGGCCATATTCAAAGTGCCGGTAGCGCCATACAACAGCCCGATGGCCAACAGGAAAACCATGGTGGAGATCAGGTTGAGCACCACGTATTTAACCGCCGCATCCACCTGCTGTTTATTGGCATTGAGCACCATCAGGCCAAATGAGGTAATGAGCATGACCTCAAAAAACACATAAAGATTGAAAATATCGCCGGTTAAAAAGCTGCCCATCACACCGGCCAGCAGGGCATGAATCAAACTGTGATAGATCCCATAGAACGGTTTGCTGCGCAAATCGGTGGTGCTGTAGAGCACAATCGCGACACCGATTATGGCGGTAATCAGCACCATGCTGGCTGATAGCAGGTCAGCGACAAAGACAATGCCGAAGGGAGCTTGCCAATCACCAAAGGCGGTTACCTGCAGGCCTTGCGAAATGACCTGCTGGATCAGCAACAGGGCGATACACAGGTTGGCGAGAGCACCGGACCAGCTGATCACCGATGACAGGGCGCGGGCGCGAAAGCTGAAAGCGCAGGCCGTAGCGGTCAGCAGCGGAATAAAAACAGGCATAACCAGTAGCCAATGGGTCATTGCTCTGTCTCCGCATGTTGCATTTTGTCCATATCAGCAGTGCCAAATTCTTTAATGGCGCGATAGGCCAGTAATAAGGTGAACAATAACAGACCGAAACCGATCACAATGGCGGTCAGAATCAGCGCCTGTGGCAGCGGGTTGGCGTAACCGGCGGCCGGGAGCAGGGCGTCACTGGCAATCAGCGGGGGATTGCCCCGGGTTAAGCGGCCAGCGACAAAAATGGCCAGGTTGATGGCGTTACTGACCAGAATCATACCGAACAGAAAGCGCACGATATGACGCTCCAGCATCAGGAAAACGCCGCAGGCCGTCATCAGGCCGACGACCAGACACCAGAGAAACTCCATTAACTTAACTCCTCTTCAACATTGAGCAGGATCATCAGTACCGATCCGATGACGGCCAGGTAAACGCCGACGTCAAATAATAGTGGGCTGCCGATTTTGCCCAGCCACAGGCCAGAGAGAAAAGGCTGCCCGAAAAACAGGGGCAGCAGACCGGCGAACAGTGCTATTAGCACTCCAGAGCCAGCAAAAGCGGGCGGTGGATAGATCAGTCGCTCGCGCACATAGTCAGGGGTTTCAGCCAGCATTAACAGGGCAAAGGCAATCACGGCTATGAGGCCGGCAATAAACCCGCCGCCGGGATTGTTATGGCCACGCAACAGCAGGTAAACAGAAAACACCAGCATCAGCACCGTGACGATATGGGCGCTGGTACGAAAGATAATCGATGACATTAACGGGGCTCCTTGGGGGGTTCAGAGACCATCTGGTTAATCCGCTTGCCAGCCAGTATCGCGATGGTCGCCAGTGCGGCGATCACCACTACAACGGCTTCTCCGAGGGTGTCAAACGCACGGAAATCCACCAGGATAACATTGACGATATTGCGCCCTTTGCCACCGCTGACGCTGGTCTGGGCATAGAACTCGGAGATTGCCTGATTCATGGGTTCGGCAGTAATAATCCACAGAGCCAGGGTGATGCTGATCCCGATGCCTGCGGCAACGCAGGCGTGCACCAGGCGGCGAACCGCTGAATGCCGGGGAACCGTGTTGGCCGCAGATAGGTGGCGTAACACGATGGCGATAAAGACCACGAGCAGGGTCTCTACCAGTAACTGCGTTTTGGCCACATCCGGAGCGCTATACACCAGGAAAACCAGTGTGGTCAGAAAGCCAATGGTACCCAGTGCGGCCACCGCCAATAGCAGGGTACGGGCCTTGACCACCACCACGGCGGCGATGACCAGAAACACGGCGAGGAAGATATCGTAGTACTTCAGATCCCAATCAATCGGTGGCAGGGGGTGTATCTGCCAGAGTACGGTGCTGAGAAAAGCCAGTAACACCAGGAAAAACTGCAGGCTGTATTGGGTTAGCTGACCGTGCTGTAACAGACGGGTTTGCCAGTTTGCCAGTTTGACCACGGCATCCAGCAGGTACTGATAAACAGCAGGGCCGGATGGTAGCCCAGACATAAGCTGGTCGAGCCGTGGCTTCAGGCGTGGATAGCCGACATAGAGCAAGATACCCAGTAAAAGCGTGAGTGCACTTAACAGCAGCGGCAGGTTTAACCCTTCCCAGAGCTTCACCGTTTTCACCTGAGGGGTAGACAGCATCACCTCAGCAGCCGGATCAATCACCAGCCCCTGATACCAGTTCAGCAGTGCCAGCGGCACAATGATCGACAGCAGTGCCAGCACGATGGGCGGCAACCAGAGCAGTTGATTATGTTCAACGGCTTTCATCGGTGCAGCCTTGGCATGATGGGGCCGTAAAAAGGGTTTGATCACGATCAGCAGTGCCAACGCCACCATAATGGCATTGGCCAGCAGCATAGTACCGGAAAGTAGCCAGCCAAATTCCAGTCCTGCTTTATAGAGGTACTCCTTGGACAGGAAACCAAACGACGGTGGCAGACCCGCCTTGGACGCAGCGGTCACCAAAGCGGCAGTAAAGCTGATGGCCAGCACCGCACGCAGGCCCGCCAGTTCATGGTATTCCCGGGTGCCGGTGGCCTTATCGATATTGCCGACCACCATAAACAGTCCGGCCTTATAAAAGGAGTGTGCGGCAATCAACAGTAACGCGGCAGTGATGGCATAGCTGCTGCCGATGCCGATCAGCATCACCAGCTGGCCAAGAATCACATTGGTACTGAAGGCAAGCATCAGCTTTAAGTCGGTCTGGCGGTAAGCCTGTAGGGCGCACCACAGTGCCGTAAAGGCACCGGCACTGCACAGCAGGGTAAACCATAACGTGCTGTCACCGTACACCGGCAGCAGTCGTGCCAGCAGGTAAACACCGGCTTTGACCATGGTGGACGAGTGCAGATAGGCACTGACGGGGGTTGGTGCGGCCATGGCACCGGGCAACCAGAAATGAAAGGGAAACTGTGCCGATTTGGTGAAGGCTCCCAGCAGAATAAGCAACAGTGATGGCGTAAACCACGGGTGCTGAGACAGCGAAGCCCCCTGGGTGATGATGGCACTGAGACTGTAGGTACCCGCCATTTCGCCCAGTATAATCAGGCCCGCCAGCATTGCCAGGCCGCCGCTGCCGGTGACCAGCATGGCTTGCAGGGCGTTCTTGCGGGATTTTTCCTGTTCATGGTTAAAGCCAATCAGCAGATAGGAGGTGAGGGTGGTTAATTCCCAGAATACGAACAGCAACAGCAGGTTATCAGCCAGTACCAGACCCAGCATGGCCAGCATAAACAGGGTCAGATACAGGTGAAACGCACCGCGGCCTTTATAGGGTTTCATATAAGCGATGGCATAGAGCTGGACCAGAAACCCGACGCCACTGATTAAACTGGCAAACAGGACACTGAGGCCATCAAGGCGGAGTGAAAAATCGATGCCTAGCGACGGAATCCAGGGCCAATACAGCAGAGACTCCGGTGGTTTATAGCTGGCGCTGATCAGCAGAAAAATCCCGAGCGGCAGCAGTGCGCAGAACGCCAACCAGAGTTTAAGTGTTGGATTATGCATGAAATAAGGCCGTAAATATCGTTTTAATGGGAAAGCCGTGATTAAGGTGGGACATTATAATGGCACTTTCGCTTTACTATATAGACAAAAGTTATGTCACCTATAAGGGCAGTGTTTGCAAAGTGGCATTGGAGTGATCTGTTCTTCATTAATAGTTTTTAACTATGATTGTGAAGATATAACGAATGAATAATGATCAGGGATGATAAGGCTTGTGACTTTTCGAAAGCAGTAAGAGATTTGAGATCAGGACAAATGTCTAAAGGGTTCTTCGGTGTAACAAAAAGAAAAGCTCTGGCGGCTTTTTCAGACACAGAAAGTCAGTTGGCAGTCAGAATCATTAAAAATCCGTGGGGACAAATGCTTGATCTTTTAGCAAAATAACAATTTGAGAGTAATGGATTGTGAACTGTACCAAGCCTGCCTTCAGATAGTCCCTATTCAATCAATCCCCCCCGGCCATGTATCATGCCCGCCTGATAAAATGACCCTCTGCTCTTCCATATAACAAAAACTTGTTTGAAAGCTTGTGTTGACAGCAAGTTTTGTGGTTAGTAGAATTTTGCGTCCTTTTGTCTAGGTGACATAGTTCATCAGACTTTGTTCTTTATAGATGCCATGGTTAGAACAAAATGAGCCAACAATCAAAGCAGTCCTCACAGGCGCAGCAAATTCGTATTCGCCTGAAGGCTTTTGACCATCGCCTGATTGACCAGTCTACGCAGGAAATCGTTGATACTGCAAAAAGAACTGGTGCGCAGGTTCGTGGTCCAATCCCTCTGCCAACACGAAAAGAACGCTTTACTGTACTGATTTCTCCACACGTCAACAAAGACGCCCGTGACCAGTATGAAATCCGTACCCACAAGCGTCTTCTCGACATTATCGAGCCCACCGAAAAAACTGTAGACGCACTCATGAAACTGGATCTGGCAGCCGGTGTCGAAGTGCAGATCAGTCTCGGTTAATGAGGCCATGGGCTCTCCATCAAAGTGTGCACACTTTTGTGTAACAGCTCTGAAGTGAGCGGCCATAGTGGGTGATAGCCCCGTACACGAGAGAGGTTGAAATGACTATTGGATTAGTCGGCAAGAAACGCGGTATGACCCGTGTTTTCACCGAAGACGGTGTTTCCATACCGGTTACCGTAATTGAGGTAGATCCAAACCGCGTTACCCAGGTGAAAACCCTGGAAACCGACGGATATACTGCAATTCAGGTAACTTCCGGAAGCAAGAAAAGCAGCCGTCTGAGCAAGCCGGAAGCTGGCCACTTCGCCAAAGCAGGCGTTGAAGCTGGTTCTGGTCTCTGGGAATTCCGTATCGACGCTGACGCTGAATATAAAGCGGGCGACGTTATCGGTGTAGACCTGTTTGAGCAAGGTCAGAAAGTAGATGTTACCGGTCAGTCCAAGGGTAAGGGCTTCCAGGGTGCTATCAAGCGCTGGAACTTCCGTATGCAGGACGCGACCCACGGTAACTCTCTGTCTCACCGTGCACCTGGCTCTATCGGCCAGTGTCAGACTCCTGGTCGTGTCTTCAAAGGCAAGAAAATGGCTGGACATATGGGCGCTGAAAACGTGACCGTACAGTCCCTGGAACTCGTTCGCGTTGATAGCGAGCGTAACCTGCTGCTGGTCAAAGGCGCAGTACCCGGTGCAGCCGGTGCTGACGTTATTGTTCGTCCAGCAGTTAAAGCACGTGCTCACGCCTGAGGGGATTAGACGATGGAACTGAAGGTAAACGGTGCAGATGCCGTTCAGGTCTCAGACGTGACTTTTGGCACTGAATTCAACGAAACCCTGGTTCACCAGGCGGTTGTTGCATTCATGGCCGGTGCGCGTCAAGGCACCAGAGCTCAGAAAAACCGCAGCGACGTAAGTGGCGGTGGTCGTAAGCCCTGGCGTCAAAAAGGTTCCGGTCGTGCACGCGCCGGTACTATCCGCAGCCCACTGTGGCGCGGGGGCGGCAAGACATTTGCTGCCAAACCACAGAATCACGCTCAAAAGCTGAACAAGAAGATGTATCGCGCAGCGCTGCGTTCCATCTTGTCCGAGCTGGTTCGTCAAGAGCGTCTTATTGTGGTTGAGCAGTTCGCTGTTGAATCACCAAAGACCAAACTGGTTGTAGCCAAGCTGAATGAACTGAACGCTAACGGCGCGTTGATCGTTGCTGATGAAGTGGATCAGAACATTTATCTGGCCGCTCGCAACATTCCTCACGTGGATGTTCGTGACGTTCAGGGTATTGATCCGGTTAGCCTGGTTGCTCACGACAAAGTCGTGATGACCGTGTCTGCCATCAAGAAGTTCGAGGAGATGCTGGGATGAACCAGGAACGTATTTTCAAAGTTCTGCTTGGTCCGCACATTTCCGAGAAGGCCACTGTCGTTGCTGAAGAGCACAATCAGTACGTCTTCAAGGTAGCCAGGGACGCAACCAAGCTCGAAATCAAAAAAGCTGTTGAGCAGCTGTTTGAAGTCAGCGTTAAAGCTGTCAGGACTGCCGTTGTTAAGGGCAAGACCAAGCGTACTCGTTTCGGTATGGGCCAGCGCTCAGACTGGAAAAAGGCGTACGTCAGCCTGGAGCAAGGTCAGGAAATTGACTTCGCGGACGCGGAATAAGGAGCTAGAGAATGGCAGTAATCAAATGCAAGCCGACTTCTCCAGGTCGCCGCTTCGTTGTCAAGGTAGTTAACCCTGACCTCCACAAGGGCCGCCCTTACGCGCCCCTGGTGGAAAAGAAAGGCAAAACTGGTGGTCGCAACAATGCTGGTCGTATCACTACCCGTCATCGCGGGGGTGGTCACAAGCAGCACTACCGTATCGTAGACTTTCGTCGCAACAAGGACGGCATTCCAGCTGTTGTTGAGCGTCTGGAATACGATCCAAACCGTACTGCGCACATCGCCCTGTTGAAATACATGGACGGTGAGCGTCGTTACATTATCGCGCCTAAAGGTGTGAAAGCCGGTGATGAGCTGTTCTCCGGTGTTGATGCCCCGATCAAAGCTGGTAATACTCTGCCTCTGCGCAATATTCCACAGGGTTCCATCGTACACTGTGTAGAAATGAAGCCTGGTAAGGGCGCTCAGATGATTCGCAGTGCTGGTGCTTCTGCCCAGCTGGTCGCTCGTGACGGTGCTTACGTTACCCTGCGTCTGCGTTCCGGTGAAATGCGTAAAGTATTGGCTGACTGTCGCGCCACTCTGGGCGAAGTCTCTAACAGTGAGCACAACCTGCGCTCTCTGGGTAAAGCGGGTGCTAAGCGCTGGCGTGGTGTGCGTCCGACCGTTCGTGGTGTTGCCATGAACCCGGTAGATCACCCACATGGTGGTGGTGAAGGTCGTACTTCCGGTGGTCGTCATCCTGTGACGCCATGGGGTGTTCCGACCAAGGGTCGCAAGACTCGTTCCAACAAGCGTACGGACAAAATGATCGTACGTCGTCGCAGCGCGAAGTAAGCCTAGAGAGAGGATACGATAGTGCCACGTTCATTGAAAAAAGGCCCATTTATCGACCTTCACCTGCTGAAGAAAGTCGAAGAAGCGGCTGAAAGCGGCAACAAGCGTCCGATCAAGACCTGGTCTCGCCGCTCCATGATTATCCCAACCATGGTTGGTCTGACTCTGGCTGTGCACAACGGTCGTCAGCACGTTCCTGTCTTCGTTACCGAAGATATGGTTGGCCACAAGCTGGGTGAGTTTGCTGCAACCCGTACTTATCGCGGTCACGCAGCAGACAAGAAGGCCAAGAAGCGCTAAGAGGGTATAGAAATGAAAGAAGTTGCTGCTATGCATAAAGGCGCTCGCATTTCTGCCCAGAAAGCGCGTCTGGTCGCTGACCAGATCCGCGGCAAGGCAGTTGGCGACGCCCTGGATCTCCTGAGCTACAGCCCGAAAAAAGCTGCGGTTCTGGTTAAGAAAGTGCTTGAGTCTGCTATTGCAAACGCTGAGCACAATGACGGCATGGACATCGATGAGCTGAAAGTCTCTACTGTCTTCGTTGACGAAGGCATGACTATGAAGCGCATTCGTCCACGTGCCAAGGGTCGTGCTGATCGCATTCTGAAGCGGTCTTGCCATATTACGGTTAAGGTTGCAGAGGTCTAAGGAGCGGTCAGATGGGTCAGAAAGTACATCCTAATGGAATTCGCCTGGGCATCGTTAAGCCCCACCGTTCAGTCTGGTTTGCAGATGGCAGCGATTACGCTGACAAACTGAATGCTGACCTGGCGGTGCGCAGTTTCATTGAAGAGAAGCTGAAAAACGCTTCTGTAAGCCATGTTGAAATCCAGCGTCCAGCGCAAAGCGCCCGCGTAACCATTCACACTGCCCGTCCGGGTATCGTGATTGGCAAGAAGGGTGAAGACGTTGAGAAGCTGCGTCAGGCGGTGTCCAAAATGATGGGCGTGCCTGTGCACATCAACATTGAAGAAATCCGCAAGCCTGAACTGAATGCCATGCTGGTGGCTCAGAGCATCGCTGGTCAGCTGGAGCGTCGTGTGATGTTCCGTCGTGCCATGAAGCGCTCTGTCCAGAACGCCATGCGTCTGGGTGCCAAGGGTATCAAGGTTCAACTGAGTGGCCGTCTTGGCGGTGCTGAAATCGCGCGTACTGAATGGTACCGCGAAGGTCGTGTGCCACTGCACACCCTGCGTGCTGACATCGATTATGCACATTATGAAGCACTGACCACCTACGGTATTCTGGGTGTCAAGGTCTGGATCTTTAAGGGTGAGGTTATCGGTGGCATGGCACCCACTGTTGAGCCTTCCAAAGATAAAGAACAGCCAGCTCGTCGCCCTAAGAAGCGTCAGGCTAAGAGTTAAGGAGCGCGGAAATGTTACAGCCCAAGCGTACGAAATTTCGTAAGCAGCAAAAAGGCCGCAATCGTGGTCTGGCACTCCGCGGCTCCAAGGTTAGCTTCGGCGAATACGCATTGAAAGCAATCGGTCGTGGACGTATAACAGCTCGCCAGATTGAGGCGGCTCGTCGTGCCATGACCCGTCACATTAAACGTGGCGGTAAAATCTGGATCCGCGTCTTCCCTGACAAGCCGATCACCGGTAAGCCTCTTGAGGTGCGTCAGGGTAAAGGTAAGGGTAACGTGGAATACTGGGTGTGCCAGATTCAACCAGGCCGCGTTCTCTATGAGATGGAAGGTGTGTCCGAAGAGCTGGCTCGTGAAGCCTTCGCTCTTGCAGCAGCCAAGCTGCCGCTGGAAACTGCCTTCGTTAAGCGGAGCGTAATGTGATGAAAGCTGCTGAACTGCGTGAAAAGTCTGTAGAGGAGCTCAATACTGAGCTGCTCTCTCTGCTGCGGGATCAGTTTAACTTCCGTATGCAGAAAGCTACTGGCCAGCTGGGTCAGAGCCATCTGCTGAAGCAGGTTAAGCGCGACATCGCTCGTGTGAAAACCATCCTGAACCAAAAGGCAGGAGCATAAGATGGCTGAAGAACTGGTTGGTCAGAAAAAGATCCGTACACTGTCCGGTAAGGTCGTGAGCGACAAGATGGATAAAACCATCACTGTTCTCATCGAGCGCCGGGTAAAACATCCGCTTCTGGGTAAAATCGTGAAGCGGTCCACCAAGTTGCACGCTCATGATGAAAACAACGACTGCCGTATGGGCGACGTTGTGACCATCAAAGAGACGCGTCCTCTGTCAAAGAGCAAGACGTTTACGCTTGTATCCATTGACGAGCGTGCTACTCAGATCTAAGGCTACGGTGCTTTGGGCTTGAGTGATTAATGGCCGTTCCGGCTGCCGTCGGAACGGTTGTTTTTGTGAAAGCCGGCGAGTACCCGTCTGCAGTTTGGGCTTGGAGAATAAGCAATGATCCAGACAGAAAGTCAACTCGAAGTCGCTGATAACAGCGGCGCCCGTCGAGTTCAGTGTATCAAGGTGCTGGGTGGATCCCATCGCCGTTACGCTGGCATTGGCGACATCATCAAAGTATCCGTGAAGGAAGCGATTCCCCGCGGTAAGGTCAAAAAAGGCCAGGTGATGAACGCTGTTGTCGTGCGTACCAAAAAAGGTGTTCGTCGTCCAGACGGTTCCCTGATCAAATTCGATGGCAATGCAGCCGTTCTTCTGAACGCCAACCTGCAGCCCATCGGTACCCGTATCTTTGGACCAGTGACTCGTGAGCTGCGCGGTGAGCAGTTCATGAAGATCATCTCACTGGCCCCAGAAGTACTGTAACGGGAGCAGGTAATGAAAAAGATCCGTCGTGATGACGAAGTCATCGTAATTGCCGGCAAGGACAAAGGTAAGCGCGGTAAAGTGCAAACCGTTCGTGCTGACGGCAAGCTGGTTGTTTCTGGCATCAATATGATCAAGAAACATCAGAAGCCTAACCCGATGCTGGGCACTCCTGGTGGAATCGTAGAAAAAGAAGCGGCTATCGAAGCTTCTAATGTTGCGATTCTGAACCCTGAAACCAACAAGGCTGATCGTGTTGGCTTTGCTATCGAAGATGGCAAAAAGCAGCGCGTATTCAAGTCTAACGGCAAGCCTGTTGACGCGTAAGGGGAGAGTGATGGCAAATTTTAAAACCAAATATCGTGAAGAAATTCTGCCCATGCTCAAAGAAGAGCTGGGTGTGAAAAACGTTCATGAAGTGCCACGCATCACCAAGATCACCCTGAACATGGGTGTTGGTGAAGCGATTGGTGACAAGAAAGTCATCGAACACGCGGTTGCTGACCTGGAAAAAATCGCCGGTCAGAAGGCTGTTGTGACCAAGGCCCGCAAATCCGTTGCCGGCTTTAAAGTCCGTGAAGGCTGGCCAATCGGTGTTAAGGTGACTCTGCGTCGTGAGCGCATGTATGAGTTCCTGGAGCGTCTGGTTGATATCGCTCTGCCACGTGTCCGTGACTTCCGTGGTCTGAGCCCCAAGTCTTTCGACGGCCGCGGTAACTACAGCATGGGTGTTAAAGAGCAGATCATCTTCCCTGAAGTTGATTACGACAAAATCGACACTCTGCGCGGTCTGGACATCACTCTGACCACTACCGCCAAGAATGACGAAGAAGGCCGTGCTCTGCTGAAGGCTTTCAACTTCCCATTCCGTAACTGATACAGGTACGAGTTTTATGGCAAAAGTATCCATGAAGCAACGGGAACTGAAGCGTCAGCGCACCGTTGCCAAGTATGCTGAAAAGCGTGCACAGCTGAAAGCTGTGATTAACAATCCTAACAGCACTGAAGATGAGCGTTGGGATGCCCTGGTAGCTCTGCAGAAGCAGCCTCGCAATGCCAGCAAGGCGCGTCTGCGTAACCGCTGCCGCATCACTGGCCGTCCACACGGCGTACTGCGCAAGTTCGGCCTGAGCCGTATCAAGCTGCGTGAAGCAGCGATGCGTGGTGATGTTCCAGGTCTGGTTAAAGCCAGCTGGTAAGCGCATTTCATCTTCGGGAGATATAGATAATGAGTATGCAGGACCCGTTAGCAGATATGCTAACTCGTATCCGTAATGCCCAGATGGCAGAGCACGCCTCTGTCACCATGCCGTCCTCCAAAATCAAGGTTGCTGTAGCCCGGGTTTTGAAAGACGAAGGTTTCATCGCTGACTACAAAGTCGCTGGCGAAGCCAAGGCTGAACTGGCCATCGAGCTGAAGTATTTCGAAGGCAAGCCAGTTATTGAAAGCCTGAAGCGTACCAGCCGTCCTGGCCTGCGTTCTTACGCTGGCAAGGAAGCGCTGCCTAAAGTGAACGGCGGTCTGGGTATCGCTATCGTTTCCACCAACAAAGGTGTTATGACCGATCGCGCTGCCCGTGCAGCCGGTGTTGGTGGCGAAATTCTCTGCACTGTGTTCTAAGGGAGGGGTATTATGTCTCGAGTAGCCAAAAGCCCTGTTGCTGTCCCTGCTGGTGTAGAGATCAAGCGCAATGGCCAGATCCTGGTGATCAAAGGTTCTAAGGGTCAACTGGAACTTGTTGTTCACAACAATGTCGAAGTTGGACAGGAAGAAAACGTTCTGACGTTTGCTCCACGTGATGGTGCCAAGCACTCTCGTGCTCTGGCCGGCACTACCCGTGCCCTGGTTAACAACATGGTAACCGGTGTTACCGCTGGCTTCGAAAAGAGGCTGCAGCTGGTCGGTGTTGGTTATCGTGCAGCGGCCAAAGGTAATAGCCTGACTTTGAACCTGGGCTTCTCCCATCCGGTTGAATACGAACTGCCACAAGGCGTGACTTGTGAAACTCCGACCCAGACTGAAATTCTGGTTCGCGGTATCGACAAGCAGCTGGTTGGACAGGTTGCTGCGGAAATTCGTGAATTCCGTCGTCCTGAGCCTTATAAAGGCAAGGGTGTTCGCTATGCTGACGAACGCGTTCGTCGCAAAGAAGCCAAGAAAAAGTAAGGTAGGGTGAGATCATGATGGACAAGAAATCTTCTCGCCTGCGTCGTGCCCTTCGTGCAAGGGTCAAGATGCGTGAGCTGGGTGCCATTCGTCTGAGCATTCATCGTACGCCTCGCCACATCTATGCGCAGGTTATCGCCGCTGACGGCGACAAAGTGCTGGCATCTGCCTCCACTGTTGAAAAAGAACTGCGTGGCGACGCTACCGGTAACGTAGAAGCGGCCAAGAAAGTTGGTGCCCTGGTTGCTGAGCGTGCCAGGGCGGCGGGTGTAACCAAGGTGGCGTTTGACCGCTCTGGTTTCAAATATCACGGTCGTGTCAAGGCGCTTGCCGATGCAGCCCGTGAAGGCGGACTGGAATTCTAAGGGTAGAACGTCATGGCAAGAGAAAGAGATGAGCGTAAGCCTAACAACGACGAAGGCTTGATTGAGAAGCTGGTACAGGTTAACCGTGTCGCCAAAGTGGTGAAAGGTGGCCGTATCTTTGGCTTCACAGCGCTGACTGTCGTTGGTGATGGCAAGGGTAAGGTTGGTTTTGGTCGCGGTAAAGCCCGTGAAGTGCCAATCGCTATCCAGAAAGCGATGGAAGCTGCCCGTCGCAACATGATTCATGTTGACCTGAACGGTGACACCCTGCAGTACCCGGTGAAAGCCCGTCACGGTGCTTCCAAGGTTTACATGCAGCCAGCGTCTGCTGGTACCGGTGTTATCGCCGGTGGTGCAATGCGTGCCGTTCTTGAAGTGGCTGGCGTACACAACGTACTGGCCAAGTGCTACGGTTCTACCAATCCGGTGAACGTGGTTCGTGCTACTTTTAACGGTCTGCGCGACATGCGTTCTCCTGAAGGCGTTGCTGCCAAGCGTGGCAAGTCTGTTGAGGATATCCTGGGGTAAGTCATGGCTGAGAAGATGATCAAAGTGACGCTCGTGAAGAGCACTAACGGTCGCCTCGAAAGCCACAAGGCTTGCGTACGGGGTCTGGGCCTGCGTCGTATCAACCACACTGTTGAAGTGGAAGACACTCCTTCAGTTCGTGGCATGATCAACAAGGTATCCTACCTTGTCCGGGTAGAAGGAGAATAACATGCGTTTGAATACTCTGAGCCCGGCTGAAGGTAGCCGCAAAGAGGGTAAGCGCGTAGGTCGTGGCATTGGCTCCGGCCTGGGCAAGACCTGTGGCCGTGGCCACAAAGGTCAGAAGTCCCGTTCCGGTGGTTCTGTCAAGCCAGGTTTCGAAGGCGGTCAGCAGCCACTGCAGCGTCGTCTGCCAAAGTTTGGCTTTACTTCACGCAAAGCGCGTTTTACTGCTGAGATTCGTCTGCACGAACTGAACAAGGTCGAAGCAGACGTGATCGATCTGGCAGCGCTGAAAGCAGCTGACCTGGTCAGCGGTAGCATCCAGCGCGCCAAAGTGGTACTGTCTGGCGAATTGGCTAAAGCAGTCACCATCAAAGGTCTGGCTGTTACCAAAGGCGCCCGTGCCGCGATTGAAGCTGCCGGTGGTAAGATCGAGGACTAAATGGCTAAGACATTACCTGTTGGGAATCAAAGCGGCTTAAACGAGCTCTGGTCTCGCGTTAAGTTCGTGTTTCTGGCGATCCTGGTTTACAGGATCGGTGCGCACATCCCTGTGCCGGGCATCAATCCTGATGCGCTGGCTCGGATGTTTCAACAAAATGAAGGCACCATTCTGGGTCTGTTCAACATGTTCTCTGGCGGTGCGCTGGAGAGAATGTCGGTACTGGCCCTGGGTATCATGCCTTATATTTCGGCGTCCATTATCGTTCAGTTGATGAGCGTGGTTAGCCCGCAGTTGGAGCAGCTCAAGAAGGAAGGTGAGTCCGGACGTCGCAAGATCAGCCAGTACACCCGCTACCTGACCGTTGCCCTTGCCCTGGTCCAGGGTACTGGCATGACTGTCGGTCTGGCCAATCAGGGTGTTGCCTTCAGCACTGACCTCAGCTTCTATATTGTTGCTGTGGTCACGTTCGTCACCGGTGCCGTCTTTATGATGTGGCTGGGCGAGCAGGTGACTGAACGGGGAATCGGCAATGGTATTTCGATTCTCATTTTTGCAGGTATTGTCGCTGGTCTTCCAAGTGCGATTGTGCGGTCTTTCGAGTCCGCACGTCAGGGTGATATCAACATCCTGATGTTACTCGCCGTTGCCCTTCTGGCAATTGCGATCATCGCATTTGTGGTCTTTATCGAACGGGGTCAGCGCCGGATAACCGTAAACTATGCCAAGCGTCAACAAGGGCGCAAGGTGTTTGCGGCCCAGAGCAGCCATCTGCCATTGAAGGTGAATATGGCCGGCGTTATTCCAGCTATTTTCGCTTCCAGCCTGCTGCTGTTCCCTGCGTCCATTGCGCAGTGGTTCGGCCAGGGTGAAGGTATGGGATGGCTGCAGGACATTGCTCTGGCGCTGGGTCCGGGTCAGCCACTGAACATCATACTGTTCTCGGCAGGCATCATCTTCTTCTGCTTCTTCTACACTGCCCTGGTCTTTAATCCAAAAGACGTGGCAGATAACCTGAAGAAGTCTGGTGCATTCATCCCCGGTATCCGTCCGGGCGAGCAGTCTGCACGTTATATTGATGGTGTCCTGACTCGCCTGACCATGTTCGGTGCTCTCTATATGACAGCAGTGTGTCTGTTGCCTCAGTTCCTGGTAGTGTCGGCCAATGTTCCGTTCTATCTGGGAGGTACCAGCCTGTTGATCGTGGTGGTCGTGGTGATGGACACCATGGCTCAGGTGCAGTCGCATCTCATGTCGCATCAGTATGAGTCGCTGCTGAAGAAATCCAATCTTAAGGGCTATGGCTCTGGCGGTTTGATCCGCTAAGCCACTCTCATTGAGAATAGTTCTGCAACGGTTGTGGAGTTAGTTATGAAAGTACGTGCGTCGGTTAAAAAAATCTGCCGCAACTGCAAGATCATCAAGCGTAAGGGTAATGTACGTGTGATCTGTCAGGAGCCGCGTCACAAACAGCGTCAGGGCTAATCATTGTTGGGAATCTACGGATTCTCGCGATAGCAGGACTCTGGTCTAATGTGACCTCAGGCAAAGCCAACCGCTCATGAAATTGTTCATGAGCGGTTGTGTTTTATCGAAAGGGGGATTACAATTTCCGCCTTTCGACCTGTTGGAAATGCCTTTTGCTGCGTGAGTGTTTTAGCTTTGCTTGATTGCTCCGTTGGCAAGGTGTTTTCTCAGGATGAAAGCAGCCATTTCTGAAACAACGGTTTTTATCGGCGTTTCAATATGGTGACGTGTTTCAGTTTAATTTGGTTTTGCTGAGCAAATGATCAACTGAATAGCTGTTACACGGTTAAATGTAATAACGGAGACGATTGAATGGCCCGTATTGCTGGCGTCAACATTCCAGATAACAAACATGCCGTTATCTCGTTGACCTACATTTTTGGTATCGGTAAGACTTCAGCTCAGCAGCTGTGTGCTGCCACTGGCGTTAACCCGTCTGCCAAAGTATCTGAATTGAGCGAAGATCAGCTGGAATCCCTGCGTACTGAAGTTGCAAAACTCAACGTAGAAGGTGACCTGCGTCGCGAAATCAGCATGAACATCAAGCGCCTGATGGACCTGGGTTGCTACCGTGGCCTTCGCCACCGTCGCAGTCTGCCGGTTCGTGGTCAGCGCTCGAAGACCAATGCCCGTACTCGCAAGGGTCCGCGCAAACCGATTCGTAAATAAGATCGTTGCATTTCTCTGAAGAAACGCTTTGCATAGTCCTTTTCTATTAAAGGCTTTTCTTTGCAGAGAATAACGAACTTTTAAATACAGGATTTGTTCTGATATGGCAAAGCCAGGTACTCGTACACGTAAGAAAGTTAAAAAGTCGGTTGTGGATGGCATCGCCCATATTCACGCCTCTTTTAACAACACTATCGTGACAATTACCGACCGCCAGGGTAATGCACTCTCCTGGGCAACTGCAGGTGGCTCCGGCTTCCGTGGTTCCCGTAAGAGCACGCCATTTGCTGCGCAGGTTGCAGCCGAGCGTGCCGGACGTGCCGCCGCTGAGTTCGGTCTGAAGAATTTGGACGTGAATGTTAAAGGGCCTGGTCCAGGCCGTGAATCCGCTGTACGCGCGCTCAACGCTTGTGGTTTCAAGATCAATAACATCACTGATGTTACCCCGATCCCACACAATGGTTGTCGTCCGCCCAAGAAGCGTCGTGTATAAGCAGGAGACCGGTAAATGGCTAGATATATAGGTCCTAAGTGCAAACTGTCTCGTCGTGAAGGCACTGATCTCTTCCTGAAGAGTGGTGTTCGTGCGCTCGAGTCAAAGTGCAAGGCAGAAAATGCTCCTGGCCAGCATGGCCAGCGTCGTGGTCGTCTTTCCGACTACGGTGTTCAGCTTCGTGAGAAGCAGAAAGTTCGTCGTATCTACGGTGTACTGGAAAAGCAGTTCCGTAACTACTACAAGGAAGCTGACCGCCTGAAGGGTGCAACTGGTTCAAACCTGTTGCAACTTCTGGAGTCTCGCCTTGATAATGTGGTTTACCGCATGGGGTTCGGTTCTACCCGTGCAGAAGCACGCCAGCTGGTCAGCCACAAAGCTGTCATGGTTAATGGCAAGACTGTAAACATCCCGTCTTATCAGGTTAAGCCTGGTGACGTTGTTGCTATCCGTGAAAAGGCAAAAAACCAGCTGCGCATCAATGCAGCGCTTGAACTTGCGGCCCAGCGTGGTTTCTCCATCTGGGTGGAAGTAGATGCCAACAAAAAAGAAGGTGTCTTCAAGACGCTGCCCGAGCGGAGTGATCTGGCGGCCGACATCAACGAGAGCTTGATCGTCGAGCTGTACTCCAAGTAAGGGATAGACAGTTAGGTGGGGTGTAACATCCATGCAGAATTCGGTAACTGAATTTCTAACTCCTCGACACATTGATGTTGAGGAAATCAGTCTGACACGGGCAAAGGTCACCCTGGAGCCGCTGGAACGTGGTTTTGGGCATACCTTAGGCAATGCCCTGCGTCGCATTCTTCTTTCCTCTATGCCCGGTTGCGCCGTGACTGAGGTAGAGATTGATGGCGTGCAGCATGAATACAGTGCTATTGAAGGTGTTCAGGAAGACGTTATTGAAATCCTGCTCAACCTCAAAGGCCTGGCTATTCGCATGACTGGCCGTGACAGCGTTACTCTGACTCTGAGCAAAAAAGGCGAGGGTGTCGTCACTGCTGCTGACATCCAGCTGGACCACGATGTTGAAATCGTGAATCCTGATCATGTTATTGCCCACATGAATAACAAGGGCAAGCTCAACATGAAGCTGAAGGTTGCTCGTGGTCGTGGGTATGAATCAGCCGACAGCCGTCGTCAGGATGAAGAGGAAACTCGCGCTATCGGCCGTCTGCAGTTGGATGCCACCTATAGCCCTGTATACCGTGTTTCCTATGTCGTAGAAAGTGCTCGTGTAGAACAGCGTACTGACCTCGACAAGCTGGTTATCGACCTGGAAACCAATGGTACTCTGGATCCTGATGAAGCCATCCGTCGTGCTGCTACTATTCTGCAGCAGCAGCTGGCGGTATTCGTGGACCTGGAAGGTGAGTCCGAGCCAGAGCCTGTGAAGGAAGAAGACGAGGTTGATCCGATTCTTCTTCGTCCGGTTGATGATCTCGAACTGACCGTACGTAGTGCTAACTGCCTGAAGGCAGAGAACATCTACTACATTGGTGACCTGATCCAGCGCACTGAAGTTGAGTTGCTCAAGACCCCGAACCTGGGTAAGAAGTCCCTGACTGAAATCAAGGACGTTCTGGCCTCCCGTGGTCTGAGCTTGGGTATGCGTCTTGATAACTGGCCACCTGCCAGTTTGAAGAGCGACGATAAGGTTTCTGCTTAATTGCAGCCAGGAGCCGCCACTGTTGCAGAAACAGAAGCGGTTCCTGGTAAGAAGAGGAAGTTTGTGCCATGCGTCATCGTAAGAGTGGCCGCAAGCTTAACCGGAACAGTTCTCATCGCAAAGCGATGTTCAAGAATATGGCTGCTTCCCTGGTTGAGCACGAAGTAATCAAGACAACACTGCCAAAAGCGAAAGAGCTGCGTCGTGTTGCTGAACCGTTGATCACCCTGGCTAAGGAAGACAGCGTTGCTAACCGTCGGCTGGCGTTCGATCGTCTCCGTAACAAAGCTGCGGTAGGCAAACTGTTTACTGATCTGGGTCCGCGTTTCAAAGAGCGTCCAGGCGGTTACATCCGTATTATCAAGTGCGGATTCCGTCATGGTGACAACGCGCCTATGGCTTATGTCGAGTTGCTGGACCGTCCTGCTGTTGAAGCAGTAGCGTCCGCTGACGAAGAATAAGTCATAAAAAAGCCGGGATTAACCCGGCTTTTTTGTTTTTACCCTGCCATGAAGTTCTTTTCCCCTTTCTCGGTCAGCCTCCTGTTATATCATTTCCATGAGTTTGACGGGTTGTCGTTACCATAAGCTCTGCACTCCGTTCGTCCTGAGCCTGTCGAAGGGCACAAACTCCGGCTTATGGTAGTATCGTGCCAAGCACTCTTGGACTCCGCTCAGGATGAACGGAGATGGTGCACGTCAATCTCATTGAACTGATGCACTCGCTTCTTGCCCTTCATAATCAGTTAACCAACTGTCATCGAATATTTTCCAGATCATTCTACTTCAGTAGATTAGTCGGGATGTTATAAACGCTTACCAACTGGTTAGTGATTTATGTGAAAACAAATGGTATTTAAACCGGAGTATTTCGAATCACTTTATGGAGCTTTGATTTGACGTTCTGTCAGGTTAATTAATAAAGGCAAAGAACTATTTAAACTTTTAATGATCAAATCTTCACAACCAAAATTTTAATTGTAGGATTTATTTATGCTATACCCTTCTCCACCCCCAGTAAGCCATCAACCACCTCGCGCGGGCTCAGTAGGTTCAGTCCATGGCAAGCAACGAAATGCCCATGGGATTAAGTTCAAACGGGCATTGAGATCCCCGGAAGCCAAAATAGCTGAAGGATTATATGGTCAGCTTAAATTACGTGATCACAGTAGGTCAGATCACTCCTGTCATTGTTTAGTGGAAAGCGGTTATTATGGTCGACTGGTTGGCTTTAAAAGGGCTGGAGAGGATCCTGTCATTATCCAGGTTCACGTTAGCAAACCATATTTAGGCAAGGGTGCTTTTGGAGAAGTCTATGAAAGCACTCATTTGGTCCGAAAGTCAGAGATGTGTTGGGGAGTTCCTCAAGGGCCGCAATATGACAGAGTTATGAAGATCCAGGAAAACAATGAAGTTGCCCGGAGTGAAAGAGACTTTCATTCGGTTCAGCCCGGATCGTTAGGTGCTGGAGAATTTGAAGGTTACCAATATCTGGATCAATTACGCATTCCCGGAAAATGTTTACAGAAGTATTTTGATGATAAAAACTGGCCACTGAAAAACAGGTTTGACTGTGCTGTGGCTATGTTGATTTGTGCCAAGACTTTCGTGGCTGGGGGGTTAGCTCATCCCGATATTAAACCGTCCAACATGATCTATGATGAAGTTAAGAATGAGATTTTTTTTATTGATAATGCCCATGTATGTGATCTTGAAGACCCATCAGCACCCAGGCCAGTGAATCTGTTGGGGACACCGTTTTTTGTTGAGCCTGACCAATTCCAAAAATCAGAAATTACAGACAAGTCGATGGTGTTTTCCCTTGGAATTATTTTGTTGAATCTATTTTCTGATGACCCTGGTGGTTATGCAGTTGCCCAGTCTCGGATCGCTCAGCGCAAGGACTTAAAACTAAATCTGGAGAAATTTCTTCCAGAACTCAGGATAAACAAAAACTGTGATGATTTCGTCCAGCAGCTGATAGGTTTCTTAACTGACATGGTTGCAAACAACAGTGCCTCTCGTCCCGACTTAGACGAGTGCCTGGGGAAAATGACCGCTTTTTCCAGTGGGTATAAAATCATTGAAGAAGCTGGTAGTCACATCAAGTCAGCCCATAATGAAGTTGCTCGTTTGGAAAATGAACTGAAAAGGGTACAACAAAGACAGGCATTAGTTAAAAGAAAGGGTATAACTGAACAGCAATTTAAAATGGCAAAAGAAAAAAGTGCAGCGAAAGAGCGTGAATTGCAGATGGTGTTGATGCAGCAGCAGATTGCAATCAATGAGATGGAAGAACAGCAGAAGCAAAAACTGGAAGAGTTAATGCAGGAACAGCAGCTGAAGCTTGAAAAGCAGCAGCAAGAAACCAAATCGTTGGAAAAACAAGCCGCTCATTATAAAGGTGAGGCAGAAAGTGCGAAAAGTGATGTCGTGCTGACATCTCGTAAACTGAAAAAGCGGACAGCAGAAGTACAAAAGATGGAAGGCATCCTTTCCATTAAAGAAGAACAATTGCAGGCTAAAGAAGAACAATTGCAGGCGTTGGCAGGAGAGGTTGCCAAGGCGGAGAAGCAGAACCAGGCGGTGGATATAGCTCGCACCGAGGCTGAGGAGGCGCGTATAAAGGCTGAGGAGGCGCTCACAGAGGCAGAGAAGACAAATGCTCAATATAAACTAGAACTGGCAATAGCGGCGAATCATCAAAAGCTTGCAACGTCTAAATTGGAAGATGTTCAACTCGATAAGGAAAAACTGCTGGCTGAGAAAGCTTCTCAAGCTGCGAAAGTAGAGGAACTTTCAAGTAAGCTGTCTAAAAATCTAAAGGCACCTTTGAATAGGCTGAAAAGCCTGGCCAGTAATCGGGATGATATAGATAAAGCTGATTTTTGCAAGATATTGCCTGGTATTTTAGAAGCCCTGCTGTCCGATCTTGCGAGGATTAGATTCCTGGAACAGATTGGAATATTTATTGTCTGCAATAAGGATGGAGCCGGTAAGCTCTACACCCATAAGTCCTGTTTGAGGCCTTTTTCCTTATATCCCCGTCGGCAGTTTGACTTCACAAAGACTCAACGAATGCATTTGGAGGCAGTTTCATCTCAGGCTAAAGCGCTGGCAGAAAAGATGTTAAACGGCACCGAAGAAAGTAAGCGGGAAGCCTGCCAATTTTTAAATTACGGTTTTATTACACAGGTGCAGGTCACCGATGTGTTATCAGAAGACAATGGATGGGCTGAATCACTGCTGGCTTCTACGCCCGGCATTGCAAAATACCAGTTTACGCCAGAACAGGTAGCAAACTTCGGTTTCAGACAATCCCCCCTTGGTATACATTTTAAAGATGGCAGGGAAGGTGATCCTGCTAAAAGTAAACAACTTACTGACTATATGATGGAGCTGGAACAGTTAGATGAAGTATCTGCGGCACAACGTTTGCTGGCTAACCTGGCGCTTAAGGAACCTATTGATAACCTGAGAGCTTTAGAGAATGAGTTTTGGACGATTCTCACCAGAGCGAACGCCTATACGAGGGGGGAGCAGGACACTGTCACCTGGTTTGCGGAAACCATGTTGAAAAATGTCACTGGGGAAAGACTCATTCGTCAAGATGTTGATTCTCCATCGGCGACCAAAATGAAGCATATTTCTTTACTGCGCTCTGCCTATGATGAGGCTTTAAAACCATTGATGGATAAGCAATTGGATGCTCTGGAAATTCGACATCTGGCGGAGAGTCGCCTGGTTAAATTCTCCCCTGCTCAATACCAGCATGAACTTCAAGGCTTTCAAAATGGCCTGAAGTGCAAAGTTGCAGCACTTCTGGAGTCGGAGAAAAATTTTGCCACCTACAAGGATTACTTGCATAAAAAATTTGCGACAGATTTTTCTGTTTCATAGTGTCAGTTACTCGGCTCTGACTGTGCTATTGCCACATGCACCAGCCTTTCGGGTTGAGTTTATCTCCCGGATTGGCACATCCTGAATGGAACCTGATAATAATTTTAAGGTCAAATGGCGTTATTTATGAGTGCAGGTAATTATTCTGAAAGCTGCCGCATCAATCAGCGCCGCCCCAAAGTCTGCTCGCCGGGTTGATCAACAAGCCAGTTCAAGCAGACTTCCTGACCCTTTCAGAAGTGCATTTTACGGTAAAAGTGTCTCAAACCCTGGTTCCCATAGAGTCACAGGCATCGCTCTGTATAATGGCAAGTGTGTTGAGGATGCTTTTTGGGAAAAAAAGCCATTACAAGGACGTCAAATCACTTCGGCTGATGTGCTTACAGCCTATGGAAGTGATACATCTTCTATCAGAAGCGGTTTTTTCCTGCAAAAACTTTGCTTACAGAGCATTCTGCATGGCAATAGAGTCGTTACCCCGATTCAGGTCATTGAAGAGTTCGCCCGTCAGCCAGATCGAAATAATAAGTTCCAATTAGCGATAGCACGCTTCATGGCGGAATGTTGCCTGATGGGCCTGAACTTGAATGGTCATCAGGTCTTCCCGGATTCCGTGGCCATGGCTTATCACGCCATCGGGGCAACACTGGAGCTGGCGCGCTTCAAGGCGGAATGTTGCCTTAGGTATCTGCTGTTGAATGGCCGACAGGTTACACCGGATGAGGTGGTTAAGGATTTCCCGGAGAGTCCCGAAGGCAAACTGGGGATAGCCCGTTTTAAAGCGGAATGTTGCCTTAAGTGCCTGCCATTGGGTGGTCGGCAGATTACACCGGATGAGGTGGTTAAGGATTACCCGGATAGTCCGGAAGGCAAACTGGGGATAGCGCGCTTTACAGAAGAATGTTGTTTGAGGGGCTGGCTGCTGAATGGTCAGCAGGTGACACCGGATGAAGTAGTTAAGTATTTCCCGGATAGTCCGGTAGGCAAACTGGGTATAGCGCACTTCAAAGCAGAATGTTGCCTGAACAGCCTGACATTGCATGGCCAGCAGGTCACAGCGGATGAGGTAGTTAAGGATTATCAGGCAGCCAGGGCACCACTGGCGCTGGCACGCTTTAAAGCGGAATGTTGCCTGAGGGGCTTGCCGTTACATGGCCAGCCGGTGACACCGGATACGGTGGTTAGGGCGTTCCCGGACAGTCCGGAAGGCAAGCTGGGGGTTGTGCGCTTCAAAGCAGAATGCTGCTTCAGGGGCTTGTTGTTGAATGGCCAGCAGGTCAACCCGGATGAGGTGGCTAAAGACTATGTCCGTGGTGGTTGGCTGCTGGAAAGGGCTATTTTTTATTCCCGGCTGGCATTGAATGCAAGAATACTGCATGGCTCCTATCTGGATAACCAGAGAGTATTGGCAGCGTTTAGTAAAGTGCCCGGGGATTATTCTTCAAGACAAACCAGGTTTCTGATTCAACGGCTGGAACAATTTCAGCCGTATGATGAAGCCAGTGAGTTTCAGCACATTTTTCAAGAAGCCTGTCAAAGCCTAAATAACTTATCGGTCAAAGACGATGAGCAGCATCGAGTGCAATGTATCCTGAAATTCATGGCTATGCAGCATGAACTGCCAATGAATCATCAGAGCGTATCAGCAGAACAGGTATTGCAATCCATCAAAACACTGAGGCGCTCATTTCAGAATTTACGCCTGCATTTCTTCTTCCTGGCACATTGCTACAGTAAGAGACTGTCTATTGATGGACGACAAATCCATAAGGATCAGGTGCTGGAGTACCTTAATAATTTTCCTGAAGGAAGTAAGCAGCGCCATGCGTTGGGCTGCTGGTTTGAACAATACAGCTCCGAAGCCAATATACTTGACCAGTGGCTGTTTCAACCGGTTATCCCCGGAAGTGATATTGACAACTCTGGCTGGGTAGCAAAACCGTTAGAGGTATCCGATACCAATTCTGGCCAGGAAGTCTTTTTCACTCCTCAGTTTCAGGAGTACGGGAATGAAGAAAATACATCGGTTGCTCAGCCATTATTTTCCACCATTGGGGCTCAAATCCGGAAGCAATGCGCAAAAACAGGGGCATCGGGTTTCCCGGACAAGCAAGCTCCGCGGTTAGATGCACTGACACTAAAAGCACTGGAAATTATTCAGGACGTCAATCACTCTTATGCCGATCCCCCCATTCTGATTACCGGTTCATACGCCCGTTTTCTGCAGAACCTCTGCCCGGCATTTAATGATATTGACATTATCTGCACGACAGAAAAATCGGCCTCCCTACTCCTCGAGAAACTGCAGGCACTGAACACCGATGAGGGTTCAGAAATCACACAAAGCATTACCATCAGGTCGATCCCGGGGTGTCAGGCGATTAAATTGCCGCACGCCTGCAATATTGATCTTAGATACGGTGATCTGGGTATCAAAACGATGGAGCTGCAAGTCAGCGTGGACTCCAGAGTTATTGATACGAATGGAGCACGACTGGCCGTTCATGTTCCTGGCGTTGAAAGGCCTGTATGGTGTTTGTCGTTTACTGAAGAAACCAGATTATTGAACGAAGCCCTGGAATTCCTTATTGAGAACCTTGATCCGCTGACCGAGAAACTGCAAAAAGGGGCCGTATTTGTCATACCTCGAACCATTCTTTTTAACAATCCCCAAAACACCGCTGAGCGCATTTATGGCTTGCTGATACGCTCACTGCTTACCCTGAATAAAGCCCGGCAGTTTATCGCCCGGCACTGTGAGGAAGAACCCGACACATCAGACTGCCGGACTGATCGGCTGCAACAGGAACAACAACGCCTTCATGTACTGGCTGGGAATCTTCAAATAAAATTGGCCAGCCATATTTGCCGTGATGATTTTGAGCGCAGGGTTAACAGCTGGCTGGCGACAACTCAGCTCGTTAATGATCACCAGCTCAAGACGAAGGGTTTTGTCAAAGTGCTGCTGGCGATGATGAATCCTGAATAAGATCAGGTAGACTCGACGCATTGAACATGATCATTGGTAACAAGTTCAATTGCGCTACCCCCCGAAAAATGATGCTTGCTGATAACCTGTGAAAATTAAGGAGAAATGCTATGGGTCTGTTTGATGCCTTACTGGGCAATGCAGGTGAGATGAGCAATACGGAGGCAATGGAGGATCTGGCAACCATTCTTAATCCGTCGGAGTCAATAGAGCTGGCCTATAAGCTGGTGCGGGATATGGTGGTTTTGACCAATCACCGTTTGATTTTGATCGACAAACAGGGGCTTACCGGACGCAAGGTTGAATATCGCTCAATACCTTATAAGTCGATTACCATGTTTACTGTTGAGTCTGTAGGCCATTTTGATCTGGATGCTGAACTGAAAATATGGATTTCCGGCCAGCCAGAGTCAATGCAGATGGAATTTAACAGCAAAACCAATATTTATAAGCTTCAGGCAATCCTGGCGGCGAAAGTGGCAGGGCAGTAATTGCTTGCCAGCCAGTCGTTGATAAAGGCCACCACCGTGGCCTGTTCGGCTTAGCCCTGGACTCTGAGCAGGTTTGAAAGTGCAGGATTGGGTTTGTCGGCGGCTTTGAAAATCAGCGCGATTTTGCCAATCGTTTGAATGAGATCAGAGTTTGTGGCGCTGATCAGTTCGCTGACCAGTTGCTGGCGGATTTCCCGGTCGCCAATGGCGAATTTTACCTTGATCAGTTCATGGTCATTCAGTGCGCGTAATGTTTCTTCAACCACGCCATCCGTCAGCCCCTTGTCTGCCACAATGACGACAGGATTCAGGTTGTGGCCGATGGTACGGAAATGCTTCTTTTTGGCTGCATTCAAGCTCATGTTTGCTATTCCTGATAAATTCTTTAATAACGAATCGTCATACACGATATCTGATGATGGGTATGACCGTATTTTTCCAGAGAAGTTTTCGTTAATGCAGGTTGGGGACAGAAAAGTACTGTTCATGGAGCGCTTAACGGTCATTGACTGGGTGTCGAAGAGAGTGAATTAATGTCTAGGAGGCTGTCCGAGAATAGACTGCCCTGCTGCGGTGGCAGCAAATTGGTCTAAAAAGTCGGAAATTTTTAGTAAATAGAACCACTATTCACTAAAAATTTCCGACTTTTTATCCTCAATTTTCTGCCATCCTCGCTACGGGCGCTATTCTCGGTCAGCCTCCTAGCGCCGTGGACTGCTGAATGGGTCTCAGGCTGGCAGCATTTCAGTCATTCGACAGCATATTCAAGCTTCTGGTGGCGCATGCTATCGCTTTCTGGTTGCGGAGGGAAGTGGCCTGCTGTTCGAGGTTGCCCGTATAAGTGGTGACCTGTCTCTTCGGCATTGGTTGAACAATACCTATTATGCTAATGGTGTTACGGCGGTTAGTGATTACTGACTCCACAATAATAAACTTGCCAGAGTGTTTGACCAGCACAAGTGTGTGGAAAGTGTTGGCTTGTGATGCGTATTAACCCCTAATCAGCCACTTAATCTTTTATTGTCTTCTGCTGTCACAGCCATGCTGTATAAGATATTATCGCTATGACTTTTACCCCTTTCGGTTTTCGGTTTGATGTTGTTCAAATATTTTTCAGACAACATTCAGACTTAATTTACAGGCAGTTTGCAAAAAGAATATGGCGAGATCCAAAAGTAGTGGTCGCTGGTTAAAAGAGCACTTTGATGACCACTATGTAAAGCAGTCGCAAAAAGATGGCTGGCGATCCAGGGCCAGTTATAAACTTCTGGAAATTCAGGAGAAGGATAAACTCTTTCGTCCGGGCATCCGGTTGGTTGATCTGGGTGCGGCACCCGGTGGCTGGTCTCAGGTGGCTGTTGAGTTGGTGGGTGATCAGGGGCGGGTGGTTGCTTCAGATATTCTGCCAATGGATCCCATCGCCGGGGTTGACTTTGTTCAGGGTGACTTTACAGAAGACGCGGTGCTGGAACAAATACTCGAAACCATCGGTTCAGACCGGGTAGACCTTGTAATTTCCGATATGGCCCCCAATATGAGTGGAGCACTCTCTGTTGATCAGCCCAATGCCATGTACCTTGTGGAACTGGCACTGGATCTGTCCAGGCAGGTATTACGTAAAGGAGGTGTTTTCCTGGTTAAGGTATTTCAGGGTGAAGGCTTTGATGCCTATCTGAAAGATATGAAAACCAGTTTTGACAAAGTGCAGACTCGCAAGCCGACGGCTTCCAGGGCGCGCTCAAGAGAAGTATATCTGCTGGCCTCGGGCTTCAGGGGATAATACCGGACGTTGAATAATAGGATGCATTAATCAGCATGATAGAAGACAATCACTGTCACACCGTCCGCTGATCGTGTATCGTTGCAAATAAGCATTAATACATAACACAGCGAGCCAGGGGAACGTGCTCAATATAAACGATTACCTGAGGCTTAAGTACGCTCAAGAGAGGTTAGCCCCTTGAATGATATGGCAAAAAATTTGATTCTCTGGGTCATAATCGCCTTGGTGCTATTGACCGTCTTTAAAAACTTCGATGGCATGCAGTCGTCTACTCAGAAGGTTGCCTATTCTGACTTCATCAGCATGGTAGAAAATCGTCAGGTCAGTAAGGTCGTCATTGATGGTTTTACCATCACCGGCATGTTAAACAACAGTGAACGTTTTGAAACCAACCTGCCGCCCACGGTGCCAGACAACAAACTGATGGATGAACTCCTGCTGGGCAAGGTACAGGTTGAATCCAAGCCTATTGAAAAGCAGAGTATCTGGACGCAGCTATTGGTAGCCAGCTTCCCGATTCTGGTGATTCTGGCGGTATTTATGTTCTTCATGCGTCAGATGCAGGGCGGCGGCGGAGGTCGGGGTGGCCCGATGAGCTTTGGCAAAAGCAAGGCCCGCCTGCTGTCTGAAGATCAGATCAAAACCACCTTTGCCGATGTAGCCGGCGTTGAAGAAGCCAAGGAAGATGTTCAGGAGCTGGTAGACTTCCTGAAAGATCCCGGTAAATTCCAGCGTCTGGGTGGTCGTATTCCCCGGGGTGTTCTGATGGTGGGTCCTCCGGGTACCGGTAAAACCCTGATCGCCAAAGCGATTGCCGGTGAGGCCAAGGTTCCGTTCTTTACCATCTCCGGTTCTGACTTTGTTGAAATGTTTGTGGGTGTTGGTGCTTCCCGTGTCCGTGACATGTTTGAGCAGGCCAAGAAGCAGGCCCCCTGCATTATCTTTATTGACGAGATTGATGCGGTCGGTCGTCACCGTGGTGCCGGTATGGGCGGTGGTCACGATGAGCGTGAACAGACCCTTAACCAGCTGCTGGTTGAGATGGATGGTTTTGAAGCGAACGACGGTATTATCGTAATTGCCGCGACCAACCGTCCGGATGTTCTTGACCCTGCGTTGTTGCGTCCCGGTCGTTTTGACCGTCAGGTGGTGGTTGGCCTGCCGGATATCCGTGGTCGTGAGCAGATCCTTAAAGTGCATATGCGCAAGGTTCCGGTTTCTGACAATGTGCAGCCTTCGGTTATCGCCCGTGGTACTCCCGGATTCTCCGGTGCCGACCTGGCCAACCTGGTTAATGAGGCGGCGCTCTTTGCAGCAAGGGCTAACCAGCGCACAGTTGGTCAGAAAGAGTTTGATCTGGCGAAAGACAAAATCATGATGGGCGCTGAGCGCAAGTCCATGGTCATGAGTGATAAGGAGAAGAGCAATACGGCCTTTCACGAAGCCGGCCATGCCATTGTTGGTCGATTGGTACCGGACCATGATCCAGTTTACAAAGTGAGTATTATTCCGCGAGGCCGGGCGCTTGGGGTGACCATGTTCCTGCCTGAAGAGGATCGCTACAGCCAGAGCCGCCAGGCACTGCTGAGCCAGATATGCTCGCTGTTTGGTGGTCGTATCGCCGAAGAGATGACGTTGGGCAAAGATGGGGTAACAACCGGTGCCTCCAATGATATCCAGCGCGCTACCCAGATTGCCAGAAGTATGGTGACCAAGTGGGGCCTTTCTGAAAAGCTCGGTCCGCTGCTCTACGATGAAGATGAGGGTGAGGTCTTCCTGGGTAAAAACTACGGCAGCGGTGGTTCCAGAATGAATGTTTCCGGCGAAACGGCGAAGATCATTGATGAGGAAGTTCGCCGGGTAGTCGACGAATGTTACTCCCGCGCTAACCAGATTCTCGTCGATAACCGCGACAAGCTGGATAAAATGGCTGAGGCGCTGATTCAGTACGAAACCATTGATAGTGATCAGATTGATGACATCATGGCTGGCCGTGAAGTTCGCCCTCCCAAGGATTCCGGTGATAACGATGACAGCGGTGTTAAGGCTGCTGCTGATGAGTCTGAAGTAAAGGCTGATGACAAGGCCGAAGACGGTGGTAAAAAAGATTCAGGCGGTTCGATTGGTGGCCCCGCTGGGGAGCACTGATCCTCAGTCAGTTCTATGATTGTGAAGGGCAGGTTTAACCTGCCCTTTTTTGTATCTGCCAATTTGTCGATGAATCATGGTTATCGGTTTTGTGGCCACTGTTGGTGTACCCACTTCAGGGGGAGTGATTGGTATGAGATCTGAGGAGTTTTCATGAGCAACGAATTCAAGTTGAACTGTGCAGGGAAAATACTGGATCTGAACAGGCCCAGGGTGATGGGGGTTTTGAACGTTACGCCGGACTCTTTTTATCAAGGGAGCCGCTGTGCTGATAACTGGCTGAATGTTGCTGAACAGATGATCAAGGACGGGGCGGATATTCTGGATATTGGTGGCGAGTCGACACGCCCCGGTGCTTCCGGTGCGCCAGATCAGGAGCAGGAGTTAGAGCGGGTTCTGCCCGTTATCGAAGGTTTGGCATCGCGCTTCAACGTCATTATCTCCATTGATACCAGCTCTCCTTTGGTGATGAAAGAGGCGGTAAAAGCGGGCGCGGGGATTATTAACGATGTCCGGGCGTTGCACCGCGAGGGGGCGTTGGAAGCAGCAGCGGAAACGACGGTTCCCATTATTCTGATGCACTCTCTTGTTGATCAACCTGAGCCCGGGTTTGTACCTGTCTATGGTGATGTGGTTAAAGAGGTCAGCCAGTATTTGATGGCTTGTGTGGAGCGCTGTGAGAGTGCAGGGATTGCCCGGGAGCGCTTAATACTGGACCCGGGCTTTGGGGGCGGTATGTTTGGTAAAACGCCGGTGTACGATCTTGAAAT
Organism: Salinisphaera sp. G21_0; assembly: GCF_017744115.1. GTDB lineage: Bacteria > Pseudomonadota > Gammaproteobacteria > Pseudomonadales > Endozoicomonadaceae > Endozoicomonas. The sequence goes on along the minus strand of NZ_JAGHQW010000021.1, from coordinate 4,419 downwards.
GCTGAAGGGTTTTCGCCGCTTCCATGAACCGGGTCTGCCGGTATTGGCGGGTATGTCCAGAAAGTCCTTTATTGGGGCAACCCTGGACCGGGATACCGAAGACCGGCTCCCGGGTAGTCTGGCTGCCGCCATACTGGCGGCCCAGGCCGGTGCTCATATCATCCGTGTGCATGATGTCAGGGAAACGGTTGATGTCCTGCGTTTTCTTCAGTCTGTTGACGAGGCGTAGCCTTCACGCCGCCTTGTCTTCTGCTTATCAGGGGAGTCAGAAAGTATGATTGTTATTTCAACTTCATTTACATAATTGCAGCTATTGAATTACCTCAAAAAATACAGAGAACCAAGAAACTAAAAAAGATAACGCAAGTCACATAATTTACGATCGATCTGATGGATGTGAATGTTATGAACAGAACCACAAGCTCTTGCGTCCGATATTACCAGCCCGCTACTGAATATCAGCAAGACGACCAATGTGGTATTTGTATTTCAGAATTTGCAGGAAAAGAAGTGTCGGTTACCACATGCGCCCATAATTATCATACATCTTGTTTAGAGACTTGGCTCCAGTATGGTGGAGTCTGTCCTATGTGTAGAACTCCTCTCAAGGATAGGGCAATCCAGCAAGAGTGCTCACTTGTTGATGGGTTGTTTCAAGTCCTGAGGTTTAGCCTGCAAGTGGTGGACCGTGACGGAAGTCGTTCGGATGCTTTACATGCCTTGATGGCGACAGCTAACCCGACAGTGGACCGTGAAGGAAGTCGTTCGGATGCTTTACATGCCTTGATGGCGATAGGCGGCTAACCCGCCAGTGGATGACGGGAGTTGTTCGGATGCTGTAAATACCTTGATGGTTAACCGGCGTGTTAGACCCTGGTAACCCTTAGCTGACTATAATATGGTACACCAATGGTCTTTCCTCTTTGAGAGGGGCGCATGTCCACTTTCAGTTGCCTGAAAGTCTGTCGTATTCTGGCGAACACGGATGAGCATCCTTTTTTGCTCATTTCATGGTCTTCAAATGAGTGACATTAACTTCCCCAGTTGCCCGTCACTTTTCAGATTTGCATACATCAACAGCACAGAAATATTCGATTCCATATCGCCAGCCGCTTAATCTGATGGTACTGGTGGTTCACTTGAATGAGTGAGATGATTACCGCTATTGCTTTCAGAAATTCTTGGTAAACGGCTATGGCTCGAAAATATTTTGGTACCGACGGAATTCGTGGGAAGGTGGGTGACTTTCCAATTACCCCGGATTTTGTCCTGAAGCTGGGCTGGGCTGCGGGTCGTGTCCTGGCTGAACAGGGTGAAGGGAAAGTCATTATTGGCAAGGACACCCGAATCTCCGGGTATATGTTTGAGTCTGCGCTTGAGGCCGGTCTCTCTGCTGCCGGTATCGATGTTGTCCTGACCGGGCCAATGCCGACTCCTGCTATTGCCTATCTGACCCGAACCTTTAATGGGCAGGCGGGTATTGTGATCAGCGCCTCCCATAACCCGTTTTACGACAATGGTATAAAGTTTTTTGCAGGCGACGGCACCAAGCTATCCGATGAGGTTGAGCTGAAAATTGAAGCATTGCTTGAGTCAGAGATTGAGGTAGTTGACTCCCAGAACCTGGGTAAAGTGACCCGGATGAATGATGCAGCAGGCCGTTACATTGAGTACTGCAAGGGTAGCACTTCCCAGCAGCTGGATCTGCGTGGCATGAAAATTGTGATTGATGCCGGTCACGGTGCAACCTATCAGGTTGGTCCTGCGGTCTTTCGTGAACTGGGTGCGGAAGTGATACCAATGTGCATCCATCCGGATGGCGTCAACATTAACGAGAACGCAGGCGCTACCAGCCCGGAAGGAATGGCTGCCAGAGTCAGGGAAGTCGGTGCTGACCTGGGAATTGCCTTTGACGGTGATGGTGACCGGGTCATTATGGTGGATGATAAAGGTGAGATCGTCGATGGCGACCAGCTGCTGTTTATTATTGCCATGGATCGCCATTCCAGGGGGATATTGAAAGGTGGTGTCGTGGGCACGTTGATGACCAACCTGGGAATGGAGAAAGCACTGGAAGCTGCCGGCATTCCGTTTGCCAGGGCCAATGTCGGTGACCGTTATGTCAATGAACTGCTGATAGCCAATGACTGGCAGCTCGGTGGTGAGTCTTCAGGCCACATTATCAGTCGTGATGCATCGACCACGGGTGATGGCATTGTCTCGGCATTGAAAGTGTTAAAAGCCATGCAGACAGCAGGTAAGTCACTGTCAGAAATGGTGGCTGCGATCACACTTTATCCACAAGTCATGATCAATGTCCGGGTGCAGAATAAGCGGGACACCGACACCATTCCAGGTATTGTTGAGGCAGTAAAAAAAGCAGAAGAAGAGATGGCCGGAAAAGGTCGCGTTCTTCTCAGAGCTTCAGGAACTGAGCCAGTCATTCGGGTGATGGTTGAAGGTGAAGACGGCGTTCAGGTAAAGGCCCAGGCGGAAAAGCTGGCAAAAGTGGTTGAACAGGAAATGTGCTGAATGATGCCCGGTGCAGGTATTGGCCTGCACCGGAGCTGTGTTGCCTTGCCTTGATTTCAATAGCTTCGCAGGGCTTGACTTATTGTATGTTGGCGTCTTTCAGGTTAGTATTCCGGCCTCGCGATCAAAGAGGTAAGCGGTATGCGTCAGCCACTGGTAGCCGGAAACTGGAAGATGAATGGTTCTTCTGACAGTATCCGTGAGCTTGTTGATGGAATCCTTTCAGGGCTTGAAACCAAGGCTGAGGTGCTCGTTTTTCCACCTGGCGTATACGTTCAGCAGGTACGCGACTTGCTGAAGGGTTCTGCGGTTAAATTTGGCGTGCAAAATGCCTCCGATAAGCTGTCAGGAGCCTACACGGGTGAAATCTCTCCTCTGATGGCCAAAGACCTTGGCTGTGAATATGTACTTATTGGTCACTCTGAGCGTCGTTCCCTGTATGGCGAAACCGATGCCGATGTGGCTGCGAAATTCTGTGCTCTGGTTGATCAGGGTCTGGTACCGGTGCTTTGTGTTGGTGAGACTCTGTCTGAGCGCGAAGCTGGTGACACTATGAAAGTAGTGGCTCATCAGATCAACACTGTGCTTCGGGCTGCTGGTCCGGAGCGTCTGGCTAATTTTGTAATTGCCTATGAACCAGTTTGGGCTATTGGAACCGGTCTGACTGCAACCCCTGAACAGGCGCAGGAAGTTCATGCTGAAATTCGTGCGCTGCTGGCAGAAAACGATCCGTCCATGGCGGACAGAACCCGTGTTTTGTATGGTGGAAGCATGAAGGCTGACAATGCAGCAGAACTGATGAGCCAGCCTGATGTTGATGGTGGTCTGATCGGTGGTGCTTCGCTGGTAGCTGCTGATTTCAAGGTGATTTGTCACGCTGCGGGATAGTAATGGAAACCATTATTCTTCTTGTGCACGTGCTGGTAGCTGTTGGTGTGATCGCTATGATCATGCTGCAGCAGGGCAAAGGTGCAGAAACAGGAGCCAGCTTTGGCTCGGGGGCTTCGCAAACGGTGTTTGGAAGTCAAGGCTCAGCGAACTTTCTGAGCCGTACAACCGCTATTCTGGCAACGATCTTTTTCGTCACCAGTATCGGTCTGGCGATGATGGCCAGGCAGAAGGCTGATAGTGTTGCTGATGCCGGTTTGCCGTCTGTTCAGATTGAACAGAGTGTGCCGGTAAATGATGCGCCTTTTTCGGTGGATTCATTAGAAAACACTATCGAAAGCGATGCGCCTGTGTTAGAGTCTCAGCCCGTTGAGAGCAGCGGCTCCAGCAGCTCTGAAAACCCTCAGTAAGATTTAAAATCTTATTGATTTATAAAGAGTTTTCAGAAATAATTTTGCTGTCGTCGAGAGCGACAGCTAAGGCCGAAGTGGTGGAATTGGTAGACACGCTGTCTTGAGGGGGCAGTGCCTGTATGGGCGTACGAGTTCGAGTCTCGTCTTCGGCACCAATAGAATCAATGAGTTACGGGAATTGTGGAATAGACTGACATGGTCGTTCCCCAAAAAAAAGAGGCCAAAAAAATAGCCTCTTAATAGCACTTTGGTTCATGATTATTGTTCGACAACAGTCGCATAAAAAAAGGCCTGAGATGGCCTTTTTTTGTACCTTCGTTTTCTTCATCTCGTTCCTTTGACTTCCTGTGTTTTACGGATGTAAACCTTCTTGGCTTCCAGGGTTTTGTGTCCGGATACCAGTCCTTCATGATCCGATACTCCTTTTGCTTTCAGGTCATGGAAGTGCCACTTTTCTGTAATCAGCTTTTCTTTGATGGCGCTATTAATCAACGTGAGTTCGACGCAAAAAAGACAAGGAGCCCCTGATCAATAGCTATCTTTCGGATACCAGACCATAGACAGCTAACCGGAGGCTCCATGTCTA
>NZ_JAGHQW010000219.1 GCF_017744115.1 Salinisphaera sp. G21_0 | reverse complement strand
TCAGTATTCTAACGTGATGGAGCAAATCAGTCCGATAATTCACGCTGATAACTTGAGTAATAAGTCTGTTTCAAACCCACCAGAAAAAATAACTGACAACAAAGCCTCTCGGTTGGAGCGCCGAAGGGAGTACCACAGGGAGTACCAAAGGGAGCGTCGCAAAGATCCCGCTTTCGCAGAGCGCGAAAGGCAGTACCACAGGGAGTACCAAAGGGAGCGTCGCAAAGATCCCGCTTTCGCAGAGCGCGAAAGGAAACGCCAAAGGGAGTACCAAAGGGAGTACCTAAGGGAGCGTCGCAAAGATCCCGCTTTCGCAGAGCGCGAAAGGAAACGCCAAAGGGAGCGTCGCAAAGATCCTGCTTTCGCAGAGTACCAAAGGGAGTACCAAAGGGAGTACCATAGGGAGTACCAAAGGGAGCGTCGCAAAGATCCTGCTTTCGCAGAGTACCAAAGGGAGTACCAAAGGGAGCGTCGCAAAGATCCCGTCCTCGCAGAGGGGCAAAGAATCTATATGAATACTTACAACAGAATCAAAAAACAAACCGCCAACAAGGAAGAAGCTTCAAAGCAAGCTAAGATCGCAAAAGAGCAGTATCTCCAGTCAATCCATTCAGCTGGAAACTCCGGTGAATTAACACTGACTTCTAATTCAGTTGAAACAAACCAGAGTCCCAGTAAAAATTCAGATGGCACTCTCCCTGCCACTTTTCAG
>NZ_JAGHQW010000218.1 GCF_017744115.1 Salinisphaera sp. G21_0 | reverse complement strand
GATGATCTGGTGAGTAAATCTTATCGTTTCGGTCATCGCTATGATGGGAGAAATCACGGTCAATATGCCAGTTCAATTAAAAAATACACGTCAGCTGCTAAAAGACCATTAAATCGAGCGGAACAAAGCCAGCTGATACGTTTGCTACAAAATTTTACCGCAACACGGAGCTGGAATTGGCGAAGCCTGACGACAATACTGCACTCATTTACGTCAGCGGGTGTTTTTACCCTTTATAAATCCATGGATGAGCAAGTTAAACTTACTCAGGCTAACTTATTGTCAACGCTATTTGATTCAATAATATTCAAGTGCAACCAAAAACCTCAAACCAGGGATATTGATGCCATGGGAATCGCCAACCTGCTGTGGGCCATGGCGAAACTGGTAGACAGCGGGCAGGAGCGAACACCAGGGCTCAACGAAGCTGTGGCTGCACTGTTGCCCCACATGAACGCACAGAAAGACCAATTTATTCCTCAGCATATTGCCAACCTGCTGTGGGCCATGGCGAAATTGGTGGACAACGGCCAGGAGTGGACACCAGGGCTCAAAGAGGCTGTGACCGTGATGTTGCCCCTCGTGAACGCACAGAAAAACCAATTTATTCCTCAGCATATCGCCAATCTGCTGTGGGCCATGGCGAAACTGGTGGACAATGGGCAGAAGCACACACCAGGGCTCAAAGAGGCCGTGGCCGCGCTGTTGCCCC
>NZ_JAGHQW010000217.1 GCF_017744115.1 Salinisphaera sp. G21_0 | reverse complement strand
GTTGCTCCACGTGAATGCACAGAAGGACCAATTTAATGCCCAGGGTATTGCCAACCTGCTGTGGGCCACGGCCAAACTGGGTGAATTCGTTGAGCTGAACGTGTCTACCTCTACGTTCGAATCGCTCGTCTATCGAATCAGTGAGAACCTTCAGTTTTCTCAGGAAGGGATATCGATGTCTCTCTGGGGAGTCATGGTATACTGTGCCAGGTTGGCTCTATACTCTAATACCTATAAAAATAACGCGCTTGAAAAGCACATGGGTGACCTGTTGACTCGCCTGGAAAATACCTTGCCAGATAATAAAGATGATCAATCCGTCATGATCATGGCCGCCAGTTGGCTTGGCAGAGTCTCTCCGGTCGTCCCCCATTACCAGCAAACCATTTCAAAAATCCAGGCTGACTTCCGCGATCAACTCCAATCATCTATTCCATCTCTGAAGATTGAAGAAGAAAAGAGTCTGAACTCATTACCTCCCGTTGACCTGCTTTTGTCAGATCACAAGATTGTGATTGAAGTTCAGGGACCATATCACTACGTGGGTGGTGATTACAAAACCAGGAATGGTTCGACTCTGCTGAAAATTGCACTGCTGCAAAAAGCAGGATTTGAGGTCATTGAAATTCCAGGTAACATGCTCTTGAGTCAGGATTTAATGAAACCATACATTGATCAAATAAAGACCAGGATAAGCATCCCGCCAAAGGGG
>NZ_JAGHQW010000216.1 GCF_017744115.1 Salinisphaera sp. G21_0 | reverse complement strand
ATTGAACTGGCGTATTGACCGTGATTTCTCCCATCATAGCGATGACCGAAACGATCGGATTTACTTACCAGATCAGCCATTATTTCCTGTTTGATGAGGGCATTAAAATCTTGAGCAGGGTTTACCAGGCGACTCTGTAGATGTTGAGAAGAGCGTGCACCAGAAGAATGGTAAAATTCATTACGCCCCGGGGGATTGCGGGGGGGATTATCCAATTGTCTGACTGTGGCATGTCTATATCGCCCATGCCTTGAAGAAGCGGCATGGTCATCCGGTCGGTTGTAATCATTATTTGATCTTGCGCATTTGCCACTGATACCACCAGAACTTCTATCCATAATTATATTTCATTAATTCATGAAAATATGAAAAGCAGACTGCTGTGCGGTTCAGAAGTTCATTTTGCTGGAATGTTTATAAACGTCGGTTGGGGAAACCCATCTACTCCTGACTCTACCAACCCGCTATTTTCAAATCATCCGGGGCGAGATTCATGGGCAACAGTTATTCAACGCTGGCACTCCTTCCCTTGAATGTGAAAATGGTTCTTGGGTCGAAGGGAGGGGATTACTGGCTGTTGTTTCTCTTCCTTTTTTTGCTTTTTGGTTTAGCGGTTTGCTCTTCTAAATGTTCTTCGGCGGTTAAGTAACAGTAATCTGAGGATTGCCTTCCTTTATCGGTAGTAACGTATTCCTCATCTGCCCACCCTCTTTTAAGC
>NZ_JAGHQW010000215.1 GCF_017744115.1 Salinisphaera sp. G21_0 | reverse complement strand
ACCTTCCTCCTCAGCAACCGCAGATACTGTATCCCGGTTAACATCCACTGAAGCTGGAAGAGACGAGCCGTCAACCAGCCGCAAACGCAAAAGAAAGCGGAGCATGGCAGGTCGCCAGATTGAACAGGCAACAACGGGCACTGGAGCGTTTCCACCGCATCAACAGCAACCTGAATCCGGGACCATTCCGCCCATAAAGCTCAGGCATGTTACTGGCAATAACTCGTGTATTGAGCGCTCTTCTTCGACTTCGGTTCAGGGTAATCCGGAGCCAATGGAGACTGACACGGCCATGTCTGCTGACGCCGCTTCCACGCTTCCGGGCTCAATAAATCTACCAACAACCAACGACAACAGGCTATTAACTGGCAATGAACATACCTCAGCGATGGGGCAGGACATACCTGAACCAATGGAGGGTGTACCGCTCACTACAGAAATTAACAGTGAAACATCAATTTCAGAATTTTCTGTAAGCCAGCAAAATGAACTGCGAACACATTTAAATAATCAAGAAATTCAAGCAATATTAACGAATACCGGGACTCTTCTGAAAAACCTCAAAGACAGGAAAATCCAGTTAGCACGAGACAGGGGAAAGCCGCCCGCACATTCCCTCTTTTCCAAGTTAAAAAACTTCAGCATTGTTAAAGATTCTCAGACTTTCAAAGGCTATTTTGCCAAGGCCAACACGTTCTTTTTAGCTGTAAATCCCCAGCAGATTACAAATA
>NZ_JAGHQW010000214.1 GCF_017744115.1 Salinisphaera sp. G21_0 | reverse complement strand
GCTTGTTTGAATGCCGTGATATTCTCTGTCGGGGTGTGATATTTCTGCAAGACCAGCGATGCTGGCAGCTCCACCCGTTCACCATTGGCGATGAAGTAGCCTTGCTCAAGAATATCAGACAAATGTTGCCAGAATCGGCTTTTGGCATCCGGCGGGTCCACCAGGCAGATGGTCACAGGTTCAGGCTGGCTGCTGATCACTCCGCCACGAAAATACTGTTCTCCATTACTGTTGATGGCCAGGTTGCCAAACAGGCTGGCAAAGACATCCTGACCCGCACAGTGAATCAGCAAACTCCCGGGCTCTGGTGGCTCCGTGCGCTGGCTTACCGACCAGGATGGCACAACGGCCCGGGGGTTAGTGGCTCTGACGGTTGCATAATCGGTTCTCTTCAAGGCAAATACCCGACGCCAGAAATCCGGTCCGGGAGCGTCAGGCTTGTATATTAAATCGTCCTTAACCAGAACAATCCGGCTGACTGCCTTGCTGATGGGAGGGCCATCCAGCCGGGGTGGATTCTCCAACAGCTCATTCAATGAGGCCAGCTGTCTGGGCCTGAGATTGTCACAATCGAAAACCAGGGTGATGGGCACTGACTGATAAAGAAGCCCGGGACGCTCGGTTTTTTGTCCGGGAGCGGGATAATAGTGCAGCCTTCTTAACGGGTGATGATCCAGGTCGTCCGGATGCCGGATAATAAAAAAAAACCCGGTACCTGTCGTTTCCCGATAGA
>NZ_JAGHQW010000213.1 GCF_017744115.1 Salinisphaera sp. G21_0 | reverse complement strand
CAAATCGATGCGTCGCTGCGCTCCGATTAGGGGTGGCCGAATGTTACCGGAATGGGTGGCCGGATACTTCCGGAATCAGTGGCCGAATGTTAGTGGAATGGGTGGCCGAATGCTCCGGAATGCGCACCCGGGTTCAGGTGAAAGAGATTCTGCAGGAAAAAGCAGTATTTCTTGAGAAAGCTGAGCCGGGAGAGGCACCGCAGGAAAAACGCGTTATCAAGGCGGCGGAGCTTCCCAAACACCCCATTCCCAAATCTGCAGTGACCGTCAGCATGCTGGCCTGGATCATCATTGCCAAATATTGCGATGCCTTGCCATTGTACCGGCAGGAAAAAATACTGGCACGCTATGGCGGCTCCATTACCCGGACGACGATGGCCAACTGGCTGATCCGGTTGTCTCTGCAACTGCAGCCCCTGATCAACCTGATGGCAGACCATCAGCGGGCCGGGCACATCATGAATGCTGATGAAACCCGGATCCAGGTACTCAAGGAGTCCAGCAAATCACTCCACTCGGATAAGTACATGTGGGTGACTCTGGGAGGCCCACCGGGGCAACCGGCGGTGCTGTTCCATTACGATCCTTCCCGGGGCAAGGAGGTTCCCCTGCGCCTGTTCGAAGCGTTCAGCGGTTACCTGCAAACTGACGGTTATGCCAGTTACAGTGCTGTGTGCAAGCAAGAAGGCATTACCCAGGTTGGCTGTTTTGACCATGTGCGCCGCAAATTCACGGATGCCAAAAAAGGC
>NZ_JAGHQW010000212.1 GCF_017744115.1 Salinisphaera sp. G21_0 | reverse complement strand
CGGCTGTCCGGGAATTGCATTTTCATAGCAAAAAAAGCCCCATGTAATTCAAACTATTCTTACCACTGCCATAAAACTGGCTACCGTTACCAAACCCCTATTAACGCTTTTACCGATGTAGAAAAAAGAAATACTCAAACATCACTGACCTGTTTGCTTCTTTGTGTTTGCCCTATAAGACAATGGATTAATATCTCCGTAAACAATTTTATTATGAGGTAATGATTTTGATACGGCAATCAGGCGTAAACCCGGCAGGCATGGCCATCGACCCGCAACCTGTAACAACCCCCACTACAGAACCGGAGGGTCGATGGAGAGGGTGGGAGGTGATCCAATCGGGGGCTAGTGCATTTGTTCGGTCACTGCACCCCTTGTATGATCCACTCAATAGCCACCGCCACCTGCCAGTGCAGGATGTTGCGGACTCTGCTGCTGGCATTGATCTTTGGGGCGTTGTTGGCCAGAACAATAATTTCCATCAGTTCACTGCACTGGCAGGACGGGCGATAGCAGCCTATTCCGGCATGCCTTCAGAAATCAATAGTCTGCTGAGCTATCTTGCCAACCTGGCGGCTGTAGGCCGGTTTGCCAGCGATCAGCTGAAAGCGTTCAATGCTTGCGACGGTTCGATACCTGAGCCTGGCACACACAGGGAAAAGACACCGGACGAGACTTTGGAAAACACGAAAGACAAAGCCAGAAAAGCCTCACAGAACCTACGACACCAGTATGATAAATCCGCCGCCCCAAC
>NZ_JAGHQW010000211.1 GCF_017744115.1 Salinisphaera sp. G21_0 | reverse complement strand
CGGGTGGGTTTTCCAGTGTTCGCCACGGAGTTGCTGCCTGTTGCTATACCGGGCTGTCCGTCCGCCACCGGTTCACCATGGCTATCGTCAGAGTCAGTCCCATGTTTGGTCAGTACATGGTACACAGGGCTGCCTGGCGGGGTGGGTTTTCCAGTGTTCGCCATGGAGTTGCTGCCCTGTGTTGCTATACCGACCTGCCCGTCCGCCAACGGTTGACCATGGTTATCGTCAGAGTCAGTCCCATGTTCGGTCAGTACATGGTACACAGGGCTGCCTGGTCGGGTGGGTTTTCCAGTGTTTGCCACAGAGTTGCTGCCTGTTGCCATACCGGGCTGACCGTCCGCCACCGGTTTACCAAGGTTATCGATGGATTCATACTCGGTCAGTTCTAAGTACACAGGGATGTCAGGGGGGGCGGGTTCTTTTTTATTACCCATCAGTGGATTGCTGCCCCCTGTTGCCGTGTTCCCTTGTCTGAATGTTAACGTTTGGTAATGGCCTGGAGGAGCAGGCAGCGGTCTCGTGTTCCACGGCCTGAACGACAACGGTTGGCAATGATCCCGACGAGGAGCAGGCAGCGGTCTCTGGTTCCTCGGCCTGAACGACAACGGTTGGTAATGATTCCGGGGAGAAGTAACCAGCTGTCCTTCAGCACGGGGGCGGCTGCTGGGTGGGGGCGGCATGGGTTCCGCGCGGTTACGACCAGCATTAGTCGATGACCTTTGGCTGTAATAGCGGTAGGCGATCACACCGACCAG
>NZ_JAGHQW010000210.1 GCF_017744115.1 Salinisphaera sp. G21_0 | reverse complement strand
TCTGGCTTTACTTCATCATCATTTTTAAAGACAGTTTTTCCTGTTTTGGATGGTTAAGTAGCTAACCATCTGGAACTAATTTCATTATGACTTGTCTACTCTCCATAAAGTAAAACTTTTTCAACTCCTGGAACCTCTCATATGCAGTCATTACAGACTACCTCCTCCAGCACCATGCAGTGTGAAAAATATGAGTCATCGGAAATTACAGCTAAAAATTCACTCACTAAACATTCACTGGACTTTTTAACAAAACAAGAAATATCAAGAATTGATCATGCTATTGTAGAGTTCAAGAAACCAAAATATCTCCACGAATGTAACAGTAATATTCTTGAGACCCTACAGAAACTACCTGATGAATTAACCAAAAAGGTAGTGGTAGTAATTGCAACTCACGGAGGCAATGGAATTATCACTTACTTTAAAAAAAGTTATAATCATCATGTTTTTATTATGGGTAAAACAGAAGATGGCTTAAGAATATTTGATCCACAGATTCCTCACTCTACATCTATAAAATCCAGTCAGTGGGTTAATGAAGTTTACGAAGAAGTACCAATTAAACATACTCTAACTAACAGCTGTACATTAAGATCATTACCTCAATTCAGGCTTGTTGATGGATTAACATACCTTGAGAATTATGAAGAGTCATGTGAATTTGACACTTTAAATCCTGATTATGCAATATCGGAAAACAGCAGCATTCTAAAATCTCAATTATGGAGAAAATCATTTTCACTCAATTTGTATGAAG